>DASZSK010000123.1:0-16666 GCA_035548735.1 Caulobacterales bacterium | reverse complement strand
GGAGGGATTGCGATGGGCGTGTCCGACACGCGCAATGAGACAGCAGCGGCGCAATTGGCCGCAGGGGTGGCGAGCTACGCGCTCGGGGTGAATTCGACCGAAATCCTGGAGCCGGCTCGGGGCTCCGCGCGCGCGGCGTTCGCGCGGCAGGTCGCCATGTATCTTTGCCATGTGGCGTTCGAATTGAGCTTAAGCCGTGTGGCGCAGGCGTTCGGACGCGACCGCTCCACCGTCGCGCATGCGTGTCACACGATCGAAGACCGGCGCGATGAAGAAAGCTTCGACGCCTGGATCGATGCGCTCGAAGGCATGTTGCGCGGCGCGCCCGCGCCGATGGTGCAATGATGAGTGTGCGCGGGATCGGACGGGCGCTGGCGCGCCTGGCTGCGCCGGAGGCGGTCCTTGCTGGCAACCGCGACGGCGTCGGGTTTGGCGTCTATCTAGGCGGCGACCGCAGACGCAGGCCCGTGGCGCGATTGAGCGCGGCGGAAGTGAAAGCACTGAGCGCCGACGGCGTGCTGGCCCCGTTGCCGGAGAAGGGCGCGTTTGTGCTCTCCGAGGCAGGGCGTGCGCGGCTGCGGCGCCAAGAGGCGCCGGAGGCTGAGGGCTTCATCGCTCAGCACGCGCCGATGATCGAGCGCGTGGTTGTCGACGCCGATGGCGACGTGCGCCGCGCGCGCGCGGTGGTCGCAGGCGCTGGGCTGAAACGCTTGGCGATGCTGCGCGACGCGCGCGGCGCGCCCTGGCTCAATCCTGCGGAACTGGCGGCCGCGACGCGGCTCCGGGAAGATTGGGAGCGGGGGCAGATCGGGCTTGTGCGTGGCTCGGACTGGAGCGCGCCGCCGCGCGGCGGCAGCGCGCGAGGACCCGGCAATGCGCAAGAAATGGCGGTGGGCGCGACGTGCGACGCGCGCCGGCGTGTTGAGCAGGCGCTGGCCCTGCTTGCGCCGCCGCTGCGGCGCGTGGTCGAGCGGATATGTCTTGCCGAAGAAGGGCTTGAAGCCTTGGAGCGCGCGGAAGGCTGGCCGGCGCGGTCAGGCAAGATCGCGCTGAAGCTGGGGCTGGCTCAGCTTGCGGCGGCTTCGCCGGCGTAGCGGCGGATGCGCTCCATCATGGAGAAGAGGCCGTTGGAGCGTTGCGGCGTCAGCGCATCCTTGAGGCCCAGCCGCTCGAACAGCGCGCGCGGTTCGACCGATAGGATTTCCTGCGGCGTGCGGCCGGAGTAGACGCGCAGCAACAGCGCGATCAGGCCGCGCACCAGGTGGGCGTCTGAATCACCGCGAAAAAAGAGCCTTTCCGGCGCCTCGGGGCGCCGATCGCTCACCAGCCAGACCTGACTGGCGCAGCCGCGGACTTTGCTCGCCTCGTTGTGCTCGGCCTCGGTCAACGGTTCGAGGCCGCGGGCCAGTTCGAGGATGTGCGCGTAGCGTTCCTCCCAATCGGAGAAGAACGAGAATTCTTCGGCGATCTCGTCGATGGCGTCGTTAATTGTGCGCGCACTCATGCGCCCGGACATGGCCCCGAAGGGCCATCTCCGGCAAGAGCTGACGATTGGGAATGCGGGTTACGGCCGCGAAGCGGGGGCCGGCGCGGGGGCGGCCGCCGAAGTCGGCAGCACCGCCATCGCCGTTGGATCGGGTTCGGCGACGGCGCTGATGCAGAGGCCGACGTCGCGCAGGCCGTGTTGTCCGAGGCAGAAGGCGTTTTCGTACCGGAAGTGCGCTGCGGACATGCATTGATAGAGCTGCAGCTGCGCCATTTCGAAACAATCGCGCGAGCGCTGATCGTTCATAAGCTGGCTGACGGCGCTGGCGTGATCGCTGGTCGCGCCCAACACTTCGAGGGCGGCGATCGAGGTCATGCGCGCGACAGCTTCGCCGCGCGGGCCGTTGACGCGCATGGCCGGCGGCGCGGATGCGACCGTCACGACGTCCGGCCCGCCGCGAAGCGCGTCCCAGAAGCGCCGGCCGCCGAAGGCGGTGGGATCACTCGATGGCGAGAGGCTCGCTGGCGTCACGACCAGGCGGGGGGCGATATTGGCGGCCAGCGTGAGTGAGGCGCCGCCCGGCGCGCCGAGCGCGCGGATGCGTTGCACGCGTTGCGCTTGCTGCGGCGCGACGGCGTTGGCCCAGCGCTGACGCTGCAGAGAGTAGGCCATCTCCTGATAACGGTCGGCCACAGCGATGATGCGCGCGCCGTCGGCATTGGCGGAGTCGAGCGCGAGCTTGGTGGCTTCGCTGGCGCCGCGCAGGCCGCGCGCATAATAGGGATCGGCGGTGATCGCCCAGATCACGGCGTCGCGGCCATAATAGGCGGCGGCATCGCGGACGCCTTGCGCATAAGCAGCGGATTGCGCCGCCGTCATGGCGCCATAGGCGACCCAACCGCGGGTGAGCTCGTCACGGTTGTGACGCGCGGCGGTATCGAGCGCGGTTTCAAGATCGGCGGCCGTTGTGATGCGAGCCGCCTTCAAGTCGGAGACGTCGCTGTGAAATTCGGCGTAGGAGGTTAACGCGCTTTGCATGTCCGCCGCGCCGCCGGTGGTGGCCACGGCGGGCTGCGCAGTTGCAACCGCTACGGTTTGGGCGCTCGCCGCGCCGACGAGGGCGGTGGTCGCCAATGTTGTCAGGACCGCAAGCTTCAGCATCGGCTCCCCCTTCCTTGATGGGCGAGTTCGCTTCCGTAAGCGAATCGTGTCGCGCAGCATGCCCAGGCGCTCATTAAGAAGACTTTTACTCGTGAGCTTAATGCCCAAGTCAACACAACTGCCTGTAACGCGGCCTGCAATTGCAGCGCCAAACGCAGTTGCCTTGGCGCGTGCGCTGTGGGCGTGGCTGGTTTTGGTCGTCGGCATCGGGCTCCTGTCCTGGCTTTCGGGCGGACATGCTCCGGCGGTCGCGGGGGCGACAGCGCTTGCTTTGGCGCCGGCCATGGCCGGATTCATTCTCTTGCCCCGATTGCGCGAAACTTGGGCGGCGGCCGGGCTGGTTGCAGTTTGGCTGCTGGCGGCGATTGGACTGACCGCGGGAACCGGCGGCGCGGCGTCGCCGCTTGCGGCGAGCCTGCTGATCGCGCCGGCGCTCGTGTTCGTGTTGCGGCTGGATTTCGTGCTCGAAACGGCCTTCGCGGCGGCCCTGGGGTATGGCGCCGCTGAAGCTCTATCGCTGGCCTTTCCCGGCGCCCCTGCGTTAGGGCCGACGCCCATCTTGCTGACCGTGGCGGTGATGCTTTTCGCCGCGGCGCTGATCGCTGCCGCGTCTGCAACTCAGAATGAGGCGCGTGAACCGAACGTGGCGCAACGCGTGGCGGAAGTGTCGCACGATCTACGGACGCCGCTGACGCACATCCTGGGCTTTGCGGAGATGATCGAGCAGCAGGTGTTCGGCCCGGTCGGCGATCGCTATGTCGAATATGCCGGGCTCATTCGTCAGAGCGGCAATCATTTGCTGCATCTGGTGAACGACCTGCTGGACCTTTCCCGTATGGACGCCGGCCGCTACGAACTTGAGTTCGAGACCTTCGATGCGCGCGCGATCGTCGACGAAGTCGTCCGCATGTCGTCGGATGCGGCGGCGAAGAAAGGCATAACGCTAAACGGCGGAACGCCTGACGCGCCGCTCATCGTGCGCGCCGATCCACGCGCCCTGCGCCGGATGCTGACCAACACCGTGAGCAATGCCGTGAAATTTACGCCCGAGGGCGGACGCGTCACGCTCCAAGCTCACGCGAGCGGCAAGATGGCCACCTTCGACACCGTCGATACGGGGCCGGGCATCCCTGAAGCGGAGCGCGGACGGCTCGGACACGCGTATGAGCGCGGCGCGAGCGGCGCGCGCGCCGAGGGAACCGGGCTCGGTCTTGCGCTGGTGCGCGCTCTTGCGGAATTGCACGGCGGCGGTCTGAGCTTTCACGATGCGCCGGGCGGCGGCGCGCTCGTGCGCATCGCCGCGCCGATCAGTGTGACGGGCTGATCGCCAGGAACGCGCGCGCGGCCGCGATGTCGCCGACCTCGATGAGGAAATGTCGTCCTTCGCCGGCCGCGCCGAGGCGGATCTCGACCGCTTCGCGTGGATCGAGCGCAAGCAGCGCCTGGAACGCCGCCTGCGGAAACGCGAACGCCATATAGCGCTGGTGCTGCGTCGTCGTTTCGATGCGCCGGGCGCTGGCGAAGAACACGCGCGACGCTGTCGCCGACGGCGCCGCGGCTTGCAGGCCGTGGGCGAGGCGGCCGGGTACATCGAGGTTGGCGCGCGCGCGATCGGGATCGCGCACGACAAGCTGTGCGGACGCCGGCGGATATTCGCCGTTGGCGAGTGGCGCGACGAAATCGAGTTCTTGGGCGCCGCTGACTTCACGCACGCCGAACGCGGCGCCGACGGGTACGTCTTGGCGCAAACGCCATCCGCCCGGATCGGGAAAGCGACGCGCGGTCCAGTTGCGCTCAGAACCGGCGAACGTCATGGACGGCATGCGCGCCCAGGATGCGAAACCGGCGCGCGCGGCGGATGCTGCGGAGGCGATGCCGGCGTCGTTGCAGGCGCGCCCGCGCGCAGCTTCGGTCACGGCGTCGGCAAGTTCCTGAATGCGCGCTTCTGTCCAGCCGCCGCGCAATAACGCGCCGCGCGCCTGCGCCGCGCCAGCCTCCAGCGCGAAACGGATGTCGGGCGTGAAGAGATGGCAGCGTGCGTCGACTTCGAGCAGTCCGGTTCGCTCCGCGAACGCCGATTGCGCTGGCGGCACGGCCGCCGCGGCGCCGGTAGCGCAGCACAATAGAGCGGCGAAGGCGAGGGCGCGCATCGCGACACGCATGCCGGAAAAGGGTTAAGATCGGCTCTTGCCTTTCGGCGGTCTGGGCGCGGTAAGGGAGCATGGAACTCAAGACTGAGATCTGGGTGGGCGCGCTGATCCGCCGGGTGGCGATTGGAGGCGCTTACGCCACCGTCGCGCGTCGGGGCGACCGAGACGCCGGCGCCGTGCTGGTGAAGGTGGCGACGCTCGACGGCAGGGCCCGTCTATACGCACCAGCGCTGCGCGGCGAGGGCGAGACGGTGTGGCTCGACCTCTCGGCGGGCGCGCTGGGCGATGAGGAGCGCGCCGTCGACGCGTACGCGCGTAAGCGCGCGGAGGGCGATCCCGACCTTTGGGTCGTGGAGATCGAGGATCGCGCCGGCCGGACGTTCCTGACGGAGCCCGTCGATGAGGGGCGGGTTTGAGCGGCTCCATTAACAAAGCCTTGGCGCCGTCGCGGCATAACGGGCGGATGCTCGTGCTGCTCAATCAGGAGGTGATCGACGTCGGCGATCCGGTCACGACGCTCGCGGAACTCGGTTTACCCGCGGCGCAGCCGGTCAGCATCGCCAAGATCGTCGCTCTCGGACAGGAGGCCGCCTTCAGCGCCGGCGGCATCGAAAACGCGCACCCGGCCATCCGGCGCACGCTGGCGGCGTTCATGGGGATGGGCGGAGAGGCCAATTGCGCGCTGTTCCTGTGCCCGCCCCGGGCGCATTCGCCGCGGGACGTGGCGGTGCGCCTCGGCTACGCGCCGCTGACCACCATGGTGTTTCTGCTTTCGGCGCAGCAATCCGGCAAACTCAACGCCGGCGCGGTCAATGCCCATGTGTGGCGGGTTGCGGATACGTCGACGGCGGCGTAAACGCGCCGCTCCTTCTTTTTAGGCTCCCATGTCCGCACAATCCGCCGCGGAGGCCGCCCGCCGGCGCACCTTCGCCATCATTTCCCACCCGGACGCCGGCAAGACGACGCTGACCGAAGCCTTGCTGCTGGCGGGCGGCGCCATTCACCTGGCGGGCCAGGTGCGGGCGCGCGGGGAGTCGCGCCGCACCCGCTCGGACTGGATGAAGATCGAGCGCGAGCGCGGCATCTCGGTGTCGTCTTCGGTGATGATGTTCGAGCACGACGGGCTCGTATTCAACTTGCTGGACACGCCGGGTCACGAAGACTTCTCGGAAGATACGTATCGCACGCTGACGGCGGCGGATTCCGCCGTCATGGTGCTCGACGCCGCCAAGGGTATCGAACCGCAGACGCTGAAGCTGTTCGAAGTCTGCCGGCTTCGCGACATCCCCATCACCACCTTCATCAACAAGATGGATCGCGAAGCGCAGGATCCATTCGCGCTGCTGGACGAGATTCACGAAAAGCTCGCACTCGATCCCTCACCGATGTACTGGCCGGCGGGCTCCGGCCAGCGCTTCGCCGGCATGCTCGATCTCACCAAGGATGAGTTCGTGCCGTTCCGGCGCCTGGAAGCGGGCGAACAGGGTTTCGCCGTCGAGGAGCGTCAAAGGCGCGGCGCTAATTCGTTCATGGCGGACGTGTCCGACGATGTGCGCGAGGAGACGCTCGAAACCGCCGAACTCGCGCGCGAAGGGCTGAAGCGGTTCGATCATCAGGCCTTTCTCGAAGGCCATTTGACCCCGGTGTATTTCGGCGCGGCGCTGCGGCGCTTCGGCGTGCTCGAATTGCTGGCGGGGCTGGGCGCGCATGCGCCGTCGCCGCGTCCGCAGAAGGCGAGCGTCAAAGGCGCGGATGTAATGATCGAACCGGGCGGCGACGAGGTGACCGGCTTCATCTTCAAAATCCAGGCGAACATGGACCCCAAGCATCGCGATCGCGTGGGCTTCTTTCGCGTGTCCTCCGGGCGCTTTACGCGCGGCATGACGCTGAAGAGCGCCGCGGGCAAAGCGTTCAACGTGCATAATCCGCTGATGTTTTTGGCGCAGGAGCGGGAGATCACAGACGAGGCGTTTCCTGGCGACGTGATCGGCATCCCAAGCCATGGCGGCTTGCGCGTGGGCGACTCGCTCTCCGAAAGCGGGACCGTCTCGTTCCAAGGCATTCCCAACTTCGCGCCAGAAATTCTGAAACGCGTGCGCGTGCGCGATCCCTTGAAGCAGAAGCATTTGCGCAAGGCGCTCGATGGCTTGGCCGAAGAAGGCGTGACGCAGGTGTTCAAGCCGATGATCGGCGCCGACATGGTCGTGGGCGCGGTCGGCGCGCTGCAGTTCGACGTGCTGGAGGAGCGCGTGAAGGCGGAATACGCACTTGAAGTCATGTTCGAACCTTCGCCGTATCAAGCCGCGCGTTGGGTTTCCGCCGACAGCCGCGCGGATATTGAAGCCTTCATCGAGAAATACCGCCCGCAGATGTCGGAGGATGTCGACGGCGCGCCCGTGTTCCTCGGCAAGAGCGCTTGGGAAATCGGCTACGTGCAGGAAAAGAATCCGAAGGTGCGCTTCTCGACGGCGAAGGAGCGGGCGGGCTAGCCCTGCGCCTTCGGCGTGCGCGGCGGCGGCAGCTGCAATTCGCGCCAGACGAAATCGCACAGTTTCTTGGTGCGCGCGCCGATGATCTCGGCGGTCCAGGCGTCATGCGTCGCGACATCGCCCATCAGCTTGAACTTCTGCGCCTGTTCGCGCAGCACCGGCAGTTTCGCGGCGAAGTCCGCGTTGCCCATGCCTTCATTGGCTTTGTACTCGATGACGGCGAGGTTGCCGAGCGCGTGGCAGATGTTGAAGCGCGCCTCCTCGTTCGGGAATTGCTTCAGCCACTGAGAATTCGCGTGGGGCCGAAGCGGCAGCACGTGCTCGACCGAGGTGCGCGCAATCGCCCGCGGCGGACGTTCCGGCCAGAGAAGCGCCTCGATCCAGCGCAGCAGCGACAGTCGCGTGTCGTCGTGGATGAGCGGCAGGCGCAGCGTTTCCTGGATGCGCGCCTGCGCGTTGGCGTCAAAGCCGAGCGCGCCCTGGCGGTCGAGCGGATCGCGGCGTTGCGCGGCCTGGCCGATGGCGCGGGCGAAAATCTTGGCGCGGTCGAGATCGGAATTGCCGGTGAGCGTGATCGCCATGCAGCGGCGATGCAGTGCATCGAAGCGGCGCGCGAACAACGCACGCGCCCGGTCAGCTTGGCCGGAATTGGCGCTTTGCTGGAGATATTGCGCGGTCCAGATCAGCGCGAGCGGCTTCCATTCGCGCCACTTCAGCAAGCGCAGCATCCACATCGAGGCGCCGAGATCGCTGTCAGCGGGATCGAACAGTCGCCGATGCAAATCGCGCCACGCGCCGGCGTACAACTCCAGGCGCGCCACCCATTGGCCAATCTCGGCGCCGCCATAGCGCTTGGCGAGGTGGTCGGCGAGCTTGGTGAGGCGCTCGGCGCCTTGCGGTTCGCGCCGTTCGATGAAGTCGAGCGCCGTCAACAGGTCTTCGAGATCGTCGCCCACCAAGGTCTGCACCGCGACCCAGACTTGAGCGATGCGCTCCGCCGTCGCCTCATCCTGTGCAATGTCCATGAGCTGGCCTTTGAAGAGGCCGACCTTGTCGAGCGGGAGCCCGCGCGCATTGGTGGTGACGAAAATTTGGCTTGAGACAAGGGGGTCATCCGCGAAAATGGCGATGAGCTGCACCCGGTTCATCAGGAAGTCGGCGAACGCGTGCCGGCGCTGCGCGTCCCAGCGCGACAGTTCGCGGCGGAAGAGAGCGCAGGCGGCGCGTACGCGTGCGCCCATGTCGCTGGAAGGCTGCGAACGACGTGCGCGGCCGGCCTCGCCGCGCTTCTGCACCTCCTCGCGCAGCGTTGCGTCTTTGCCGGGCAGCACGACGCGGAAAGCGCCGTCGGCGGCGACGATCAGATGATCGAGCTGGCTCGCAAGCGCAGCCTCGGCGCAAAGATCGCGCAGTACGCTGACGAGAACGGTCAGCGTCGTAAGGCGCTGCAGGCCGTCGAACACTTCGTAATGCCCGTTTTCCAGTGGGCGCATCACCATGGCGTTCAAAACATACTCGCGCTGCGATGACGGCGCAGGCGTTTCGGTGTCGACGAGCGCGGGGCCGTCGTCTTGATCCTCGATCATGGCGCTGTCGGGCTCGTCGCGTGCGGTTTCGCCGGCGGCGAAAACGCGTTCAAAATCAGAGAAGAGTTCCTGGCACTGCCGCTCTTCCCACTGATAGTCGCGCTGCACGGACGCCGGCGCGAAGCGCCCAAGCGCGAAGAGCTGCGCCACCGTGAGGATTTGCGCGCCAAGCATCAGATCGTCCGGATAAGTTCCCGCAGACGCAAAGCCTAGGGCGCGGCAGCCCGTCCTTCAATCTGGCTTTTTTGCATCGTTCCGTTGCGATCAGGCCGCGGCGCGGCCTTCGCCCGCGGCCTTGCGCACCTTGAAGAAGCGCATAGCGCGCTGCGCGGCTTCGATTGGCACGGAATTGTACATTTTGCCGAATTCCTCGGCCTTGGTCATGGCGTCGCCGCCGCCGCAAGCGAGTACCGCAATGGTGACGAACAGCGGCCGTTCGACATTGGCCGCGCGGCAGATCATGGCGAGGCCGTCGATATCCTTACGGTCAATCAGGTCCCGCGCCGTTTCGTGATCGAGATGAGTGAGTTCGGCGAGTCCGTAGAGGAAATGCGCGCGCTTGGCTTCGCGGTAAAGTGAGATGAGCAGGCGCGCATTGAGCTCGCCGGCATTCTTCTTCGATTGGATGAACTCGGCCGCCTTCTTGGTCTCTTCCGACATTTCGTCGACGGATTTGCGCAGGCGATCGCGCGTCTTGGACAGCGCGGCGTCCAGCGTCTTGGAGTCAACTTGGGAGTTGCGGTGCAGGATCTGCTCGCGCAGCCGTGACTCGACGATGAAGTACATCTCGTTCAGCAGATCGAGCGGGATGTCGCGCCGCGTCACCACGCTTTCGTGCAAGAGCTCGTTGCGCCGCGCGCGATCGACGGCGGCTTCCATGCTGGTGCGGGAAATCCTGGCGCCGTCGTTGCGGATGAGGGCGTCGAGCGCGTGGTCGTCTCCGAAGCGGACGATTGCTTCGGAGACCGTTTCGCTGACGCTTTCGCGTTGAGCCACCGCCTTGATATGCGCTTGGCTCTGATAGTTGACGACCTGCAGCAGGGTTTGATCGTCGAGCGCTTTTGAATGGCGCAACACCGGCGCGGCGACCTCGAAAGAATGGTTGGCAAGGTCGCGCATCAGCCCGAGCGGGGCGTCGTCGGCCCCGGCGAAGACTTGAGCCAGTTCGGCCAGGACGCCTTCCTGCATCTCGGCGGCGACCATCTGCAGCACTTCATCGAATAACGCGCTCTCGCGCTGCGAGCGGCTGTCGCGCGTGTCGAAAAACAGGTCCGTGACCTCGCGCAGCAGCTCGCGCCGCTGCTCGCTGTCCTTGGCGCGGGCCAGATCAACCAGTTTCGCAAAACGCGACTGCGACATGTTTCAAATGCTCCAGCAGCGCCGAACAAAGTCGCGCCGCGCGCTTAAACAATGTTTAACCGCTCAGCGTTCGGCGGCCTGCTCGCCCAGGCGCGGACGCAAATCTCCGTCCGAAGTGGGACCTCCGAGCAGATCATCCGGACCGGCTTGATCAGCGACGGCTGGCGGCGTCGTGCGCGCGGCTAACGTAACGACGCCGGGCTTTTCGGGGGCAGCCGCAGCGGCGACGCGCTGACGCGCGAAGTCCGGTGCGTCTCGACTCACGCCGGAGATCGCGCCGGCTTCGGCGACCGCTTCCGGAACAACGGCCTTCAACTCGCAGGCGTCGCGGCGATATGTCCAAGCCATACACATGCGGTCTTGCGAACACGCTTGCGCGCACGCTGCGTCGTCCGCTGTGGTTAATGTTGTGTAAACGCCGCCGGGGAGCGCGGTGTCCGGTTGACCTACCGGCGCATTTGCGGCGGCGGCGGCGAAGCCGATCGCGAACACGGCGGTTGCGAGGCCAAACATCAAAGCAGTGCGCATGCGCGCACGTATCCGTTGATTTGCGTTAACGGCCGGTCACTCGTTCTGCAGCGCTTCGCGGCGTGTTTCGATCTCGAGCCACTCGTCTTCCGCTTGGTCCTTTTCCGTGCGCGCTGCGGCGAGCCGCTTGGCGGCGACGTCGAAGCGGGCGGGATCGCGTGCGAAGGCCGCGGCGTCGGAGAGGAGCGCCTCGAGATCGGCGATCTCGGTCGCGAGCTTCGGCAGCAGGGCGTCGAGTTCGGCCGACCGATGCTCATCCTTGAAGCTCAGCTTCTTGGCTTTGCGTGGCGGAGGCGGGGCGGGTTTGTCGGTGCGCGGACGTTCCGCCGCGGGCCGATGATCGACATAGCGACCATGCTCGCGCTCGAAATCGGCCCAGCCGCCGGGCGTCTCCGCCCAGCGCCCGTTGCCAGTAGCGCCGACGATCTGTGTGGCGACGCCATCGAGGAAGGCGCGGTCGTGGCTGACCAGGATCACCGTGCCTTCGTAGGCGAGCAGCATGTCTTCGAGTGCATCCAGCGTGTCGAGATCGAGATCGTTGGTCGGTTCGTCGAGCACGATAAGATCAGCCGGTTTCGCCAGCGCGACGGCCAGCGCCAGGCGATTGCGTTCGTCGCCCGAGAGCGCGCTCACGGGCTGGCGCAATTGCTCGGGTCTGAACAGAAAATCGCGCGCGTAGGCTGCGACATGGCGCGGGCGGCCGCGCACCATGACCTGATCGCCGCCCTGCGGCGCGAGGGAATCCCAGATCGTGTCGGCCGGGTGCAAGATCGCGCGGGCCTGATCGACATAAGCGATCTCAAGGTTCGCCCCCAGACGCACCGAACCGGTATCCGGTTCGCGCTTCTTCAGCAAAAGCTCGAGCAGGGTCGATTTGCCGGCGCCGTTGGGGCCGACGACGCCGATGCGATCGCCGCGCATCACCCGCAACGACAAGTTGGATACGATCGCGCGATCGCCGTAGCTCTTTGAGACGCTCTTCGCTTCGATGACCAGCCGCGCAACGTCGCCGCCGCGCTCAGCTTCGAGTTGGGCTTTGGGCGTCGCCGCCAGGCTCTTGCGTTGCTGGCGTTCCGCACGCATGGCCTGGAGCTTGCGCCGCCGCCCCTCATTTCTGGCGCGGCGCGCGGTGACGCCGCGGCGCAGCCAGTGCTCCTCGGCGCGGAGATTGGTTTCGAGCTTCGCCATCGCCCGCGCTTCTTCGGTTTCGATGGCTTCCGCCCATGCGTCGAATGCGGCGAAGCCTTCGGCGCTCTCGACAATGCGATGCTGCCGCAGCCACAGCGTGCTGGTCGAGGCGCGTTCGAGGAAGCGGCGATCGTGACTGATGATGAGACAGGCGCCCCGAGAGCCGGCGATGCGGTCTTCCAGATCTTCGATCGCGGCGATGTCGAGATGGTTGGTGGGTTCGTCGAGCAGCAGGATGTCCGGCTCGGCGGCGAAGGCGCGGGCAAGCGCAGCGCGGCGCATCTCACCGCCGGAGAGATTGAGCGGCGCGCGGTCCGGATCGAGACCGAACGACTGCAATGCCGCCTCCGCCGCGTGCGCGGGCACGTCGTGATGCGAGCCGAGGCGCGGCGACGAGGGCGTACGGGCGAAATCGCGCAACGTGGCTGCGCCGCTTAGATCGGTCTCCTGCGGCACAAGCGCGATGGTGGCGCCGCTGGCGAAGGCGATCTCGCCGGCGTCGGGTTCGATCAATCCCGCCATGATGCGCATCAGCGTCGACTTTCCCGCGCCGTTGGCGCCGACGAGGCACGCGCGCTCGCCCTTGCGCAAGGTGAATTCGACGCCCGCGAACAGCGGCGCGCCGCCGAGCGACAGGCGCACGTCCTTTACATGCGCAAGAGCGACGCCACCCCTCATGCCCTTAGAATGTATCGGGCTGGTTGTTCTGGCCCTGGTTTTGATCGTCCTCGCTCTGGCCGCCGCCGAACGCGTTGACGAGCGAGTCGAAGAAGCTCGCCATCTCGACCTGACGCGGCGTCGACACCGGCTGCTCGATGCCGGGCAGGGGGTGCGGCTCGATTCCGCGATGTGCGACCTTCATCACATCGGCCCAAATCGTCGCGGGAATGGTGCCGCCGGTGATGCGCGCGGTCGGTGTGAAATCATCGTGGCCCACCCACACCCCCGCCGTGTAATCGGCGGTGTAGCCCATGAACCAGGCGTCGCGATAATCGGTGCTTGTGCCAGTCTTGCCGGCGACGTCGCGGTCGCCGAGTTGCGCTGCTGTTCCGGTTCCGCGCAGCACGACCGCGCCCATCATGCTGGTCATGCGTTCGGCGATCTCCGGCGCCAGCACGCGCGGCGCGCCAACCGAAGGATGGCGCCGGTACAGCTCTTGACCGGTCGAGTCGGTCACCGCTTCGACGATGTACGGATCGACGTGCACGCCGTCATTCATGTAGGCGCCGAAGGCCGAGGTCATGTCCCACAGCGTGACTTCGATGGAACCGAGCGCGATCGAGGGCGGGACGGGACGTCCCGGCGGGGGCATGGTGGTAACGCCGAGACGGCGCGCCACGGCCGCGACATTGGCGGGGCCGATTTCTTCCGCGACCTCTGCGGCGACGGTGTTGATCGAGAGCGCGAATGCGGTGCGCAGCGTCATCGCGCCGCGATAGGTCTCGTCATAATTGTGCGGCCGCCAGCCTTCGATGACGACCGGTTCGTCGAAGCGCACGTCTTCGGTGTCGAGGCCGCGTTCGAGTGCTGCGGTATAGACGAAGGTCTTGAACGACGAGCCGGGCTGGCGGCGCGCCTGGATCACCCGATTGAATTTCGACGCGCCGTAATTGGTGCCGCCAATCAGCCCGCGAATGGCCCCGGTGCGGTCCATCGCCATGAACGACGCCTGCAGTGGACGGCGGCCGAAGGCGCGGTTGCCGAGATTGCGGCGGATCGAATCCGCGGCTGCGGTCTGCACGGATGGATCGATCGTCGTCTGGATCACGAGATCGGGAGAGTCGGAACTGACCAGCCGGTGGGCTTGATCGACCGCGAGATCGAACGCGTAGCCGAAGGCGCGCTCGTTGTTGGGGCGCCCGACGACGCGGATGTGCTGCGCCAGGGCCTGCTGGTGCTGCTCGGGCGTGATGAAGCCGGCGTCCTGCATCGCCGCCAGCACGACGTGCTGGCGCGCTGTGGCGGCTTCGAGATTGACCGTGGGGGCCAAATTGCTCGGCGCCTTGGGCAGCCCCGCGATCATCGCCGCTTCGGCGATGGTGAGTTCGGTCGCCGGCTTGCCGAAGAAGCGCCGCGCGGCGGCGTCGACGCCATAGGCCTGATCGCCGAGATAGACGCGGTTCAGATAAAGTTCGAGGATTTCGTCCTTGGTGAGCCGGCGTTCGATGCGCGAGGCGAGCACCATCTCGCGCAGCTTGCGGTTGACGGTCTGCGCCGGCGACAGAAAGAGATTGCGCGCGAGCTGTTGGCTGATGGTCGAGCCGCCCTGAACCGTGCCGCCGGCGCGGAGGTTGGCGAACACGGCGCGGATGACGGCGAGGCGATCGACGCCCTGGTGTTCGTAGAAGCGCCGGTCCTCGATCGCCAGAAAGGCGCGCGGCACATAGTCGGGCAGGTCGTGCAGGCCGACGCGGCGGCCGTAATAGGGTCCGCGGACGCCGATGACGCCGCCATCCTTGTCCAGGAACATGACCGAGGGTTGGCGATTGAGCGCCCACAGCGACTCTGCATCGGGAACGCGCGGCAAGCCCCAATAAATCCAGATCCAGACCGCCATCACCATGATGAGGGCGGCGCCCGCGCCAATGGCGGCGGCCGTCCTAAGCGTCATTCTCCGGCTCTGCCGGACGACGTTCGCAAACCCTTCCCGGGACAGGGAAGCGCGAAGCTTGGCCCAATCTACGCCGGGGCGAAAATCGGCCACGGATGCGTCTCCCCTAAAATGGCGGTCTCCAATAGCGGTATGGCCGAATTCTGACCAGCAATGCGCCTGCGACGGAGCGCCGTCGCATCAAATGCTGTGGAGAAACGCGGATAGGGCTTCTCCGGTCCCGCGTCACGCCGTCTCAAATCGTTTGAATTGCCGCCGCGCGGTCGAAATCAATCCGACCGCACCGCCGACGCGACTAGGATCGGGCACCGTCGAGAAAAAGGGGCGAGGCCATGGCGCAGGGACAATTGGATCGGTCGGCGGCGTCATTCAGGGCGATGCTGGCCGACGCGGAGGCTGCTTTTGTCGCAGGCGACGTGGCCAACGCCGAGCGCTCCGCCAAGGCCATCTCGGCGCTGGTGAAGGCGGCGCGGGACGTCGCCGAACTGGAGCAATTGGCTCGGATCGAACCGCCGGAGGACGATGAAGAAGCTTTGCGCGCCGAAATCCGAAGCCGGATTGCTCGCTTCGTTGACGCCGACCGCCAAGGCGCTCCTGCTGACGTCCTGGAAAGGCTCGCGCGGGAGGCATTTGAAGAATGACTTTCTGTTCTGGGGTCGCTCCGAACAGCTGCCGCCCCAAGGCGCCTGGCGAACTTGGTTGTTCATGGGCGGGCGCGGCGCGGGAAAGACGCGGGCCGGCGCCGAATGGGTGAGCGCGCGGGCGCGCTATGGGCGCTCGCGGCGGATCGCTCTGATCGGCCCCAACCTGCACGACGTGCGCGAGGTGATGGTTGAAGGGCATTCGGGGTTGCGGTCGCTGCAGGATGAGCGGCCGATCTATGAAGCGAGCCGTCGGCGGTTGATCTGGGCGAGCGGCGCGCAGGCCTATTGTTTTTCGGCGGAGGATCCGGAGAGCTTGCGCGGGCCGCAGTTCGATGCAGCCTGGGCCGACGAATTGTGCATCTGGCCCTATGCGGACGAGACGCTGAAGACGCTGTCGCATGGGCTGAGGCTGGGCGCGCGTCCTTTGCTGATGGCGACGACGACGCCGCGGCCGATTGGTGCGCTGAAGCGGATGATCGCGGCGCGCGACACCGTCGTGACACGTGGCTCGACCTGGGAGAATTGGGACAATCTGCCCGATGATTTCATCGAGGCGATGAACGAGCGCTGGACTGGCTCCGGCTACGATCGTCAGGAATTGCTGGGCGACTTGATCGAGGATCTGCAAGGCGCGCTTTGGAAGCGCGCAGAACTGGAAGCGGTGCGCGGCGGCGGCCCGGACGATCTCGAGCGCATCGTCGTTGCGGTTGATCCGCCGACGAGCATCGGGGACCGCGCCGATGCGTGTGGAATTGTCGCGGCGGGCGCGGGCGGCGAAGGCTTTCGTCGGCGCGCCGTCGTGCTCGCGGATGCGAGTGTGCAGGGGCTTGCACCGCACCAATGGGCCGCGCGCGCGGCCGAACTGGCGCGCTCGCTCGATGCGGATGCGATTGTTGCGGAAGCCAACAATGGCGGAGAGCTGGTGCGCGCCATGTTGCGGCTCGCGGCGCCGGATCGCTTTGTGCGTCTCGTGCACGCGAGCGTTGGCAAGCGCGCCCGCGCTGAGCCGGTCGCTGCGCTTTATGCGCAGGGGCGCGTGCGTCATGCGTCGCCGTTTCCGGCGCTCGAAGACGAGATGTGCTCCTTCGGCGCCGAGGGTTTCCGCGGCAGCCCGGACCGTCTTGATGCGCTTGTTTGGGCGCTGACCGATTTGATGCTGAACGACGCGCGGCCGTCGCTGCGGACGCTTTAGGAGCTCTCATGTTCGACTGGTGGAGCAGGCTTCGCGCCCCGCGCGCGGAGCGAAAACTCATGGCTTGGCACGCGCCCGGCCGGCCGGTCTGGCCGACGCGCGACGCGGCGTCGTTCGCGCGCGAAGGCTACGCCAAAAACGCCATCGCTTACCGCTGCGTGCGTCTGATCGCGGAGGCTGCGGCCAGCGCGCCGCTGAAAGTCGGCCCGGCCGATCATCCGCTGGCGCGTCTGCTGGCGCGGCCGAACCCAGAGCAGACCGGCGTCGAGTTG
>DASZSK010000122.1:0-12271 GCA_035548735.1 Caulobacterales bacterium | reverse complement strand
GCAAGCCCAGGGCCTGAACGCCGACCAAGCAGCCGGCGCGCTGCGCTTTGCGGTGTCGGTCGGACCGGACGTGCTCGTCGAAGCCGCCAAATTACGGGCGCTGCGTCTCTGCTGGGCGCGGGTGATGGAAGCCTCCGGCGCCGCCCCGGAAAATCGCGGCGCGCATATCCATGCTTTCACCTCGCGGCGCATGCTTACGCGCTACGATTCCTGGACCAACATCCTGCGCATCACGTCAGCGGCGTTCGCGGCGGGCGTTGGCGGCGCCGACGACATCACCACGCTGCCATTCACGGATGCGCTGGGGGTCGCCACGCCGTTCGCGCGCCGCATCGCCCGCAACACGCAACACGTCCTGCTGGAAGAATCGCATCTTGGCCATGTGATCGACCCCGCGGGCGGCGCGTGGTTCGTCGAGGAACTAACGCACCAACTCGCGCAAACGGGCTGGGCCAAGATGCAGGCAATCGAAGCGCAGGGCGGCATCGAAGCAGCGCTGAACAGCGGCGCGATCCAGAAGGACATCGCCGAGACGCGCGCGGCGCGCGCCAAAGCCTTCGCCACGCGCAAGGAAACGATCACCGGCGTCACCGACTTTCCGCTGCTCGGCGCCAAACAGCCCGAGATCGCGGCGCCGCGCGCCGCTCCCTTGCCGCCACTTTCCGGTCTTACGCCGATCCGCTGGGCTGAACCGTTCGAAGCGCTGCGCGACAAGGCCGAAGCGATCGATCCGCGCCCGGCGATCTTCTTCGCCAATCTTGGCGCGCTCACCGAATTCAGTCCGCGCAGCAATTTCGCCCGCAATCTGTTCGGCGTCGGCGGCGTCGGCGCCATTGAACCCGAGACGGAATACGTCTCCGCCAACGCGCTGATCGCGGCTTACAAACAAAGCGGCGCGAAGGTCGCGATCCTCTGCGGGACCGACGCCCGCTACGGCGAAGACATGGCCACCGTCGCGGAGGCGCTACGCGACGCCGGCTGCCGTCACATCATCCTCGCCGGTGAACCGCGCGGCACGGATTTGATCCAGCAGTTCGTATGGAACGGGTGTGATGCATTGGAGGCGCTGCGCGCGCTGCATACCGCACTCGGGATTGTGCCATGAATCGTTTGCACCGCGACGCTCTGATCAGGCTCGAAGGAGCCATGCCCTCCACAGACCCGCCCGTCGTTTGGGAGGAAGCACTTCGACGTATGCAGGCACGCCTTCCGTGGTTGAGATGCGCCGTGTTCGTTTGCGGCGGCGTGCCGCTCATATCGGTTTTTTTCTTGCTCTTCCTGGCGACCATTCAATTGCTGCCGCACAACTGGCACATCGGGATTCGCATTGGCATCGGCGGCGGCTGTGGCGGCGCCGGTTGCGCCATGACGCGAGATTTTTTCGCGTCGATTCCTGGTTTTGGCTGGGCGAAAGAATTGAAACGGATAAGCGACGCTGTCGAACCGTTCCAACGACATCGCGACTGGCTTGCGGCCAAGGATCGCGCGCTATGAAATCAGGACCTGACTTCTCCAAACTCTCGCTCAACGGAGATGCTCCGCCGCTTCCCGCCGCGCCGCGCCGAGAAGCCTGGCTCACGCCCGAAGGCATTCCCGTGCGCGCGCTCTACGCAAGCGCTGACCGCGCCGGGCTCGATTTCGTCGACGGATTTCCGGGCCTGCCGCCGTTCGGCCGGGGCCCATATCCCACCATGTACGTGCAGCAGCCCTGGACCGTGCGTCAGTATGCCGGCTTCTCCACGGCCGAAGATTCCAACGCGTTTTACCGGCGCAATCTCGCCGCCGGACAAATGGGCCTTTCGGTCGCCTTCGATCTCGCGACGCACCGCGGCTATGACAGCGATCATCCGCGCGTCGTCGGCGACGTCGGCATGGCGGGCGTCGCCATCGATTCCATCTACGACATGCGCACCTTGTTCGCGGGTATCCCGCTCGACAAGATGAGCGTGTCGATGACCATGAATGGCGCTGTGCTGCCGATCATGGCGCTTTATATCGTCGCCGGCGAAGAGCAAGGCGTCGCAGCGGCAAAACTCGCCGGCACAATCCAGAACGACATCCTCAAAGAATTCATGGTGCGGAATACGTTCATCTATCCGCCCAAGCCGTCGATGCGGATCGTCTCGGACATCTTCGCCTACACCGCGAAGCATATGCCGAAGTTCAATTCGATCTCGATCAGCGGCTATCACATGCAGGAGGCCGGCGCGACGGCCGATCTCGAACTGGGTTACACGCTCGCGGATGGCGTTGAGTACGCACGCGCCGGCGTAGCGGCGGGGCTCGACATCGACGCGTTTGCACCGCGCCTCTCCTTCTTCTGGGCGATCGGCATGAACCCGTTCATGGAGATCGCCAAGCTGCGCGCGGCGCGTCTTCTCTGGACCAAGCTGATGCGCCAGTTCGCGCCGAAGGACGATAAGTCCCTGGCGTTGCGGACGCATTGCCAGACCAGCGGCTGGAGCCTCACGGCGCAGGACGTGTTCAACAATGCGGTGCGTACCTGCGTCGAAGCGATGGCGGCGGCCTATGGCGGCACGCAATCGCTGCACACGAATTCGCTAGACGAAGCGCTTGCGCTGCCGACGGACTTCTCCGCCCGCATCGCTCGCAACACGCAAATTCTTCTGCAAAAGGAAGCGGGCGTCACGCGCCCAGCCGATCCATGGGGCGGTTCGTATTATGTCGAGCGCTTGACCGCCGATCTCGCCGCCAAGGCGTGGGAGCGCATCCAGGAAGTCGAGAAACTCGGCGGCATGGCCGCCGCGATCGAACAAGGTTTACCCAAAGCGCGCATCGAAGAAGCCGCCGCGCGCACCCAGGCCCGCATCGACACCGGCCATCAGACCATCGTTGGCGTCAATAAGTACAAGCTCGACGAAGACGAAGACGTCCCCGTCCTCAAGGTGGACAACGCCAAGGTGCGCGCCACGCAAATCGAAAAACTGACTCGGTTGAAGGCGGAGCGGAATCCGGCCGAGGTGGACGGCGCCCTGAAAGCACTCGAAGCCGGGGCGCGCGGCAATGGCAATCTGCTCGAACTTGCGGTGAACGCCGCGCGCGCGAAAGCCACCGTCGGCGAAATGTCGGCGGCGCTTGAGCGCGCGTTCCAGCGGCACCAACCGCCGATTCGCCTCGTCACCGGCGTGTTCGCGCGCGAAGCCGGAAGCGATCTCGCCGTCGGGCAGGCGCGCGAGAGCGTCAACGCCTTCGCCGAAGCCGAAGGGCGCAAACCGAAAATCCTCGTCGCCAAGATGGGCCAGGACGGCCACGATCGCGGCCAGAAAGTGATCGCATCGGCCTTCTCCGATCTCGGCTTCGACGTGGAGATCGGCCCGCTGTTCGCCACGCCGGAAGAAGTCGCGGATCAGGCGATTGCGGGCGAGGCGCACGTGGTCGGCGTGTCGTCCCTGGCTGCGGGCCACTTGACGCTCACGCCCGCCTTGCGCGAAGCGCTCGAGAAACGCGGACGCGCCGACATCATGATTGTCGTCGGCGGCGTCATCCCGCCGGAAGACGTGCCGACGCTGAAAGACATGGGCGCGGCGGCGGTCTATCCGCCCGGCGGCGTCGTCGCCGACATCGCCCGTGACTTGCTGTCGGCGCTCAGCCAGCGGCTCGGCTATGCGCAACCGCCGCGCCGGGCATGAACTTCAGCCGCGCGAGTTGGTTTCTGCTCGGGCTGTCGGCGCTTTGCGCGCTGACCTATGGGACGTTCGCGCGCGATTGGGTTTTGCACGACGCGCCACTTTGGGCGCGGGTCGCGCTCAAGACGTCTGGCGTCGCTTTGCTCGCCGCCCTTGCGTTTCATGCGGACGGAGCGCGCCTGCTTGTCCTTGCGCTTGTGTTTGGGGCGCTCGGCGACGCGCTGCTCGCGTTGGAAAGCAACGTGATGTTTCTACTCGGCGCCGCAGCGTTCGTCATTGGGCACGTGCTCTATACGGTCTTGTTCGTCCGCAATGGGATTGGCTTGCGCGAGTCCCTCAAGGCGCCGCGGCGTCTGGCGATGTTTGCGCCGCTTTTCGTCGCGGCGATCGTCTGCATGGTCTGGCTCTGGCCGCGCGACAGCGCCGCCGCGCCCGGCACGCTCATCTACACGCTCGCGCTCACGGGAATGACCGCCGCATCGTTCACACTGCCATGGCGCGCTGCTCTCGCCATGCTCGGCGCCGTACTCTTCTTTGTCTCCGACGTCATCCTGACATGGCAGATGAATCACACGGCGCCCGATCCGTTGCTCGCACGGCTCATCAACGACGCGAGCTGGTTTACCTATTATTTTGGACAGGCTGGGCTTTGCCTGGGCGCACTACGAATTGCGCCGCGCGCTTGACCTCGCGCTTCGCCGGACCACATCATGCGTGGACGGAGGAAGCATCATGGCGGACAAGGAAAGCGAATATTACCGTCGCCGGGCCGAGGCCGAGATCGCCATCGCCAAGGCGACCGGCGCAGCAAAGGCTTATGCAAGCATCGACAATCGCGTCATCTTCGTCGAACGGCGCGATGGAACCAAAGAGACGGTGCGTCTACAGCGCCCGGACGTGACGCACTAGAGCTTACGCGTACTCGTCTTCAAGCATGCGGCGCGCGGCGGCGGGACCTTCGCGCGCCAGATCGGCCGCCTGCTCCACCCACTCTTCCTGCACGATGCGTCCACGCAGCCGCAGATATTGATCGAGCCACGCAATGTTGGCGGGCGACCAATTGGCGATCTGCTCGAAATGATAGACGCCGAGCGAATGCAGCGTCGATTGCAGCATGGGTGAAACGCCGTCGATCAAAGTGAGATCGTCCGGGGCGCCGCTGCGCGCGGCGGGTAGCGACGGCGGGCGCTCTTCCGCACCGGCCGGCACCAACGGAGCGGGTTCCGGCTCGGCCTCTTCCGAGACCGTCTGTGCGGGCGCAGGCTGCGCTTGAGACTGCGGCGGCGTCTCCACCGGCGCCGCGACAGGCTGAGGCGCTTGCGCCGGTTCGACCACGGCGGGCGCAGCAACGACTTCGGCAGCGCGCGCCGCCAGCAACGCGTCCACGTGGCGCAACCGCGACTCCAAGTAACGATTGCGCCACTTCAGCCGCTCGGCTTCCGCCTCAAGCGCACCATGCGCTTGGTCGGCTGCCGGCGCGGCCGGCTTCGCTGCTTCTCCCTGCGCATGCGCCAGGCGCTTCTCGAGATAGCTCATGCGCCATTCGGACAGCATGTCGCGCGGCGCTTCCATCTGCGGCGCACCTTCCGGCTCTGGCGCGGGTGTCGTCGCCATCGCTGTGCGCAGCGCCTGCTCTAAATGACGCGCGCGTGCTTCGGCGTAACGCGCCCGCCAATCGAGGCGCATCGCCTCGCGCTTTCCGTTCGCCTCCTGGACGGGCGGCGATGGCGGGGGGACAACCGGCGCCGCCAACGGCGCGGCCGGACGCGCTTGGCTTTCGAGATAGCGAACGCGCTGCTCGAAGTAGCGCAGGCGCCAAGCCTGCGCTTCGCGCTCTTCGTCGGGCGCCGCGACTGCAACAGGCGCGACCACAGGCTCGACATCAACCGTGCGGCTCTCCTGATCCGCGGCGACGGCCGCCGCCGCACGCAAACGCTGCAATTCCTCGCCATCCACGCCAGCGGATTCGAGCGCCCGTTCGGCCGCCGCCGCACGACCCGCCGCCTCGTCCGCGCGCGAGCGCGCCGCTTCCAGGGCGCGCTCCATCTCGGCGATACGCGCCGCATCGAGATCGGCGCGCCGGCGCAGCGTGTCCATTTCTCGCTCGTGCTCGATGGAAACACCCCCGCCCGCGCCGCCCTCGACGCTATTGTTCAGCACTTCGCGCATCAGCCGCTCGCGCTCGCGCTGCAACGCTTCTTCGCGAGGGCGCGCATTGAGCGCGCTCCACGCCCAGCCGCCCATCGCCGCGAAGGCGACCACCAGCAGCAGAAGCCAGATATGTTGATCGATCAGATACAGCATCGGACAGGTCTGCTCATTGCACGCTTGTCTCCAAGCGCGCGCGGAAGGGCGCGGGCGGTTGCTGATAGTGCGCGCGAAGGACATCCACGGCGGCCTGCGTGCCGCCGCCGGTGATCACGATTTCATTGTCGCTGATGCGGGCCTCGCCGCTGTTCAGCATCGAAAGCTGCTTGAGCGCATCGAGCGCCACCGCGGTCCAGTTGGACGAGGGCGCGCCCCCGGCCGCATGCATCTGATCGAGCGACACCGCGTTCGGGAAGAGCGCGCCGGCCTCGGTGAGCAGCGTGCGGCGCGCGCGCTCGCTGGGAACGGCGCCGCTCAGCACCAAGCTCGACCCGTCCCGCCACGCACGCCAGGCAAAGGGTCGCTCCACCGTTCCCACATGCACGCCAAGCACATCGACGGCAGTCACGCCGCCCGCCCACGGCCCGCCCGGCCCGGCCGCCGTGAGCGCCGTGCGGCGCGCTTCGTCAATCTGCCCCCGGTTGGCGACGAAGCCGGTCAGCAATGCGCGCTGGCCGTGCATGTCCACTTCGAGGCTGGCGAGATCGGCGCGCTCAAGCGCATGCACGACATCGCCTCGCAGCGTCTGCGGGATACGCAAAACCGAACCCTGATGGAGGCCGAAGAGCCCCCAAAGCGTGGTGATCACGACGCCGGCGATGGCCGCCGCAAGCGCCAGCTTCAGCTGGTCATCCGGGTCGTTATCGAAAAACTTCATGCCGCACGCGCGGCCCTGCGCACCTGGGCTTCGCTCAGCGCCGCGCGCAGCGAATCCACGTCCCGCTCAGCCGCCTTGAGAGCCAGCGAGGCGGCGTGCACCCGCAGGCGCCAGCCGATGGCGAAGCCGGCGATGGCCGCGATCAGGTACAAAATCAACTCGGAAAAGAAGAGTCCGATCATGCTTTCCCGCACCGCGCGAGCGCGGAGGCGCGCCCGACCCCTTCTAACGCCGATCAAAATGAGCGAAAACCGGAAAACCCCCGCGGTTGAACGCGGCTTTCACCACTTCCTCCATGCTGCACAAGATCACGAGCGCATCGAACCCGCTCATTAAGACCCTGAAAGCTCTGCACCAGAAGAAGGGCCGCGCCGAAACCGGGCTGTTTCTGGCCGAGGGCGCGCGCCTTGCGTCGGAAGCGGCCGAACTCAATATTTGGCCGGACGTGCTGCTGGTGGCGGAAGCGGCGCTTGAGCGTGCGCAGGTGCGCCTGCTGATCGACGCAGCGGAGGTGCGCGGCGTGCGCTGCGTCGAGACCAACGAAGCGTTGCTGACGCAAATCTCCAAGCGCGACAATCCGCAGACGGTGATCGGCGCGTACCGGCAGCGTCTCGCCGATCTCGACGCGCTTGCAGGCGATTTCGTCATCGCGCTCGAGGGCGTGCGCGATCCCGGCAATCTTGGGACCATCCTGCGAACCGCGGATTCCGTCGGCGCAGACGGCGTCGTGTTGCTGGGCCCGAGTTGCGATCCGTTTTCAGTGGAGGCCGTGCGCGCGAGTATGGGCTCGATCTTCGCCGTGCCAATCGCCCGCGCGTCCTTTGCAGACTTGCTCGCGTTCAAGCGCACGCGCGGCGCGACCTTGATCGGCGCATCACTGAAAGGCCAGCCGCTCGACAGCGAAGCGCCTGCGCCGAAGCGCGCCATCATCCTGATGGGCAATGAACAGTCCGGCTTGCCGCCGGAGATGGAAGCCGCATGCGACTGGCTGGTGCGCATCCCGATGCGTGGCCGCGCCGACAGCTTGAACCTCGCGGTCGCCACCGCGGTGATGATGTACGATCTTTGGAGACGACGGTCCTATGCCGGCGCGCGCTGAACCGTCTTTGCTGGTCGCCGATGACTGGCGCGACTATCGCCTCTTGGACAGCGGCGATGGCGAGAAGCTCGAACAGGTCGGGCCCTATCGCTTTGTCCGGCCCGAGCCGCAAGCGCTGTGGTCGAAGCGGCAAAGCGATTGGCGCGCCGACGCCGTGTTCGCGCCCGCCGCCGCTGAGGATGAGGACGCCGGCCGCTGGCGCTTCAATCATCCGCTGCCGGACAACTGGCCGATGCGCTGGGGAGAACTTCACTTCCAGTCGCGACCGACGCCGTTCCGGCATCTGGCCTTCTTTCCCGAACAATCAGTGCATTGGCGCTTCGCCCGAGAAGCGCTCACGCCGCCGCACGGCCACCAGCCCGAAGTGCTTAATCTGTTTGGCTACACGGGGCTCGCGAGCCTCGTCTGCGCGCAAGCCGGCGCAAAGGTCACGCACGTCGACGCGTCAAAGAAGGCCATCGGCTTCGCCCGCGACAATCAGCGCGCGGCCGGCCTTGAGAATGCGCCGATCCGCTGGATCTGCGACGATGCGCTCAGCTTCGTGCAACGCGAGATCCGGCGAGGCCGGCGCTACGATGGAATTGTTCTCGATCCGCCCAAGTTCGGGCGCGGGCCGAATGGCGAGACCTGGCGGCTCGAAACGCAACTCAAGGACCTCCTCGCCGCATGCAACGTGCTGCTGCGGCGCACGCCAGATGATCCCAGAAGCGCACAGGGCTTTCTGGTCGCGACGGTCTACGCCGTGCGCCTCTCCTATCTGGCGCTGGCGCAGACGGCGGAGGACGTCTTCCGGGACGCTGACGGCGTTTGGGAGGCCGGCGAAATGGCGCTGCCGCATGCTGCCGACGACCGTTTGCTGCCGACCGCGATCTTCACCCGCTGGCTTAACCGCACCTAGCCGTTCGTCGCCGGATTTCGGCGCCTCGTCGCCTTCCGCCGGGAAAAGCATGTTGATGGTCGATATGCGCTGCATCCGGCCGGCGGTTTCGCGCATCTAGGTGAGTGACGTGTTCATTCACGTCGAACCTCTAAAACCCAAGTGCTTGCGCGCGGACTGCCCTCACGGTCCGCGCGCTTTTCCTTTTCCGGCTTAAGAACGCGCCTTCATCTCGGCCATGACGCGCGCGGCGTAGGCGCGGCTCACCGGCACTTCATCGCCATTGTCGAGGATCGCCAGCAATCTGCCGCTCGAATCCCGGTGGACGGCCTTGAGCCGCGCCCAGTTGACGAACGCCGAACGGTGCACGCGCAGCATGACGTCGGGATCCAGGCGCTCTTCGAGATGCGACATGGTCTCGCGATAGAGCAGCGTGCGGCCATCCCAGTGCAGACGCACATAGTCGCGTTCGGCCTCGATGCGCTCCACCTCGTTCACCGGCACGCGCAGGAAACGGCCGCGTTCGCGGATCCAGAATTCGCGCTCGTAGCGCGGCCCTTCCCGGTCTCGCGCTTCGCGCCGCAGCGCATCGAGCACGGACGCCAATTCGTCGGCGCGCCGTCCGGCGTCCTGCGCGGAACGCCGCTCGCGGGCGCGCTCCAGCGCCGAAGCGAGGCGATCGAATTCCACCGGTTTCAACAGATAATCGACCGCCGAGGTCTCGAACGCTCTCAGCGCGTAGGAGTCGAACGCCGTCACAAAGATCACGGCCGGCCCGCCCGATTCATTGACCGCGTTGGCGACTTCGAACCCGTCCGAGATCGGCATCTTGATGTCCAAGAGCAACGCGTCGGGCTTGAGCTCTTTCATCTTCTCGATTGCTTGCGCGCCATCGCTCGCGGCGCCGACGACCTGAACGTCGGGAATGGCGGCCAGCGCCAGCCGCAAGCGGCGCAGGGCGAGAGGCTCGTCGTCAGCTAAAAGAAGGCGCAACGGTTCGCGCAACACGTTCCTCCTCGATCGGCAGCCAGAGTTCGATGCGGCAGCCATGTGGTTTGAGGTTCTCAGCCGATAGACCGGCCTGATCTCCGTAAATCAGCATCAAGCGCTCGCGCGCATTGGCGAGCCCGACGCCGCGCCCGCGCTTCGGCGCCTCCGGCGCGAAGCCCGGTCCATCGTCGTCGACGCGAATGCGCAGCGTGCCGCCGTCGCGCCGTGCCGAAACGCTAATCTCGCCGCCATCGGCGGAAGGCGTGATCGCGTATCTGATCGCGTTCTCGAGAATGGGCTGCAGGATGAGGCTCGGCAGCCGCGCGCGTTCGAGGCCGGGTTCGACATCAAAGCGCACGCGCAGTTTATCGCCGAAACGCGTCTGCTCGATCTCAAGATACTTGCGCTGCGCTTCTAGCTCGGCGGAGAGAGCCGCAAGTTCGGTGGGCTGGCGATCGAGCGAGTATCGCAAGAAGCCCGAGAGCCGCATCAGCATCGCCTCGGCCAGCTCGGTGCGCTTGTCCAGAACGAGCGTCGAAATCGCGTTCAGCGTGTTGAACAGGAAATGCGGATTGATCTGGTAGTGCAGCATCCTGAGCTGCGCGTCGTAAGCGAGCGACTGGGCGCGGGCGACGGCCCGGGACTGCGCCACGATCTCGAAATGATAGGCCAGCAGCGCCTGCACCAGCCCCCACAGCATCAGCACCCAGCCGAACATGAAGTAGTAGGAAATGAGCGGCGTCATCTGCGACGGCTCGTTCAGGTGCGGCATCAGCAGCCGGGGCCAGAATTCCTCCGCCCATTCGGTCAGCGGCGCGAGCGCCAGGGCGCCGACGATGAGGCCCAGATTGCGCCACGGGCCGGACTTGTCCGTCCGGGGCCCCGCAATCAGGGCCAGCAGAATGCCGGTCATGGCCATGTACGACCCGACCGCCAAAGCGCGGTTCAGGTCATAGGGAAAGTCTGGGAGCTTGGTGCTCGGCGGATCGGCATGGGCGGCGGCGGTCCGGAACAGAAAATACGCCGCCCAGAACAGGACGTGCGCGCCCCAGCGGACCACGGCGGGCTCCCGCAAAGCCTCCGAAACGAGGCTTCCGTCCTTGAACATACGGGACCGCACCCGCCCAATCATGGGGCTAGCCTAGCGATTTCGGCGCCGGGGGGCATGCCGCCGGTCGCTCTATCAGCAGCACTCGTCGCATTCCTACCATTCGTCGCGTGAAAAAGACCGTTCGTCGGCGCCTCGTGCGCATTGGTCGAAGGCTTGACGTTACGGTGACAGAGAGGCCTTGAACCCGTAGCCTGGATGCAAAAGCAGGGAGGAAATGATGCGCTGGTTGGCGGCTTTGGTGATGGCCATGGGCTTCGCCGGCGTGGCGGAAGCGCAACCGGCGCCGCAATGGCCCGGCGGACATCGCGCGGCCATCGCCCTCACTTATGACGACAGCCTGCCCTCCCAGCTCGACGTCGCCGTTCCGCAGCTCGACGCCGCCGGCTTCAAGGGCACCTTCTTCCTGATGGGACGCCAGATCGGCCCGAACATGCTCCGCTGGCGGGCCGCGGCCGCCGAAGGACACGAACTCGGCAACCACACAATCAACCACCCCTGCGCGGCGGCCACCTACGACATGCCCGTGCAATACACGTCCGAAAGCTACAACGTACCCGTCATGCTGACCGAGATCGGCGTGATGAACACCTACCTCCAGGCCATCGACGGACGCACGGATCATCCGTTCGCCACGCCCTGCGGACAGCAAATCGCTGGCGGCGCGAACTATGTCGACGCCTTGCGCACGGCGCGCCTGACCCGCTTCGTGCGCGCGGCGTCGCCGCAGCCGCCCGGCCCGTTCGACCCCTTCAACGTTTCCTGTCAATTCTTCGGCGCGGACTCCACGGCCCAGCAGATGATCGACTATGTCGACCGCGTTCGCCGCAGCGGCGGCTACGCCGTGATCGGATTTCACGGCGTCGGCGGCGACTATCTCGCCGTGTCAGCCGAAGCGCATCAGGCGCTGATCGCCTATCTCAAAGCGCACGAGCGCGAGATCTGGGTGGGCACGTTCAGCCAAGTGATGGACGCCGTCGCCGCGCACAACCCGCACTGATCACCAAGCACGCGCCTGCGCCTGAATGAAGGAATAGAAGAAGACGCTATTGGGATCGCGGGCGATGCGCGTCAGCTCGTCCTTCATGCCGTCAACCACTTCCTGGGAAATTTTCTCGGCCGCAATCAGCGACGGCGCGCCGGAGAGCAATAAGTCGGTCCAGAAGCCGATCATCTCGGCGCGTTCGCCGGGTGAGCGATTGTCGAGATGGAAGCTTTTGACTTCTGTGGCCACATCGCGAAAACCGACGGACTGCAGCAGATTGCCGAGCTTCGCGCCCACGTAAGGATCGCCGCCGAGCGAAACCTGATGATCGTTGAAAGCGAGCCAGTAGCGCATCGTGTTGGGACTGTACGGATCGAGGAAAAAGGTCGCGTTCAGCACTTCGGTGCAGACGATGGGCGAACCCGGTTGCAGCACGCGGCGCGCTTCGCCCAACACGCGCGCAGGATCGGGCACGTGCTCGAGAATCCAGCACAGAAAGGCGCAGTCGAAACTCTCGCGCTCGAAGTCGAGATTGCCCGC
>DASZSK010000121.1:0-18002 GCA_035548735.1 Caulobacterales bacterium | reverse complement strand
CGCGATCGCCACGCCTGCACCCGGCACGGCGGCGGCGCGCGCGCGATAGCCCTCCGGCAGCAGCGGCACGACGCTTCCATCGATGAAGGTCACCACCATCCAGATCACCCAGACGGTGACGAGAAACGGCAGCACCAGCGCAACGCCGGCCAAAAAGGAGTTTCGAATCCACGTGAGCAGGTCGAACGGGCGCGGCGACGGGTCTGACATGAGCGCGATGTAGGCCATGCGCGTCAGACGAGAAAGCGGGCGCGTGGTCCGCGCTGGCCGATCAAGGCATTTGGCCGCGATGCTCGCGCCGCAATTGATCCGCATAAGCATACGGTGTAAGTTTAAGCTGCCCGCCGGCCGCTTATTTTCAACTAAAGGTAGTTGGGCCCGCTTCGGAGACGCTCATGGCCGAGACATTGTTCACCCGCGTTCCGCGTGCGGACATGCCGGCGGCGCTGCAGAGCAATTACGATATGGCGCTGGCCCAGGTCGGCGAAGGCGGCACGGTCGAGGTGTTCGCCCAACGCCCCGATCTCTATCGCTTCTACGCGACGGACTTCTACGCGCTGGTCTGGGATGAGACGCGCATGGAGGTGGACAACCGCACCAAGGAATTGCTGCGCCTGAAGCTCTCGAAGGAAAATGGTTGTCTGGTCTGTAACGGCTTCAACGTCCCCTCGGCGCTCGCCGCCGGCTACACTTCGGCGCAGATTGAGCACATTTACGATCCGACGCCGGAGCACTTCAGCGAACGCGAACTCGCGGTGCTTGCGCTGGCCAGCGAATTCGAGATCGCCAACGGTCAGTTTGAGCTCTCGCCCGCCTTGTTCGATCGTTTGCGCGCGCATTTCAGCGAGCCGCAAATTCTCGAATTGGCGTTTCTCGCCACTTTTCTGTCTGCTTGGGCGCGGCTGACCATCGGCTTCGGCCTGGTGTCGCGCGATCCGACATGCCCGATGCCGCAGCCCTCGGCGGCGACTGGGATCTGATGATCTGCTTGGCCCTGGCGAGAGGGTTAAGGGCTCCCTATCTCGCTTCGCATGTTCGGTCGCAACAAAGCGGGGCGAGCAGCCCCTATCTCCGACGCCGGCGCACGCGCGCGCGACGGATTTTCCGAGACAGTTATCCAAGTCGTTGAAACGGCGGGGCCTTCCGTCATTGGCGTGCGCCGCACCAGCCGTTCACGCGATCTCTATGACGGCGCCGGCTCCGGCGTGATCGTTTCGCCGGACGGTTATGCGCTCACCAACAACCATGTCGTCAAAGGCGCGGGACGCGTCGAGGGCGTGCTGCACGATGGGCGCGTGGTCGCCGCTGAAATCGTCGGCGCCGACCCGGATACGGATTTGGCGCTGCTTCGGCTCAATGGGGGCGGACACAAGCCGGCGGCCATGGGCGATTCCGATAATCTGCGCGTCGGCGAGCTGGCGATCGCCATTGGCAACCCGTTGGGGTTGCAGGCCACGGTGACGGCCGGCGTCGTGTCGGCGGTGCGGCGCACGCTGCGCGGCGAAAGCGGGCGGCTGATCGAAGACATCATCCAGACCGACGCGTCCCTCAATCCGGGCAATTCCGGCGGCGCCCTGGTGGACGCTTGGGGACGGGTCATCGGCGTCAACACCGCGATAATCGGCGGGGCGCAGGGGCTCTGCTTCGCCGTGCCCATCAACACCGCCAAGCGGGTGATCCCCGAGCTGATGCGCGACGGACGGGTGGCGCGGGGCTGGTTCGGAATCGCCGGCCAGACCCAGGAGCTTTCGACCGCCCTCGTGCGCCGGCTCAGTCTTAAGGCTGAGAGCGGGGTGCTGGCGGTCGCCGTCACCAGCGGCGGTCCGGCGGAGCAAGCCGGGCTGCGGGTTGGAGACGTCGTTTTGGGTCTGGATGGGGCGCCGACGCCCTCAGTCGATGCTGTTCACAAACTTTTGACCCGCGAGACGATCGGACGCCGCGTGGCGCTCGACGTGCTCCGGGACGGGGTCGTGGTGCGCCTCGGAATGGTGGTGACGGAGCGCCCGGAGGAGCGGCGGTCGGCTTAGGCGGCTTCGGTGGCCACGCCCTTTTCGGCCAGCAGCGCCTTCAATTCGCCGGTCTGGAACATCTCGCGGACGATGTCGCAGCCGCCGACGAATTCGCCTTTGACGTAGAGCTGCGGGATCGTTGGCCAATTGGTGAACGCCTTGATTCCCTCGCGCAATTCGGGATCGGCGAGCACGTTCACGTCGTGAAACGCGACCCCCATGTGGTCGAGGATCTGCACCACCATGTTGGAGAAGCCGCATTGCGGACGCTCGGCGACGCCCTTCATGAACAGCACCACGTCGTGATCGCCGATGGTTTCGCGGATTTGTTCGAAGACAGGCGATTCTGACATGGGGCGGCTCCAATAGGCGCGCTTGACGTAAGCGTTCCGCCCAACGTCATCAAGCACTTGGCGTCAAAGGCGCGGTTTCCAGCGCCAAGGCGTGCAGGGTCGACCCCATACGCCCTTGCAGGGCGGCGTAGACCATCTGGTGTTGCGCCACGCGGGATTTTCCCGCGAACGCGGACGAGCGGATCACCGCCTTGTAGTGGTCTCCGTCGCCGGCCAGATCGATGATGTCCACGCTCGCGTCCGGGAACGCCGCACGCAGCAAATCCTCAAGTTCGCGCGCGCCGATGGCCATCGGAAGAATCCCCGGAAAAGATTGAATTTGCGCGCGCCGAGCGCGGCCGCGCCTGGCAATTCAGATATCGCGTTCGCGCAGCGGAGTGCAAACCAGGAACGAATGTCAATCACGAAAGTTTTGCTTGCCGCGCAGAGTAGGCCGGGTGCATTCGACCGAGCCTTCGGAAGAGGTGCAGCAGGCAGAGGCTCGCCCACTGCGCGGGAGACGTTGACAACAGCACCTTTTCCGAAAATTTAGGCGCCAGCGTCTAGCTCTCGTCAGGATAGAGCCGCGGAAAGCGGTCGGACTGGGGAGCGGTGGGAGGACGCGGAACGGCCCGGGATGTCTCTGTCGGCCGCTTCGCCCCGATCGCCAAACGCAGAAACTCGTCGGCTGGCGAACTCAAGTTCGCCTAATTCCAGGGCATTACTAGGGCTCGCCAGAGCAGGACAGGCACAAAGGGCAGACCATGACCTCGTTGATGTATTCGCTGATGACTATCGCGGCCCAGCAGGGCGCGGCGACGACCGCGACCACGACCGCGACCGCGGCGCCGCCAGCACCGTCGGCCTCGGAACTCGCGGCCGCGAAGGCGCACGGCGCGCAAGTCGCCGCCGAAGCCGCCGGTCACCAAGAAGTCAGCATTTTCGACCTGCTGCGCGACCTGAACCCGGTCGAGCTGGGCGTTCTCGTCATCCTGTCGCTCTGCACCGTCTACGCCGTGGCTCTGCTGATCGAAAAGATCTACGTGATGCGCAAGGCGTCGAAGCAGACCAAGGACTTCCTCGCTTCGTTCCGCAAGGCCAACTCGGTCGAAGAAGCCGAAGCCATCGTCCGCAAGCTGCCGACCTCGGGCATCAAGTCGATGTTCGACGCCGGCATGGCTGAAGTCCGCCGCACGCAGGATCTCGGCCTCTACACCATGCGCGACGCGCGCGACCACACCATGCAGCGCGTCTCCTCGGCGATGACCACGCGCCAGAACGAACACCTCGAAGACCTCGGCTCGAACATGACGTTCCTCGCCTCGATCGGCGCGAACGCGCCGTTCATCGGTCTGTTCGGCACGGTCTGGGGGATCATGATCGCGTTCGTCGGCATCGCGAAGACGCAGACCACCTCGCTCGCGGTCGTCGCGCCCGGCATCGCCGGCGCTCTGATCGCCACCGCCGCTGGTCTCGCCGCCGCTATCCCGTCGGTGCTGATTTACAACTTCTCGGCCAAGCAAATTTCGAAGCAAGCCGGAAAGCTCGAGGACTTCGCCGCCGAATTCATCGCGCTCGTTTCGCGCGACATGGATCGTCGGGCCGGTTGAGGCGTCCTTGAACCGGAGGAACGCCAATGGCTGGTAAAATTTCCGCGCCCGGCTCAGGCCGGCGCGGGCAGGCGGAGGTGAACGCGGATCCGAACGTGATCCCGTTCATCGACATCATGCTCGTGCTGCTGATCATCTTCATGATCGCCGCGCCGATCTCGACCGTGGATATTCAAGTCAAAATGCCCGACTCGAAGATCCAGCCGTCGAAGCGGCCGCCGCGGCCGACCTGGGTTTCGGTCCAGGACGATAACGGGACGCTCAGAGCCTACGTCATGAACGACGAAGTCACGCTCGACGAATTGGGTCAAAAGACGTTCGACGCGGTGCGGGAAAACACTCCCACCATCGCCGACGACGACGACCAGATTCGCGATCAACGCATTTATATACGCGCCGACGCCGACACGCCCTATCGCAACGTCGTGCGCGTGATGAACCGGCTGCAGGACCGCGGCTTCACCAAGATCGGCCTCGTCGCCGAAGATCGGCGGAGGTAAGTCATGGCTGGTAAAGTCGGAGGTTCGAAGGGCGGACCGGTTTCGGATCCGAACGTCATTCCCTTCATCGACATCCTGCTCGTGCTGCTGATCATCTTCATGGTGACCGCGCCGATCCCGACCGTGGACATCAAGGTCGACCTGCCGCCGCCGAATCCGATTCCGATCCGGCTGGAAGGGTTGAACCCCACGATCGTCGGCATCCGCGAAGGCGCGGGCGGTCGCGAGATTTTCGTCGACAACCAGGTCGTCGATATTTCGCAGCTCGGCGACGTCACGCTGCAGCACGCCATCGCCAATAATCCGGCGTTGAACGTTGAAGATATCTATGCGGAAGCGCGGATCTTCGTCCGCGCCGACCAAAGCACGGCTTACGGCAACGTGATCGACGTCATGAGCAAACTCCAGGAAGAAGGCTTCGCGAAAGTGGGCATCTTCGCTGAGACCGCGAGCGAAGGGTAAACGCCATGGTTCGCCTTCGTCTCTTATCGATGATCCTCGCGGCCGTGGTCTGCGGCGCCATCGCCTATCTGGCGGTGATGCAGAAGTTCAATGCGATCACCGACCTGTTCACCGACACCAATGCGGTGAAGGTCGAGATCCAGGAAAAGAAGCCGCCGCCGCCACCGCCGCCGCCGCCGCCAAACCGGCCGCCGCCGCCGCCGCCGCCGGAACAGCGTGTGCCGCCGCCTTCGCTTGACGCGCCGCCGACGCCCACGCCGATCCCGGTTGCGGTCGATCCGCCGCCGGCGCCGCCGTCCCCCGTGCTCACCGGCATGGTGTGGCTGCAGCGTCCGAGCGCGCAGGACTGGAGCCGTTACTATCCGTCTCGCGCCATGGACCGGAACCAAGAAGGCCACGTGACGCTGGACTGCGCGGTCGACGCGGGCGGACGCATTTCCTGCACCGTGCTTTCTGAAGACCCGCAAGGCTGGGGCTTCGGCGAAGCGGCGTTGCAGATCTCGCGTCGGTTCCGCGCTGCGGCGCAAACCTCTGACGGACGCCCCACCAGCGGCGGTCGGACGCGCGTTCCGATCACCTTCCGTCTGGGCGGCGGCTGATCGAGCCTCTTATCGCGAAATGTTGAGCGATCTCGCGCGCGTGTGATCCACGCGCGCGTAGATCGTTTCAGCAACGCGGATCACGCTCCTCCCAACGAACAGGGAGGTGGCCATGGCCGCGAAGCTCAACACCAATTCGAAAACGAACAGCGCGCGGCTCGCATCCGATCCCAACGTGATTCCGTTCATCGACGTGCTGCTGGTGCTCCTCGTGATCTTCATGGTCACCGCGCCGATGCCGACGGTCGACATCAAGGTCGACTTGCCTCAGGGCGTCTCGGTTCCACCACCGCAGGGAATCAGTCCGACCATCGTCGTTTTGCGGGAAGCCGGTTCTGGGGTTGAGTTCGCCGTGGATGGCGAAGTCGTGAGCGAAAACGCGCTGACCGCGAAAGTGTTGGAGCACGTCCGCGCCAACAATCCAGCGCTTCCGCTCAATGAGATCTACGCGAACGCGCGCATCTATGTGCGCGCCGACCAGGCGATCGCGTACGCCAATGTGGTTCACGTGATCGATGCGCTGCAGCTGGAGGGATACGCTAAGGTCGGCATCTTCGCGGAGCTTGCCGAGAACGATCACTAGCAAGTCATTCCTAGATATCGCGCAGGCGTGATCGATCTCCCGCGTCTGTGATCGTCGCCTTCATTGACGCGAAAGACCACGCAAAACAGGCTTTCGCTCAAGGAAACACAAAAGGGAGGCGCGCTCATGAGCACAATGAGCTTGCGTGCGACATCATTCGGCGCGTCAGCGCTGGTGATGGGTTTTCTTGGTTTCGCGGCGTTGACGATGTCGACGCACATTGGTCTGCATGCGCTGCCGACGATCGATCCGCCGTCGATCGACATTGCGCCCAGGCCCATCGAGCCGCCGCCGCCGGAACCGCCCAAGCCGGTCGTGCGGCAGCAAAATCCGATTCCGGCCCTGGCGGATGATGCGCAACGCATCGCCGCGATCGACGATGGCGGCGCCACCCAGACCATCGCCGATGTGGCGACGGATACGGGGCCGCTGGAAATCACCCAGCCGCACTGGACGCGCCATCCCGACAATCTGGCGCGCTATTATCCGGAACGCGCCGTCGCGCGAAGCATCGAGGGCGCGGTCACACTCGACTGCATCGTACGCGTCAGTGGAGCGCTTGATTGCGCCGTTGTGTCGGAGACACCCCGGGGCTGGGGTTTTGCCGAGGCTGCGCTTCGTATCTCGCGCGACTATGCGATGGTTCCGGCCACGCGTGACGGCGCGCCGGTCGAGGGGCGCTACCGGATGCGGCTGCCGTTCGCTCTACATTAGGGCGCGTCCGCAATTTGGCCGCACTTTCACCACCAGGAGTGCGCGGCTATCATGCTAGGGACGCGTAAGGGACGCGGACGCGAGGAGATTTGGAATGAAGTTGCTGATCGGCGCCGCCGTTGCTGCGCTCCTGATGGCGAGCGTGGCTGACGCTCAAACCACGGCCACCACGACGACTGCTGCGCCCGCGGCTTCAACGGCGCCGGTTCCCGCTTCGCGTTGCGCCGCCGCCCCGGCCGCGCCAACGGTTCCGGACGGCGCCACGGCCGATTCCAACACGATGGCGGCCGCCAACGAAGCCTATCGGACTTGGGCGACCGCGATGCAGGACGTGATCCATTGCCGGCATGCGGAGTATGACGAAGCGGTTGCGGTCGTGAATGCGCGCCGCACCGAATACAATGCGATCGCCGAAAGCCTGAACACGACGACGACGGCATGGTCGGCGGCGACGACGACGTTCTGCGCGCGTCCGCACATGCGCTGCTCGGCCAACAACACGACGCCTGGCCACTAACGCGTTTCCGCGGGGCTTGCTGCCGGTTCGAAGCGCCACAACGGCGTGAGCGCCGCCAGCAGGCTCGCCGCGATCAGCATGCCGAACCCTGGGAAGAGCGCGCCGAGGCGCGGTCCCAGGTGTTCGGCGGCGATGCCCACCAAGAGCGAACCCACGGGCGCGCCGCCTAACAAACCCATCGAATACACAGCCAGCACGCGGCCGAGAAATTTGGGCTCGGTCGCGCCCTGCACAATGGTGCGGCTCATGCTGATATTGACGCCGGTGGCGAGGCCCCAGCCGGCGACGATCACTGCAAACATCCAGAGCGGCTTATCGATCGCAAACGTCATCAGCACGACCGCGCCGATCAGATGCGCCACCAGCAAAGCCCGCCCCGGATAGCGCAGCGGCGGCATGCGGCTGAGCGCAGCGGCGGAGACGAAGGATGCGCCCCAGAAGGTCGCGAACAGCAAGCTCAGGTTCGAGGCTTGCGTCGTCGCTGCGCCGCCATAGACATCGCGCGCCAGCAACGGAAACAGCACTTGGAAGGAGCCGACGATGAACACGCCCGCATAGGCGGCGGAGATCAGCATCGGCGACATGATCGGGCTTCTGAACGCATAGGCGAGTCCTTGGCGGACGTCGCGGAGCGCGCTGAGCGGCGTCTTCTCGTGTCCTGTCGGCTTGGGCGCACGCAAGGTCAGCGCGATGCCGCCGCCGAGTGCGAGCACCAGCGCCTGGATTGCGAGAAACGGCGCCGGCGAATGTCCGGCGAAACGCGCCAGCACAATGCCCGCGATCTGCGCGCCGATCTGCACCGCCGTCGTCATAGCCGCGGCGCGCGCGAGAGGGACGTGTTTGCCGCGCAGCGCTTCGCGCGCCAGCACGCCGTTGAGGGCGGCGTCGCGAACCGGCACGATCAGCGCCGCGCAGCCGCCGACAGCGACCGCGTAGGCGATCAGCGCAGGGTAGCTGAGCCAGCCTTCGCTCAGGACGCCGGCGAGGATCAGTGTCGCTCCGCCGCACAGGACGTGCAGGATGGCGAGCATTGGACCTGGTTGCGAGCGCTCCGCCACAACGCCGCCGAACAGCAAGAGGCAGAACATCGGCGCCGAGATGCTCATCTGCGCAATGCCGACAAGCTTGGCTGGCGCGGCCAGGAAAAATGTCACCAGCGAGGGAAACAGCACCATCTGCATGCCGAAGGCGAAGAAGTACGTGCCCGCCAGCAGGTAATAGAGGCGAAGTTCGGAGCGCAGCCGGCCTTGTGCTTCTCGTTGCGCGTCCATGCTTTAACCGCCGCCCTGGGAAGGAGGCTAGGATGCGTTGCGCCGCCTCGTCCAGAGAACAAAGCTGCGGTCGTTGACGCGTGCTTAACGCGGCGCGTGATGATCTGCCGCGGCCGATGCAGAACACCCCGCGACCTGACGCCCCCGAGGCCGCGCCGCTCGAACTGGGCGCACCCCAGCAATTGAAGGCGCGCGCCTCCATCGTGCAACGTCTGAGCGAGATCGTTTCATGGCCGGAAAGCCGGATCCCCGCCTACGAGCGGCAGCTCGCGGCGGATATTCTGGTCGGCCTCCTGCGCACCAGCGGCGTCGATCTGAGGCGGCGCTGCGCCCAGGGCCTGGTGCTCATCCATGATGCGCCGAAGGCCTTGCTGCGCTATTTGGCGCGCGACGAGATCAAAGTGGCCAAGACGCTCTTGGAGAACGGCGTCGGCTTCGACGATTCCGACCTGATCGCCACCATTCGCAGCGGCGTCTCCGCGCATTGGTTGGCGATCGCCAGCCGGCGCAATCTCACCGAATCCGTCACCGATGCGCTGATGCAGACCGGCGACGTCGCGGTGATGGAGACGGTGCTGCGCAATCACAGCGCGCGGCTCTCGACACAAGGCGTGGACTGGGTCGTCTCGCGTTCGCGACAAGCTTCGAGCCTGCCGGCATTGTTGGTTGGTCGCAACGAATTGCGGCCCACCCAGGCGCTGGTTCTTTTTTGGTGGGCCAACTTCGAGGCGCGTCTTCACATCCTGCGTCGTTTCGCGGTCGATCGTAACGTCCTTATTCAAGAGCTTGGCGACGTGTTCGCGATCGCCGCCGCGGAAGGCTGGGCGGACGCAGACGCGCGCAAGACGCTGCAAGTGATCGAGCGCCGTCAGCGCAATCGCGCCGCTGCGGTGCAGAGCGCCTACGGTTCGCTCGAAGGTGCGCTGGCGCAGGCCGAGCATGGCGTGGACCGCGGCGTGATGAATGAAATCGCTCATCTTTCTGGGATCAAACCGACAACGGCGCAGCAGATTTTCTCCGATCCGGGCGGCGAGGCGATCGGGGTTTATTGTAAGGCGGTTGGATTGAAGCGCCCGGCGCTGCTGGCGCTGTGGCGGGCGCTGCGGCGTCCGTTCGGCGACCCTGATGCTGTGAATAATCCGCTCGGCCGCACCGTTTACGTATTCGACACGCTGGCGACCGCCAAAGCGCAAACGGTACTGCGCTACTGGAACTGGTCGTTCACCGCGGACGCGGCGGGCCTTGAACAAGTGACGTTCGAGGACGAACTCGAAATGCCATTGGCGCGGCGTAACGCAGCGCTGCTCTTCCACCGCAACGGTTAGTCGCAGCCGCCCTCGAGTCTGGCGAATCCCCGGATGCGCGGCTAGACCGAACGCGCGCGGGGAGAGGCCGCCCAGCCATGATCAATGCAGCGGCGATGCTGGTCGCGATGTGGGCCGTTTGGCTTCTGCTGACGCAGCGCTGGACGAGCCTTGAAATGCTCGCCGCTGCAGGCGGCGTGGCGCTCGCGTGCGTGCTGATTGCGGCGCGCCTCGGCGTTGTCGGCGGACGCGGCGCGTTCGCCGCCGCGCCGCGCTTGCTGATGCTTGCCGTGACGCGTTCGGGTTCGGTGGTGGCCGGGGCGCTGTCGACGTTGCGTTCGGCGCTCGCCGCAGACGTGCGCCTCAAACCAGCCCTGGTGCGTGTGCGCACGCGCTCATCGAGTGCTTTGGCGCAAGCCGCGTTTGCGGATCTTATCAGCGCCACGCCTGGCGTAGTGGTGGTGGAAGCCGATCCCGACAGCCTGCTCGTGCATGTGCTGCAAGAGGATGCGATCGATGGCCTCGCGCTAAGCCAGCTCGAGACCCGCGTGATCGGCGCGCTCGATGGCAGGGCGCCGACATGATCGCGTTGGCCGTACTGTTCGGCGTGTCCATCGCCCTGGCTTTGACGCTCGCGCGCCTGTTCGCGGGGCCGACGCTGTACGACCGGCTGCTTGCCGCCAATGCGGCGGTGCTGAAGCTGTCGCTGGTTTTCGCCGCGCTCGCGGTCGCGGCGGGGCGGTCGGACTGGCTTGATGCTTCGCTGGCCGCCGTGCTGTGCGCGCTTGTGCTCAACGCCGCCGCCGTGAAATTCTTCCGCACGCGCACCTTCCAGGCGCCGCTCGTGCGGCCCGCGCCGCAGCTTGGCGGGGAAGCGCCATGAGCGTCGCGCCAGCCGACATTTTGGACTGGGCGCGCCTGATTGTAGGCGGCGCGTTGGCCGCCGCCGGCTTGGCGTTCATGCTCGGCGGCTCCATTGGCGTGCTGCGCTTTCCCGACTTCTACACGCGGCTGCACGCCTTCAGCGCGTCGGATATCGTGGGCGCCGCGTTTGTGATCGCCGCGCTGATCGTGGTGTCGACAGATGGCGGCGTCAGTTTGCGTCTCGTGTTGCTTGGCGCGTTGCTGATTGGCGCTGCGCCGAATTTGGTGCATCTCATCGCCAATGCGGCGCATGCCGGCGGGTTGGCGCCGCTCGCCGGCCCTTATGCTGCGCCACGCCCCGGCGCGCGCAAGGCGGAGCCGACGCCGTGACGCCTGTGCTGCTTCAGCAAGCGCCAGCTTGGATCGCCGTGCTGATGCTGATCGGCGCGCTTGCGGCCGCCGTCGCGACGAGCGCTGCACGCGCGCTGGTGGCGCTTGTGCTCTATTTTGTCGTGACGTGCGCGCTCCTCGCCGCGGCGGTCGTCGCGCTGGGTTCAGGCGACGGCGCGTTGGCGGTTGTCCTGTTCGGTGTGGGCGTGGCGCCGTTCGCACTGCTGGGCGTGCTGCTCCTGTCGGTGCGGGCCGTGAAGCAGCGGCGCGGGCGGTTTCCCTGGTTCACCGTCGCTGCATCTGTCGCCGCCGCCGCCGCGACCTATGTCGCGCTTCCCGACCTTGGCCCGCCACAGACAGTGCAGAACGATGCATCGCCCGCGCCGTGGCTGGCGCTGCTCGTGTTCGTCGCGGGCGCCGCCGCGCTGGGCGTGCTCGGCTTTGGCGAGCGCGGCGCGTTTGAGCGTCACACGCCTGACGAGGCGGCGTGATGGCGGCGGGGCCATACGTTGTCTTGCGCGCGGCGGCGCGGCTTTATTTGCCGCTGGCGTTGGTGTTCGCCTTCTCATTGTTCACGCTGCGCCCCCCTGGGTCGGCTGTGGGCCTGATCGCGGCGCTCGCCTTCGCGCTTGCGCTTATTCTGCATGTCGTCGTGTTCGGCGCAGCGGCGGCGCGCGCAGCCCTGCCGCCCGTGTTGATGCGCGTGCTGCTCGGCGCAGGCCTCGGCATGATCTTGCTGGGCGTGGGGGCGCCCAACGTCGCGCATGCCGGGCAAGTCATCGAAGCAGGGCTGTTTCTGATTTCGACGGCGACGCTGGCGATGTTCGTGATAGCGCTTGCGGGACGCGCGCCGAGCCTTCGTGAGGAGCCGTGGTGATGGCCGCGCTCGTCGCCGAGCGACTGACGTTGGTGCTCGCCGTTGCGCTCGTGCTGCTGGGCGCGGTGATGGCGTGGACCGCGGGCAATGCCGTGAAGCGTCTCGTCGGCGTGCTGATCGCCCTGTGCGCGGCGCTGGCGGCCGCAGTCAGCCTTGGCGCGACGGACGTGGTGCTGCCAGGCGTGGCCGTCGCGCTTGCGCTGTTGATGCTCGGCGCTGCTCTGGTCGTGCGCGTGCAGGAGGCCTTTGGCGGCGTCGAGTTCGCCGAGATCAATGCGGCGGACGCACAGAGCGACGTCAAGGCGCCGGAGGCTTGATGCAGCCCTGGCTCGACTTGGCGCGCATTCATGCGCCGCTCTTGATCATCGTCACGCCGCTCGCAGCGGCGGCGCTCGCCGTGCTGGGGCCCGGCGGACGCTTCGCCTGGATCGTCGCGAGCCTTGGCGCGCTGATCAGCGCGGTGCTCTCGGTCGACTTAGCCTGGCGCATGCTTGAACGCGATGCGCCGCAGCCCGACGTGCTGGAAGGCGTGGCTCTTGATGTGAACGGCGTCGCGGTGTTCTGCGCAACCGTGTTGGCGTGCGCGGGCGTGCCGGTTCTGTTTGCGACCGGAGCGATGTTGCGGCGCGATGTGCGCCCGCGCGCCGCCCCGCTCGCCATGGCGCTGTTGTCCTGCGCAATCGCGGCCTGGATCGCCGCATTGTTCGCCGCCGACCTCTCATCGATTCTTGTTGCAGTGGAGACGGCTTGGCTGTGCGGAGTCGCGTTCTTGGCGATTGCGGCGGAGCAGGACCGCGGCGCGCTCAGCGCAGCGTTGCGCATGCTGATCACCGGCGGCGTCGCTGCGGCATTGATGCTGCTCGGCGTCGGCTTCGTCGAGCGCGGGCTCGGCGCGTCCGATTTGGAGGCGCTGGATGACGTGAGCATTGCGGCGCCGCGTCTGGCCGGCGTCGGCGCCGGGCTGATGCTGGTCGCCCTGACGATGAAGGCGGGGCTTGCGCCGCTGCAAGTCTGGGTCGGCCCGGCGTTCGGACGCGCGAGCGCCGGCGCGGCGTTGGTTCTCGCCGTGCTCGGCGTCATCGGCGCGCTGGCGGTGATGACGCGCGTCGGCGTCGCCGCCGTTGGCGCTCCTGTCATCGGCGACGGCGTCGCCGCGGCGCTCGCGGCGATCGCCGTTTTCACGGTGGCGATTGGATCGATTCAGGCCGTTGGCGCCAGCAATGTGCGGCGCATGGCTGCGTACGCCAGCGTTGCGCAAGCCGGTTGCGCGCTGATCGGCGTGGCGCTCGGTTCGCCGGCGGGCTTGGCGGCCACGCTCGTGCAGATCCTGGCGCAGATGGCTGCGATGCTCGCGCTGTTCGGCGGCGCAACGGCGATCGAGGGCAAGGCGCCGATGTCGGCGCTCGACGGCTTGAGCAAGCGCGCGCCGCTCGCAAGCGCGACGATGACCTTTGGGGCGCTGAGCATGATGGGCGCGCCGCTGATGACGGGATTTCTGGCGCGCTGGCGTTTGATCGAAGCCGGCGTCGGCGGCGGCTGGTGGTGGACGGCGGCGGCCATGATCGGTGCTTCGCTCGCGGCGGTGGTCTATGGCGGACGCATGATCGAACGGCTGTATTTCCGGCGGGCGACGCAGGCGATCGAACAGGGCGGCGATTTGTGGCGGCTCGTGCGCGTCCCGGCGCTCATCTTCGCGGTCGCCGTGCTGGCCTGGGGCGTTGAGCCGTCGCTGCTGCTGCGCGCGGCGGACGCTGCGGCGCAGCTCGATCTGGGCGAAGGCTCATGAGCGCGCACCTACTACTCGCCGCCGCGCTGCTTGCGCCCTTGCTGCACGCCTCTCTGGTGTACGTGCTGCCGAAGCCGCCGGGCCTGCGCGACGTCATCCACATCGGATTCTCGGTCGCGCTCGCCGGCGTTGCGTTTGCGATCGTCGGCGCCGTTTCGCACGGCGCGTATGCGCGTATCGTCATCGCGCGGCCGTTGCCGCACGTCGACCTCGCATTTTCGATTGAACCGCTTGGCGCGCTGATGGCCGCGGCGATGGCGGGGCTTGGCGTCGTGCACGCGGTGCACACCTCGGGCATGGCGCGCGCGCAACAGGATCAAGCGCCGCATCGACTGATGGCGATGATCGCGCTCGCATCGGGCATGGCGATGGCGGCGGCGTTCTCAGCCAACTTGTTCACCTTCTTCGTCGCCTCCCAAGCGTTGGCGTTGGTGACGTTTCCGCTCGCGGCGCATGGCGGCGACGAGGAAGCGCATCGGCGCGCGCGCGCCTACCTTGCGCCGCTGCTTGTGGCGTCGGTCGGCTTGCTGCTTCCGGCCATGGTCTGGACCTATGCGCGCGCGGGCACGCTCGAGTTCCATCCTGGCGGCGTGCTTGCCGGGCGGGTCGATCCGATCGCCGCGAATGTCTTGCTGCTGCTCTTTGTATTCGGCATCGCCAGCGCCGCCGTGCCGCCGCTGCACCGCTGGCTCACCAATTCAAGCGAGGCCGGCTATTCGGCGCTGGTTTCGATCCAGGCGACGGCCGTGCTGCCGATCGGCGTGATGGGGCTGATCAAGATCAGCGCGTATGTGCTTGGGCCTGTCTTGCGTGAGGCGCAGATCGCCGAGCGCATCCTGCTGGTGCTGGCGGCGGTGTCGATGTGCGTCGCCGCGCTGATCGCGCTCTCAAAACAGGATTTGCGCGAACGGCTTGCGTATTCCGTGTTGGCGCAATCCATGGCGGCGGTGATCGGCGCGCTATTGGCGCTGCCGGCGGGCCTGTTCGCCGCGGCGCTGCAATTGGTGGCGCTCATGTGCGCGGCGTCGACGCTGATGATGGCCGCGGGCGTCACCTATGCCGCGACCGGGCGGCGAGACGCGTGGGAATATGCCGGGCTCGGTCGATTGATGCCGTGGACGTTCGCGGCGTTTGCGCTGGGCGCGGCCAGCCTCGTCGGCATGCCGCCCTTCTCCGGCGCGTGGGCGAAGCTCTGGCTGATCACGGCGTCATCGGACGCAGGGCTGCCCTGGGCGGCGGCGCTTGCTGGGCTCGCCGCCGTGCTGACGTTTGCGCATCTCGGGCCGCTGACGGCGAACGCGATCGCTGCGCCAGCGCCGCCTGACGCGTTCAAGCGTGCGGATGGCGCTTCCATTCTTCTGGTGGCGCCAGTGGTGCTGAGCGGACTTGCGACGTTGTTGTTGCTGGTGATCGCTGATCCGCTGTCGCGCTTCCTCGGGCCGCTTTGGGGTGTGACGCCTTGAGCAACGCGCCGAAAGCCTCCAAGCGCCGTGGCGCGCTGATCGTTTGGCTGATCATCTGCTTGATCGCGACCAGCGCGGCGATCGCCGTCGACTTTCTCACCGCGCGGCCGGCTTATTGGATCGCCGCGCGGCCACTTGGTCGCGCCGCAATCGGGTTGGCGGCCGTCGCCTTCGTGGTGATCGCTGCGTGGCTCGGCCGCTTCGTTCTCGCGCGCAAACCGCCCGTCGAAGGGGAGGGCGCGCATGCCGGCGATCACGCTTAACCCTGGCTTTGTTCTTATTCTTTGCGCGCTTCTGTTGTTCGTGACGCCGACCCGTTTGCGTCTGCCGCTGACCATTCTCGCGTCCGGCGTCGCGCTCTGGCTGCTGCTCGACCGCAATTTCGGCGCGGCCGGCGTGGTGGCGCAGATCGGTCTGCCTGTCGTGCTGCTCAATCTCGACGCGCTCAATCAGGTGTTCGGCATCGCTTTCATCGCGGCGACGATGCTGCTGGCCATCTATGCCGGCGCACGGCGCCACGCGTTCGAGGATTCCGCCATTCTGCTGCTTGGCGGCGGCGCCGTCTCGGCGCTGTTCGTCGGCGACCTGATCAGCTTCGTCGCCGCAGCCGAACTGGCGGGCCTCGCCGCCGTGTGGACGCTGTTTGCTTCGCCGTTGCGACGCGCCAGCGCCGCGGGCGCGCGTCTCTTGATCTGGTGCGGGCTCGAAGGCTTGCTGTTTCTGATCGGGGTTGCGTTTCATCTCTCCGCCGGCGCCGCCAACACCGCGTTCACGCGGCTCGACGCGCACACTTTGGGCGGCGGCTTCATCTTCGCCGCGTTGCTGATCCGCGTCGGCGCGCCCGGCGCGCATGTTTGGCTCAAGGATGCGGTATCGCACGCCTCAAGCGTTGGCGGCGCGGCGATCGCCGTATTCTCGCCGATGCTCGGCGTTTACGCGCTGGCGCGTTTGTTTCCAGGCGACGTATTGCTGCCGCCGATCGGCGAAGCGATGATCGTGATTGGCGCGATCTTCGCCGTCGCCGATGACGATTTGCGGCGCGCAGCCGGCTATGCGCTGACCGCGCAACTCGGCGTGTGCCTCGTTCTGATCGGCATTCCCTCGCCGCTTGCGCAAGCCGACGTGTCCGCGCACGCTTTCACCATCATCATTGCGTTTCTGTTGCTGTTGCTCGCGCTGGGCATGGCGCTGATGCGCACCGACGCGACGCGCGCATCGGATTTGAGCGGCGTGGCCAGGCAAATGCCGGTGACGACGGCGTTCCTGGTCCTGGCCGCGCTCGCCGTTGCGGGACTGCCTTGGCTTGCACCTTACGCTTCTCTCGCGCTCGCGCTTGAGGCCTTGGCTCAAGCTGAACAGCAATGGCTTTGGCTGCTTGTGTCCGGACTGTGCGCGGCGATGGCGTCGGGCTTCGCCATGCGCATCGCCATCGGGGCGAGCCGGCCCTCGTCCGACCGCGCTGAGCTGCGCGAGGCGCCGTTTCAGATGCTGCTTGGCGCGGGGCTGGCGCTTTTCCTTTGCATCGCCGTCGGACTTGCGCCGGCTTGGCTCTATGCGCTGACGCCGACAACGGCGCTCAATTTCGATCCGTTCGCGCCTGATCGCCTTGCCCCACAGATTGAACTCATTGGCGCGGGCGGCGCAGCTTACCTGTTGTTGGTCGCGTTTCGCGCGGTTCCCTCGGAGCGCCCGGTGCGGCTGCTCGATCTCGACGCGCTTTACCGGGGGCCCGCCGCCGCCGCCGGGCGCTGGATCGGGGTGGTGCTGATCCGGGTCTATGGCGGCTGGGGCGCCGCATGGCGACGGCTGTGGTTGAGAGCGGGCGATGCGTTTTCGGCCTGGGCGGCGCGCTGCGACCGACCCTATCTGGAGCAATGGGCCGGGGTTGCCCACTTCGCGGCGATTGCGGCTGTGCTTGCGATCATCTTACTCGCGCGGCTCTAGTTAGCCGATTGGCCTTCATTAAACAGTCACCACGCATTGCCGCAGGAACAGCTTCGATAAAGGCGGCTTGATTATTGGGGCATGATTGCCTTGAATATCCTGTCGTCCTCTCTATACTGCCCCAACTTTCGCAATTTCCTAATGGCCGGGAAGAAATGGAAAACAGGGCGGACCTTGTTGATATGGCGGCTGACATCGTCTCCGCCTATGTCGGGGCCAATCCGGTGGCCCCGCAGGATCTGCCGGCTCTGATCCGCACCGTTCACTCAGCTTTGCGTGAAGTTGCCGGCGGTCAGGTGATCGCCGCCGAGCCCACGCAGGAACCGGCCGTTGCGATCAAGAAATCGGTGACGCCGGAATTCATCGTCTGTCTGGAAGACGGCAAGAAATTCAAATCGCTGAAGCGCCACCTGCGCACGCGCTATGGGATGACGCCCGAGGAATATCGGGCCAAGTGGGGACTCCCCCACGATTACCCTATGGTCGCGCCCAATTACGCCAAGGCTCGCTCCGATCTTGCGAAGCGCATGGGGCTTGGACTCGCCCGCCGCGCGTAGGCATTTATTCCTATAACTAGGAAAAAATCTATCCTACACCCTCCGGTGTTGCTGCATCCTGAAGCGGATGAGCAGCACAGGAGGGATTGCGATGGGCGTGTCCGACACGCGCAATGAGACAGCAGCGGCGCAATTGGCCGCAGGGGTGGCGAGCTACGCGCTCGGGGTGAATTCGACCGAAATCCTGGAGCCGGCTCGGGGCTCCGCGCGCGCGGCGTTC
>DASZSK010000120.1:0-2539 GCA_035548735.1 Caulobacterales bacterium | reverse complement strand
CGCCCGCCGATCAGCAGCCCGGAAAAACCGAGAATGGCTGCCGGCGGCGTCTTGCGGCGCAGCCCGACATGCAGCGCCATCATCGTTCCCTGCGAGAAGCCAACCAGCGCCAGACGGCTCTCGTCCAGGCCGTGCTTCGCCAGCTCGCGGTCCAAAAAGCTGTCGATCGCGGGCGCGGCGGCGCGAACGCCTGCTTCCATCCGATGCGGATCGAGATCGGAGATCGGAAACCACTGGTAGCCGCCGGGGACCTGCGCCATCGGCTCGATCGCGTTCGGCGACGCGAACGCCGCGCCCGGCAGCGCATCCTGCCAATAGGGTGCGAGGCTGATGAGATCGGCGCCGTTCGAGCCGTAGCCGTGCAGCAGCACGACCAGGGAATCGGGCGCGCCGCCGCGCGCGGGCGACATGCGCGGGCCGTCGAGGGATGCGGTCATGCGCGTCTGCTACCGCCTCGCGCCGACGCGCGATAGCCTGACATAGTGTCCTTCGTCACCCGCTTCGCGCCGTCGCCGACCGGCTATTTGCATCTTGGCCACGCCTTCTCGGCGCTCACCGCGTTCGACGCGGCGCGCGCGGTGGGCGGGCGCTTCCTGCTGCGCATCGAGGACATCGACCAAGGCCGCGCGCGGCCGGAGTTCGAAGCGGCGATTTATGAAGACCTAGCGTGGCTCGGCATCGACTGGGAAAAACCCGTGCGGCGACAATCCGAGCACATGGACGCATACCAGAGCGTGCTCGACGGTTTGATCGCGCGCGGTCTCGTCTATCGCTGTTTCCTGACGCGCCGCGAACTTGCCGAAGCGAGCGCCAGCGCGCCGCACGGCGCGGGCGAGGTGTTTCGCGGCGAAGCCTTGCCGTCAGAGGAAGAAGCGGAACGGCTTACGCACGGCGATGCGTTCGCCTGGCGGCTTTCGCTGAAGCGCGCGCGTGCGGAGCTCGGCCCTGCTTACTTCTCGCTCGTGTTCGAAGACGAAACCGGGCCGGTGCGCGCAACGCCGGAATTGCTCGGCGATGTGGTGCTGGCGCGCAAGGATTTTCCGACCTCCTATCACCTCGCCTCGGTTTGGGACGACGCTCTGCAAGGCGTGACGCACGTGATCCGCGGCGAGGATTTGCGCGAGGCGGCGCACCTGCATGTGCTGCTGCAGAAGCTGCTCGGCCTGCCGCAGCCGATCTATCGCCACCATCGCCTCGTGCTCGGCGAAGACGGCAAGCGCCTCGCCAAGCGCGACCAGGCCGCCACGCTGCGGGCGCTGCGCGACGGCGGCAAGACGCCGGAGGACATCCGCGCCATGCTCCAGATGTGACTCGCGTCCATGCCGAATTGGATGGATAGTGCGCGATCAAAGCACAGCAAGAAGGCGCAGGATGGACCCCATGCGGATCATGTCTTCGCTGGCCGTCGCCGCGCTTGCCGCATGCGCAAGCGCGTGTGTCGAACTCACCTCGCCAACACCGCTCTTCCCCACCGCCGATCGCGCGCTGCCGGCGCCGATCGAGGAAGGCGCGTGGGTCGCGATCGACGAAGATTGCCCGCGTGAGGCACTGCAAACACAGCCGCTTCCGAAAGGGTGTCAACCCTTCGAACTGCACCAGGGCGCCGACGGCGTTTGGGTCGCACACGGGCTCGAGCGCGGCCAGAACGGCCAGGAGAGCGAACGCGAGATGCGCTTCGTCATCGCCCCGGCGACGGAGAACGTTCCGCCCAACACCTACGCGCCACTTTATGTCGCCGAGCATCAGAATGACGCGAGCCCGCCGGCTTGGAGCTATGTCGTGATCGCGCCGATCGGCACGTTGCCGGCCCATGAAGTCTTCGTTCTCGGCACGATCAGTTGCGACGCGGCGCTGCGCGACGGGCCGATCAATGGCGTCCGTTCGCGCCATGACGCCCATGGCGCGCTCACCGCATGCACGGCGTCGAAGCCGAGCGCCGTTCGCGAAGCCGCGCGGCGCGCTATGATTCAGGCGTTGCCGACGATCGACGAAACGCGCCTGGTTCATCTTGAGCATTGAGGACCGCGCCATGCTCGCCCACGCCGTCACCCCAATCCTCAACGTCTCGAACATCGCAGAAAGCTTCGCCTGGTTTGAAAAGCTCGGCTGGAAGAAGGGTTGGGATTGGGGCGATCCGCCGACCTTCGGCGGCGTTTGCTCCGGCAAGGTGGAGATTTTTCTCTGCCAGGGCGCACAAGGCGGTCGCGGCAAAAGCGCTCTGACGTCAACGAGCAAGGACGACTCACAGGAAAAGGGCATGTGGCTGTCGCTCTGGGTCGATGATGTCGACGCGATCTACCAGCACTGCCTTGCGCAAGGGCTCGACGTCACCCATCCGCCCACCGACGAGCCGTGGGGCGTCCGCGAAATGCATCTTCGCCATCCCGACGGACACGTGTTTCGCATCAGTCGCGGCGTCGAGGAGGATTAGCGCGCCGGACGGTTCGGGAACGCGTGCACCACGCGCTGCATCCAATCGCCCAGACGATCCCACCGTTCGCCCGTGTCGTCGAAGCGGCCAAGCCGCACGACAACGAGA
>DASZSK010000119.1:0-5082 GCA_035548735.1 Caulobacterales bacterium | reverse complement strand
CGAGAGTTCCGTCTCGATCGCGCCGGGATGCACGGCGGTCGCGCGCACGCCGCGCGCCTTGTGGCGGCGATCGAACTCCACCGCGAACAAGATGTTGGCGGTCTTCGAGCGCCCATAGGCCGCGTACGGCGTGTATTCCGTGCGTTCGAAATTGGGATCGTCGAGATCGATGTCGGAATAGCGATGCCCGCCGGACGAGAGATTCACCAGCCGCGACCCCGGTTTGAACAGCGGCGCGATCCGATTGACGAAGACGAAATGTCCCAGATGATTGGCGCCGAACTGAACCTCGAAGCCATCCTCGGTCAGCGTGCGTTCCGGCAGCGCCATCACGCCGGCATTGGCGATCACCAGATCAAACGCCTCACCCGCAGCGTTCAAACGATCCGCGGCGGCGCGCACGCTCTCAAGCGAACCGAGATCGAGCTCGATCAGCGCGCCGCCGCGCACGCCCGCCGTCGCCCGACGCCCCTTCTCGATGTCGCGCACCGCGCCCACCACCGTCGCGCCGTGCGCGGCCAGCGCGCGCGCGGTTTCGACGCCCAGGCCCGCCGAGACGCCGGTGATCAGCACGCGCTTGCCGGAAAGATCGACGCCTTCGAGCACGTCGTCAGTCGTGGATTGCGCGCCGAATGTCTTGGCCATGCATCTCGTCCGCTTGCGACGCCGCGCCCCAAGCGCCGCCCGCGTTTGATCGAAATCAAGGCGCGCCGCGTCGAAACGGGCAGCGTCACGTCCTCCAAAGGGAGGGCGCGATGGGAAATGTAGACCAAAACAACGCCTCAGGCTCGGCGCTGCCGCTGTTCGGCGGAATTTTGATGATCGTTCTGTGGACGATCGTCGGCGCGATTTACATCGCCGAATTCGTCACCGTCCCGCCGAGCCCGTAACGCGTCAGCTCGCGGCTTTCGCGTCCGCGTGCTGTTCGGTGCGGTTGCACTTCACTTGCGTGAACGCGCCCCAGCATTCCACCACCGGCTTGTCGTCCAGGCTCACCGTGTATTTCGCCGCGACATAATAATTGTCGTAGTGGCGATCGCCGGCGAGCGTGGCGCCGAGACCTTGCAGGCCTTGCGAGACATTTTGCGGATTGCCGAGCACTTCGTTCGCGGCGCTGCGCATCGCATCTTCCGTTGGACGCGTGAAATAGCCGGCCACAGCGGCGATCACGAGCAGCACCAAAATCAATCGCACCATTGGACGTCCCCTATTCCTATTCCCCACCACTCGGTTGCGTCGCCGCCGCCGATGCGATCGGCGGCGCCAGCGTGCAGCGAACTTGCGTGAACGCGCCCCAGCACTGCATCACGTCGCGCCCTTCGACGCGCAGCGTATATTTCGAGGCGAGATAGAAATCTTCGTAGCGGCCGTCTTGCGCCAAGCCGGCGAGGCCGAGATTGAGCACGCCGCCAATATCGAAGGCGGACGCCGCGGCGTCCTGCGCCTGACGCAGCGTCGCCTGCGCGGCCTGCTCGTGCGCGGCGCGCTCGGGCTTGGTGAAATAGGCGGCGATCGCGGCCATCACGATCAGCAAGAACAGCAGACGGAACATGGCGCGGCCCCCAAGGCGAGGGCGACGCTAGCCCAAAGCCCCCCACGCCGGAAGCGGATTCAAGACCGCTTCGCCTCGGCCTGCGCCAGCGCGTCCGCCGCCGCGTCGAACGCGAGCATGGTCGAAGCGTGGCGCGGCGGGTATTCGCGCACGCCTTCGAGGTGCCGCAGCTCCCAGAAGCGCCCGGTCGGCGGGGCCGCGCCCTCCTTCAGCATGGCGCGCAAGGCGTCGCGGGCCGCGCGGATTTCCGCCGGCTTCGCGCCAATCGCGTTCATCGACAAGACGGCGGTCGCCGCTTGCCCCAAGGCGCACGCCTTTGGCAGCACTGCGATCTCGCTGACCACGCCGTCCTTCAGCTTGAGTTCGACGCTGACCACGGAACCGCAGACGCGGCTGACTTTCGTCGAAGCCCCGTCGGGGTGCTCCAGCCGACCCGTATGCGGGATGTCGGCCGCCAGTTCGAGCACGCGTGGATGGTAGAGGTCTTCCATTGCGCCTTTATGTGGCCTTCCTTCCGCGCAAGCAAAAGGCCAAGCATGGGAGCTGGCATGCAAAGACGCGTTTTCCTGACCGCGCTGATGGCGCTGGCGGCCCCCGCCTCGGCGCTGGCGCAAGCGGCTGACGCCCCGATCGGCCGGCGCCGCAGCTCCAGCGGATCGCCGCCGCCGGCGCCCCCGGCCGCGCAAACCGAAACCATCATGCTACGTCCGATCGAGCCGGCGAACGCGCTTGAGCGCGCGTTCATGGCGGCCGCGCAAGACGAGACGATGCGTCCCGCCTTCCGACGCGCGCTGCTGGACTCACAAGTGGCGGTCGCCACCACCGGAACCGGCGACAATGTGCGCCCGCTGCTGGTGCCGCTCAGCGGCGGCGTGCGCGCGGCGGCGATCTTCACGTCCCCGCAGCGCATCGACGCGGTGATGGGCGAAAACGCACCGATGCTGCTGATGACCGGCCGCGAAGCGCTGATGCGCCTCCGGCGCCAGCACATCGTCATCAATTACCGGCTGATGCCCATGCTCACGCTCGATCCCGACGACGTGCAGCATTTCCTCGCGATCACGACCGAGCCGTCGCAATAATAGGTTCTAGCTCGGCCCGCCTAGCAGGCCGTCGCCGCCGCAGCGGCGATCATAAAGGCCACGCGTGCGCGCGAGCTTCGCATCGCCCGACGTGTCGTAGAGATGCACCTGCCAAGTGTGCGTGCACCCAGCTTCCGTAATGGTCTTGCGGCAGATTTGCGCCGGCGGATTGCCCACCGTGTCCCGGTTCGGATTGCAGGTGAATTGCGCGCGGCGCAGATCGGCGGTCACGCCGTCCAGATCGAGCCCCGCGCCATAGCGATGCTCGACCGCGTTCTGGAAAGCGGACAATTCGGCGTCCGCCGTCGCATGGCGCCAATCGCCCATATCGAGCGGCGTCGAAGGGATGGATGGCGGCGGCGGCGCAACCGGGCCGACGGGCGTCGTCGCGCATGCAGCCAAAAACGCCGCGCTCAACAGAATGGCTGTGGATTTCATTGCTTTTCTCTAGCGCGTTCCGGTGCACGTCACTTCATAGCCGGCGACAGGCTCGGCGGTATTTTGCTCCAGCACCACATACCAGTCGAACCCGCAATGGTGATCGGTGATCTCGATGCGGCAATCGAGCCGCGCAGCGTCTTCGCAGGAGAAGCCGTTGGCTTCGAGATCGCTCTTGGCGTCGGCGCGGCCTTTGCCGGCGAGCCGCTGGCGGATTTGGCGCGCGAAGCTCTGCTCGTAGGGCCGGGGATCGGCGGAGCGCCACTGCCCGAAATCAATCCCGCCGCTGGCGACGCCTTCGGGCGGGGCGGCCTGGCTTCCGCCTTCCGCGGGCGGCGGCGGCGCGGTCCCGCGCTGAACCGGAAAGGGCGATGGGGAAGGCGCCGGATCGTCCGCCGCGAACGCCAAGCTTGCGGCGGTCAGTCCCGCCGCCAACGCCAGCAATGCCACCCGCATGCGCGACCTCTCTCCCCCGCGGGCGGCTTAGAGCCGCGCGTCCTCTGGGGCAAGCGGCAAGGGATGTCGCGCGCCAGCGCCTCGCCGGCTTGTGATCACAGGCAGGTACTTTGCGTTAATCAAGCCAGCTTAGCCTCAGCTCCCATGCTTCGCCTGCGTTTGTCCCGGATCGCACCCAAGCTGCGCACCCTCGCAACCCATACCGCAGCGATCTCCGCCGCGATTGTCGCCGTCGTCATGGCGGTCGACTACATCCTCAACATTCAAATTCTGCGCGATGCAACCGGCTATACGCCGATGAGCACGCTCGCCATCGTCCTGCTGATCGCGCCGCCCGCGACCTTCGTCATGCTGCTGCAGACCGAGCGCGTGCGCGAAGCGCAGAGCGAACTGGCCGCGGAGCAGAGCGCGCGCGCCGCAGCCGAAGCCGCCAACGCCGCCCGCGCGCGGTTTCTTGCCAATATTAGCCACGAACTCCGGACGCCGCTCAACGGCGTCATCGGCTATTCCGAGCTTCTGCTCGAAACAGCGGAGGCCGAAGACCGCGCGCAGGACGCGCAGGATCTGCAACGCGTCGTCGGCAGCGCGCGCCGTTTGCTCGCTCTGCTCAACGATCTGCTCGATCTGGCCAAAGTGGACGCCAACAAGCTCACGCTGTCCTACGCCGATGTCTGCGTGCGCGAACTGATCGAGGAAGTCGTCCAGCTCGCGACGCCGACCGCGCAGGCGAACGGCTCGGCCATCACCGTGACGATCGATGACGCCTTGCGGACCGCGCGCACCGACCCGTTGCGGCTCACGCAATGCCTGCTGAATCTCGTCTCCAATGCAGCCAAGTTCACCCTGAACGGCAGCATCGCGGTCGAGGCGCGCAGCGAAAACAACGCCGGCGTCGAGTGGCTGGCGATCAGCGTGCGCGACACCGGCCTCGGCATCGCTCATGAGCGTCAGCCCTTGCTGTTCGAGCCGTTCATGCAGGCGCAGGCCCTGGAAAGCAGCGCGGATATGAGCGGCGCCGGATTGGGGCTCGCGCTCACGCGCGAGTTGGCGCGGCTCATGGGCGGCGACGTCACCTTCATCAGCGCGCCGCGCCAGGGCTCGACCTTCACGCTGCGCATTCCGCTCCATGGCGAAGCCAACAGCAACGCGGCGGCTTCGCCGTCGGTCTCGAACGCGGCCTGATCAAGGCCGCGTCGCGGAGACGCGGCGCAATTCTCGCCCGGCCTGGCTGGTCAGCCCGCCGACCAGCGCGCCGTCCTGCAAACGAAACCACCAGGTGCATTGCGGACAGGCGGCCGAGTCAAAACGGTAGGTCCAGCGCGCGTCAGCCGGCGCATAGACGAAATCCATCTCGCCCATCGTCACGAAAGCGCCACCCTGCATTTTGTCCGCGACAACGTGATAGGTCGCGCCGGCTGATGTGAACACGTAGCGTGTGATTTCATCGTGACAGTTCGGCGCGAGCGCGCGGTCGGTGCAGAGCGATTGCCCGCGCCACTCGCCCAAGATGCGATCGCCCGCGGGATCGGCGAACGCCGGCGCCGCCAGCGCCAA
>DASZSK010000118.1:0-1554 GCA_035548735.1 Caulobacterales bacterium | reverse complement strand
ACCTTTCCAGCGCCGGCGCATCCAATGGTCTGAGCCGAGCGCGCATGGGGCGCGGCGGCAAGGAGGAAACCCATGTTCCGCACGATGATTTTGGCCACGGCCCTGGCGTTCCTGGGCGTCGCTGGGGCGAACGCCGCGGGCCTGAACGACGCCCAGATCGCCCATATCGCCTATACCGCCGGCGCAATCGACATCGCGGCCGGCCAACAGGCGCTCAAAAGAGCGACCGACCCCAGGGTCAAGGCCTTCGCCGAGGAAATGATCCGCGACCACAAGGCTGTGAACGACAAGGCGCTGGCGCTCGTCAAGAAGCTCGGCGTCACTCCCGAGGACAACCCCACCAGCCAGTCGCTTTCCAAGGACGCGGCCGCCAAGCTGGCCGAGCTCGGCAAGCTTTCGGGCGCCGCCTTCGACCGCGCCTATATCGAGAACGAGGTCGCCTATCACAAGACCGTCAACGGCGCGCTCAAGGATACGCTCATTCCCGATGCGCAGAACGCCGAGCTGAAATCGCTGCTCGAGACCGGGCTCACCCTCTTCACCGCGCACCAGGAACACGCCGAGAATTTGGCGAACGCGCTGGGCAAATGAAGCCGGCGGCTGGGCTTCTTGCAGGCCTCTGGACATGGGCGCTCCTTGCGGGCGCCCATGCGGCCGAATATTCCGTCGCGATGGCCAATATGAAATTCGGCCCCGCGCCTGAAAACGCAAAGGTCGGCGATACGATCGAATGGCGAAACGACGACATATTCCGCCACACCGCGACGGTTTCCGGGCTTTTCGACGTCGACCTGAAGCCCGGGGCCAGAGCCAAGGTGACGCTCAAAAAATCCGGCGCGTTCAAGGTCTATTGCCGCTACCATCCGACCATGACGCTGACGCTCAAGGTCGCAAAATAGGTCTGTTCTCATGGGCCAGGCCGCGCGCGATTTCGCCGCCATGGACGAGCCCGCGCTGGTGCGCGAGGCGAAGCTCGGGGAGCGCGAGGCCTTCCGCGCCATCATGCAGCGCTACAACCAGCGGCTCTTCCGCGTGGCGCGCGCCGTGGTCGGAGACGATGCGGAGGCCGAGGACGTTCTTCAAGAGGCCTATCTGCGCGCCTTTGCGGGGATCGCCGCGTTTCGCGGCGAGGCCGGCCTTTTGACCTGGCTCACCGCGATCGCGCTCAACGAGGCGCGCGGCCGCTTGCGCAAGCGCCGGCCCATGGTCGACCTCGAAACGGCGGCGGCCAATGTCGTGCCCTTTGCGCCCCAGCCGCCCGACCCGGAATCGGAAGCGGCGCGCGCCGAGACGCGCCAGCTTCTCGAAACGTCGATCGACGGATTGCCGCCGGATTTCCGCATCGTCTTCGTTCTGCGCGAAATCGAGGGGCTGAGCGTCGAAGCGACGGCCGCCCAGCTCGGCCTCAATCCGGCGACCGTGAAGACGCGCCATTTCCGCGCCCGGCGGATGTTGCGGGCGGGCCTCGAGAAAAAGCTGCTCGCCGGCCTCGGCGACGTTTTTCCCTTTCTGGGCGTGCGCTGCTCGAATGTCGCCGCCCGCGTTCTGGAGCGG
>DASZSK010000117.1:0-1557 GCA_035548735.1 Caulobacterales bacterium | reverse complement strand
ACCTTTCCAGCGCCGGCGCATCCAATGGTCTGAGCCGAGCGCGCATGGGGCGCGGCGGCAAGGAGGAAACCCATGTTCCGCACGATGATTTTGGCCACGGCCCTGGCGTTCCTGGGCGTCGCTGGGGCGAACGCCGCGGGCTTGAACGACGCCCAGATCGCCCATATCGCCTATACCGCAGGCGCGATCGACATTACCGCCGGGCAGCAGGCGCTCAACAAGGCGAGCGATCCGAAGGTGAAAGCCTTCGCCGAAGAGATGATCCGCGACCACAAGGCGGTGAACGACAAGGCGCTGGCTCTCGTCAAGAAGCTCGGCGTCACGCCGCAGGACAACGCCACCAGCCAGTCGCTCTCCAAGACCGCCGCCGCCAAGCTGGCGGAGCTCGGCAAGCTGTCGGGCGCCGATTTCGATCGCGGCTATATCGAGAACGAGGTCGCCTATCACAAGACCGTCAACGGCGCTCTCAAGGATACGCTCATTCCCAATGCGCAGAACGCCGAGTTGAAGTCGCTGCTCGAGACCGGGCTCACCCTGTTCACCGCGCATCAGGAGCACGCCGAGACTCTGGCGAACGCGATCGGCAAGTGAAGCGGGCGGCTGCGCGTCTTGCAGGCCTATGGACATGGGCGCTCCTTGCGAGCGCCCATGCGGCCGAATATTCCGTGACCATGGCCAACATGAAATTCGGCCCGGCGCCCCAGAGCGCCAGGGTCGGCGACGCGATCGAATGGCGCAACGACGACATGTTCCGCCACACCGCGACCGTCGCCGGACTGTTCGACGTCGACCTGAAGCCGGGGGCCAGAGCCAAGGTGACGCTCAAGAAAGCCGGCGCGTTCAAAGTCTATTGCCGCTACCATCCGACCATGACGCTGACGCTCAGGATCGCGAAATAGGTTGCGTCTCATGGGCCAAGCCGCGCGCAACTTCGCCGCCATGGACGAGCCCGCGCTCGTCGCCGAGGCCAAGCTCGGCGAGCGCGAGGCCTTCCGCGCCATTATGCAGCGCTATAATCAGCGGCTGTTCCGCGTGGCGCGCGCCGTCGTCGGAGACGATGCGGAGGCCGAGGACGTTCTTCAGGAAGCCTATCTGCGCGCCTTTGCGGGCATCGCCGCTTTTCGCGGCGAGGCGGGGCTGCTGACCTGGCTCACCGCCATTGCGCTCAACGAGGCGCGCGGCCGCTTGCGCAAGCGCCGGCCCATGGTCGACCTCGAAGCGGCGGCCGCGGCCAATGTCGTGCCCTTCGCGCCTCAGCCGCCCGATCCGGAATCTGAAGCGGCGCGGACCGAGACGCGCCAGCTTCTCGAAACCTCGATCGACGGATTGCCGCCGGAATTCCGCGTCGTCTTCGTTCTGCGCGAAATCGAGGGACTGAGCGTCGAAGCCACGGCCGCCCAGCTCGGCCTCAATCCCGCGACCGTGAAGACGCGCCATTTCCGCGCCCGGCGGATGTTGCGGGCGGGCCTCGAGAAAAAGCTGCTCGCCGGCCTCGGCGACGTTTTTCCCTTTCTGGGCGTGCGCTGCTCGAATGTCGCCGCCCGCGTTCTGGAGCGG
>DASZSK010000116.1:0-6961 GCA_035548735.1 Caulobacterales bacterium | reverse complement strand
GGGATGAGGTGATGCGGAAAGTCTTCGGTGACGGCGAACAGAAAGCGATCGCAATAGTCGAGATAGTCCGGCCATTTCATGTCGACGGCATAATCCGCCAGACACGATTTCGTCTCGACGATCCAGATCTCGCCGCGGGCCCCGAGCGCCATCACATCGGCGCGGCGGCCATTCGCCAGCGGAAACTCGAGCGTCGGCGCAAGCCCATGATCGAGCAGCATGCGCGTGACGCCGCGCGCGAGCAGCAAGGTGGTGTCGGGGCGGGAGAGCGCGGGCTCGGCCATGCCCGCAAAGTGTTCCATCGCAGGCGGGCGCGCGCAAGCGGCGAGAACCGCGCGCCGGGCCGCCGGGAACAGCGCCGACCGCCCTCGCGTTTTTCTTACGGGATAGCGAGGTTTTGCATGAAGGCGACGTTGACCATCGCCGCGCTCGCGGCGACGTTCGCTGTTTGCGCCTGTGGCGTCTTTGGCGCGAAATATCCTGAGTTTCGCGCGCGGGCTTATCGGCTCGAAGGCATGGCGTCGCCGCCCGGCGCGACCGCGCCGCTGCGCACCGTGATCTATCGCGACGGCGCGCGCATGCGCGTGGAGACCGATCTGCCGCAGCACGGGCGCGCCGCCGTCGTGTTCGACGAGCCAAGCAATGCGCCTTACGTGCTCGATCCTGTCGGCTCGCCCTGGGCGCGGCAGAGCGCGGCCGAAACGCCGACAACACAGATCAGCGCCAACGCCGGGCAGGCCGCGACGATAGCGCCGCATCCCGGCGCCGTCGTGACGGCGCCGCCGCGCGCGTTGGGCGTCGCCGTGCGCATCGCCGATGCGGATGCGCCGCAGCCAATGGAGACGTTCTGGGCGGCGCTCGGGCCCGACAATGTGATCAATGTCGGCCCGTGCGCGGTGGCTGGCGAGCGGGGCGAGCAATGGCGCCCGCGTCCGCTTGCGCAATCGATCGATCGCGTCGCCTGCATCACCAGCGACGGCATCGTGCTGCAATTGCGCGAGAGCGGCCGCGTGCTATTCCAAGCGACGCGGCTCACACGCGGCCGGCAAAACCCGACGCTGTTCGGGGTGCCGATCGGCTATCGCAAACTCGACCCCAATCACGTTTCGCCGGCCGAAAGCGTGATGGCGAGCGCCGCGCCTTAATTACTCCGCGGCGATGGCGCTGGCTTTCACGTCGCGCAAAGCGTTGGTGTGGACGCCGAAATTGATGGTCTGCAGATATTTGATGCCGTCTTCGGCGATGGCGTCGCCGACCATCTCTTCGCCTTCCGCCTTGAACTCGTTGAAGTCGACATAGGTGGCGTAGAAAGCGCGCGTACGCTCGGTGATGATGCCGGCGTTCCACAGCGTCTTCACCAGCACGCGGAAGATGTTGGTGGATTCCTTCATCGCTTCGCGACGGTCTTCGTCCGTAACCGCAGCCTGGAAGCTCTCCATCACCTTGTCCGGATCAAGCCCGAACTGCGCGTAGATCGCATTCATCTGGTGCGGCGCGACCAGATTGAACAAGAGCGTCTGGAAGCAATGCGCGGCCCAATTTTCGACGATCTCATGCTCTTCCGCGGTGAGCTTCGGAATGGTGCGGTCGGCCCAGATTTTCCCGAACTTGTGGTGGAAGGCTTCGTCCGTCATGACCAGCTGCGTCAGCTTCTGCGCCAGCGGATCTTCCCATTCCTTGTAGATGGTGGCGAAGGCGCCCATGGCGAGGCCCTCGACCAGCATCTGCATGCCGATGATCTTCTTATAGACCTCGGGCGCGTGCACGATTTCCTGCAGCAGCGTGGCGAGCACGGTGCCGCACGGCATCGGCGAGCCCCAGCGCTTGATGATGTATTTGGCGAACGCCGTGACGTGGCGGCCCTCTTCGCGGCACTGGTTGGCTGCGTATTCCTGCGCGCCCGGATCGCGCAGCACGTGGCAGAGCGAAGCCGAGAGGTTCAGGGCGCCCTGCTCGCCATGCAGGATCGAACTCATGATCCAGCGGCCGACCTGACTTTTGAAGCGGATGCGCTCGGCCGGCTTGTCGGCGAAGAAATTTGAGACGTATTCGGTCGACAGCGCCGGCACGAGCGTGTCGGGGATGAAGTCGGTCGTGTCGGGATCGAAGTCGTCGTTGAAGTCGATGTATTTCTTGTCGAGCGGATCCCAGAAATGGTCGTGCGTGGCCGAGATGATCTTGTCGAAGGCCGACGAGCGCGTCATGTGGCGCTCAATATCCAGCATCGCGCCGAAATCGGTCGGCGCGACCGCATCGTACACCTCGTCCTTGGTGATCTGGCGGATCGGGGCGCCGGAATCGGCCATCTTATTCCTCCTGGCGGCGGCCGCGGGCGCGGCTTCTCTCGCCCGCCACAATACCAGGAGCCATGCCTTGATCAACTAAAAATGACGCAAGCGTCAACTTTGGTGACAGGCGTCAACTTTTGGAGAATGGGGGCCTCAGGGGCCGTCCTTGGAGATGATCAGCCAATCCCGATGGGCGTGCCCGGCGGCGATCCAGCGATCCATGGCGGCGGCCACCCCCGGCATGGCGAGGAGGCCGTTGGACCCCTCCATCATCAGCCGGATATCCTTCCGGGCCATGTGCAGCTCCCAATAGGGATGGTCGAAATCGGCCTCCATGATGCGCTTCAGGCGAAACTGCGCCTGGCCGTCGAGCTGCAGCCAGTCGAACATCGTGGCCGCCTCGTCCTGCGACAGGCCCAGCCCTCGCCCAAGCCGCAGCGCCTCCATAATGCCGATGGTGAGCGACATCACCGTCATGTTGCCCATGAGCTTGAACGCCGCGGCGCGATCGGGCTCTGCGCCGACATAAACGAGGTTGCCCGTCATCAATTTGAGCTTGTCGGCGACGGCGTCGAAACGCAGCTTCTCGCCCGAAACCATCATCGTTCCCGTGCCGTTCAGCGCATTCGGCGGCCCCATCATCACCGGCGCGTGCAGGAATTTGGCCCCGCGCTCGTCCCAGCGCTTCACCCGTTCGCGCGTCAACGGCGGCGACGTCGTGGTGTGGTCGATGATGAAGGCGCCGGCGGCGACACCCGGGCGCGCACGCTCCAGCACGTCATCGACCGCATCGTCCGCCGACACCGTGATATGGATGCGCGTCGCGCCGCGCACGGCTTCGGCCGGGTCCGCGAACGCCTGCGCGCCGACTTCCTCGGCCAGCGCCTGCGCCTTCGCGTGCGTACGGTTCCACAGCCGCACCTCTTCGCCGCGCTTGCGCAACGCGCGCACGAAATTGGCCCCAAGCAAGCCGGTTCCAAGCCACGCGATCATGAGATGCTCCTTCGTCGCTGTCGTGGCGGTTTAAGCGTCCCGCGGGCTCAATTCAAACTTCCAGGCGACGCATGGCTCCGATGACGCGGGCGCCCGGCGCGAGTAGACTCGCGCGCATGGATACGCTGCCGCCCTCTCTTGACGATATCGAAGCGCTGGCGCGCACGGCATGGGAAGCGTTGCCGGCGGAGTTCCGCACGCTTGCCGGCGACGTCATCTTCCGCATCGAGGATTTCGCCGATGACGCGGTGCTGGCGGACCTTGGCATCGACGATCCGTTCGAACTGAGCGGGCTCTATCACGGCGTCAATCTCGCGCATCGCTCGATCAGCGATCCGAGGCCGTTGACGCCGATGGTGTTTCTCTATCGCCGGCCGCTGCTGGATGAGTGGATCGAGCGCGGCGACATCGCGCTGGCCGATCTGGTCGCGCACGTGTTGGTGCATGAGGTCGGTCACCATTTCGGTTTCAGCGACGAAGACATGCACGCGGTCCTGGATCAAACAGAATAAGAGGGATGGAGATGCACGAGATCGAACGGCGCGCGCTGCTGGGCGCGCTGGCGGCAGGCGCGATGAGCGGCGCGGCGCGCGCAGAAGACGCGCGGCTGACGCCGCCGGCGGATCAGCGTCCACGCGCCAATGTGGTGATCGCGCCCTATCGTTATGACGACGTGCTGTGGGAAAACGACCGCGTCGCGCATCGCATCTATGGCCGCGCGCTTGAGGCGCACGAACCGCCATCCGGCTCCGGCATCGATGCGTGGGGCAAAAAGGTGCGCTGGCCGTTCATGGAGCGGCAGCTGCATATCGGCGATCAGCACGCCGATCACGGCGAGGGCGTCGATTTCTACAATGTCGGCACGGCGCGCGGCTGCGGCGGCCTCGGCGTCTGGTACGACAACAAGCTCTGGACCTCGCGCAATTATCGCGCCGTACGCATTCTGCAAAACGGACCGGACGCAGCACGCTTCGAAGTGGATTATGCGCCCTGGCCGGTGGATGTGGTGCGCACGGTTTCGGAGACGCGCCGCTTCGAGCTGCCGCTCGGCGCCAACTTCACGCGGCTGACCTCGACCATTTCATCCAACACAAACGATCCGCTGCTGATCGGCGTGGGGTTGAACAAGCGGCCCAACACGTTCGGTCAGGCGGCGCTCAGCGCCGATCGCGCGCGCGGCGCGTTTTCCGCGTGGGGCGGGGCCGATCCGACCTATGGCAATATCGGCGTCGCTGTGCTGGTCGATCCGCGCCAGATCGCCGACGTGAAAGAAGACGCCGACAATTATCTCGTGCTGCTGAACGTCGCCCCCGGCCAGCCTTTCTCCTACCGGATCGGCGCATGCTGGGACCGCGGGCTCGATTTCACGAGCCGCGCGGCCTGGGATGCGTATGTCCTGAACGAGGCGACGCGCTGATTACGGCCGGCGGCTATCCGGCACGGCGGTTCGGTTGGCCATGCCCAACGTGCGGCGGCAATAATCCTCCGGATCCTCGAGCTGCGGCTTGGTCGGATCGGATTCGCCCATATTGTGCACGCGGACGACGCAGCGGTCCCACGCGGAGATGTCCGCCATGCGCTCGGCCTGCGTGCGCGGATCGCCGTTCGGCGGACGCACCTGCTGCTCGCGCACGCCGGGCACGATCACCTCGTCATTGTTGGCGGCGCGGCGCGGCGCGGCCTGCGGCTGCGCCGGCATAGTGACTGGCGGCGACATGGGCGCGGCTTCGGGAGGCGGCGCGGGCGCTGCGGCGGGCGGCGCAGGCGGCGGCACGGACGCTACCGGCGCTGAGGCGACGGGCGCGGCGGGCGGCGGCGGCGCGGCGGTCGACGATCGACCAGCAGGCTCGAACCCGGCGCAGGCCGCGAGCATCATGAGCGCGGCGGCCGCGGCGTACCCTTTGAAACCCATCGTTTCCGTCTCCTTCGCCTCTCTCCAACACATAAGCCCCAGCATCGGCGCCGCCTAGAGCTCAGCCAAAAGGGCTTCGACCCAAGCCGGTACGGTTTCGCTGGCCGGGCCGTATTGCGCGGTGTCAAACATGGCCGCGTTGTCCGAGGGCTGGAGATTGATCTCCATCGTCGAGATCCCCGCGGCATTGGCCTCCATGACGAAACCCGCCGCGGGATAGACCGCGCCCGACGTGCCGATGGCGACGAACAGATCGGCGTTCGCGAGCGCGTCATGGATGCGCTCCATCTCAAGCGGCGCTTCGCCGAACCACACGACATGCGGGCGCATGCCGCCGATGCGTCCGCACGCGCCGCATCCAAGTTCGATGGAGAGATCGCCGTCATAGGCGGTGAGCTGCCCGCAATCGTCGCAGCGCGCCTTGGTGAGTTCGCCATGCATGTGCAGCACGTTCTGCGAACCGGCCTGCTCGTGCAGGTCATCGATGTTCTGCGTGCACAAGATGAAATCGCGGCCATGTTCACGCCAGACTTTCTCCAATCGCGCGAGTGCGCCATGCGCGGCGTTCGGCTTCGCGCCCTGCAAATTCGCGCGCCGCTTGTTGTAGAAGTCGAGAACGAGCGTCGGATTGCGCCGATAGCCGTCCAAAGACGCAACATCTTCAAGGCTGTAGCGCGTCCACAACCCCTCCTTGTCGCGAAACGTGCCCAGGCCGGATTCCGCTGAGACGCCGGCGCCTGTCAGGAGAAAAAGCGAGCGCGGAACCGAAGCTGATCTCATGATCTGTTCCCTTGAAACAAAATGAATATTGATCCGTTCTGAGACTTGGGGCTTAAGCCGGGCGGTTCATCTGGGGGTCCCACCGTTAGAAGAAGGCGCGCCGCATGCGAATTGCATCCATTCTAGCCGCAGCAGCATTCGTCCTCCTGGCCGCCGGTTGCGCCAATCGCACCGGAGATCAGACCATCGCTGAGTATTGCTCGAACGAGAGCCATCAGCGCGACGACATCTGCAAGCAGCATGGCGACATCGAGGGCGTGCGAACCTCGCTGGGCCAGCGCATCGCTGAAGCGTTCGGCGTCGCCAATCATGCGCAACAAACCGCCGACCAGGCCATGGCGCGCAACATCGTTTGCGTCACCCGCACGCTGCGGCGCACGCAAACCGGAACCTGCGATCCGGGCTACACGCTGACCGGCTGCACGCAAACGCATTACACGACACGCTCGGGCGGCCTCGCCGTGCTGCGCTCCATCAACGACACCGAGTGTCGCTACAATACGCGCGTGCTCGAAGTGCAGGTGCGATGCTGTGCGATGGGCCCGAACCCGCCGCCAGCCACCATGGTCTCGGCGCCGGCCGAGACCCAGCCGCAGGCGCCCGCGCCGTCGCCGACATCGTAACGCAGCACTATTCAACATCCAGCAACGGCCTCCCCTCGCGGGGAGGCTGTTCGTTTATGCGCGCTAAAGCACGAAATCGCTGTTGGTCAGGCTGATGAGGCCGCGCAGCACGATCTGGCTGTCGGCGGCGCCGTCGCCGTTGACGTCCATCGAGATGAGCGTGAAGTCGTTGGCGGCGCCGGCATTGTCGATGAAATCGTAGCGCAGTTCGCCGGCGCTGTGGCTGAAGGCGCCCGCGCCGATCAAGGTGAACGCATCGTCGCCGCCGCCGGCGATGGCGTCGATGGCGGAGAGATCGATCACGTCGGCGCCCTGGGTGAAATCGTTGATCAGATCGCGCGTGGCGCCGGTCAGACCGGAATCGG
>DASZSK010000115.1:0-17216 GCA_035548735.1 Caulobacterales bacterium | reverse complement strand
CTCCGTGCGCATCGCCGGCGCGCAGGTGGACGCGCTCGCCGGCTTCGCCGAAGGCGATTGGTGGGTGCAGGATGCCGCGGCGGCGCTGCCGGCGCGTCTGTTGGGCGATGTGCGCGAGCGTGACGTGCTCGATCTCTGCGCTGCGCCGGGCGGCAAGACATTGCAACTCGCCAGCGCCGGCGCGCGTGTGACAGCCGTCGATAAATCCGCGGAGCGCTTGCAGCGGCTCGAAGAGAATCTCCGGCGCACGAAACTTCGCGCCGACGTGATCTGCGCGGATGCATTGGAGTGGCGCGGCGCTAAGCGCTTCGACGCCGTTCTGCTCGACGCGCCCTGTACGTCTACCGGTACGCTGCGCCGCCATCCCGACGTCGCCTGGCTGCGACGTCCGACCGATGTGCGCGCGCTGTCCGAATTGCAGACGCGACTCGTGGAGCACGCGCACGCCCTGCTCAAGCCGGGCGGCGTGCTGGTCTATGCGGTGTGTTCGCTGGAACCGGAAGAAGGTCCCGCCGTGGCGGCCCAAGCCGAAGCCAGCGGCCGCTGGCGGCGCAACCCGATCCGCGCGGAAGAGCTGCCAACCGAGTTCATCACCGCCGATGGCGCTATGCGCACGCTGCCCTCGCATTGGCCGGACATCGGCGGCCTCGACGGCTTTTACGCCGTGCGGCTGACGCCGTCCCAGAACGGATAGTCTGTGTAGCCTTCGGCCGTGTGGGCGTAGAACGTCGATGAGTTCCACTCGTTGAGCGGCGCATGCGCGGCGAAGCGCTTCGGCAAATCCGGATTGGCGATGAACAGCTTGCCGAAGGCGACGGCGTCGGCGTCGCCCGCGGCGATCTCGGCTTCGGCGGTCGCCTGGGTGAAGCCCTCGTTGGCGACGAAGGCGCCGCCGAATTCGCGCTTCAGCATCGGGCTAATGCGATCCGGACCGGCATGCTCACGCGTGGATAGGAAGGCGAGTTTCTTCTTGCCGAGCGCGCGGGCGACATAGGCGAACGTGCCCGGCAAATCGCTGTCGCCCATGGAATGCGTATCGGCGCGCGGCGCGAGGTGCATGCCGACGCGGCCTGCGCCCCAAACGCTGATGCAGGCGTCGGCGACCTCCAGCATCAGCCGCGCGCGGTTCTCGATCGGACCGCCATAATCATCGGTGCGATGATTGACGCCGTCCTGGAGGAATTGATCGGGCAGATAGCCGTTGGCGCCGTGGATGAGGACGCCATCGAAACCGGCGCGCTGCGCGTTTTCGGCCCCTTGACGGTACGCTTCGATCACGCCGGGAATTTCATCGCGCCCCAAGGCGCGCGGCGTCACGTAATCGACCTTGGGGCGCACCAGGCTGACATGGCCTTGCGGAGGAATGGCGCTCGATGAAACCGGCAGCGCGCCGTTCAGATACATGGGATGCGAGATGCGCCCGACATGCCAAAGTTGCAGCGCGATGCGCCCACCCGCGGCACGCACGGCGTCCGTGATCTTGCGCCAGCCTTCGACCTGGGCCTCGGACCAGATGCCGGGCGTGTGCGGATAGCCGACGCCCATTGGCGTCACCGACGTTGCTTCGCTCAGGATGAGCCCGGCAGACGCGCGCTGGACATAGTATTCGCGCATCAGATCGTTGGGGACGCGATCCTCCACCGCACGGCAGCGGGTGAGCGGCGCCATCAGAATGCGATTGGGAAGCTTGAACTCCCCCAGATCAACCGGATCGAATAGAGACGTCATTGGCGGCCCCCTGCCGATCCCAGGTGGTCGCAACCGTCCGTTTGATCAAGTGCGGCCATTGCGCCCGGGGGACGCTTTCGGGTAACCAAACCTCATGGCGCGAACCCTTATCGCTCCGTCAATCTTGGCCGCCGATTTCGCACGCTTGGGCGAGGAAGTGCGCGCGGCCGAGGCAGCCGGCGCAGACCTGATCCATGTTGACGTCATGGATGGTCATTTCGTTCCCAACATCACTGCCGGACCGATGATGGTGAAGGCCATCCGCCCACACACCAAGTTGCCGCTCGACGTGCACCTGATGATTGCACCGGTCGATCCTTATATCGCCGCGTTTCGCGACGCCGGCGCTGATATCCTGACCGTGCACCCAGAAGCCGGGCCGCACGTGCATCGCACGCTGCAGGCGATCAAGGCGACCGGCGCGAAAGCCGGCGTGTCGCTCAATCCGGGCACGCCTGTCGACGCCATCGACAATCTGATCGACCTCCTGGACCTCGTGCTGGTGATGACTGTGAATCCCGGCTTCGGCGGCCAGCACTTCATCGAAAGCCAGCTCGCCAAAATCGAAGCCGTCAGGAAGCGCATCGATGCAAGCGGCCGCGACATCATTCTGGAAGTCGATGGCGGCGTGAACGCCGAAACCGCGCCGCGCGCGATCAAGGCCGGCGCCACAGCGCTCGTCGCCGGCACCGCCGTGTTCTCCGGGAACGCCTCCCACTACGCCGCCAATATCGCGCGGCTCAGAAGCTGATTTGGCGGCGCCCGCAGCCCCTCCCCGCGGACGACCTGGCGCTCAAAACGACCCCTGGCGCGCCAATCCGTTTCACCGCATGCGTTTGGGAGAGAATGCGCCGGATCGGCTCGCTGCATACGGCCGCGATCCGCGCGTCGGCGACGCCATTCGCGGCGTCGACATCGCCAAAGGCGTCTGGCGCATCGCCGCCGAACGGATGGCCGGCGAGTACGCGCTGCCGTGGGACCGGCCGCATCCCTCGCGGCACTTCACCGCGCGCCTCCATTCATTCTCTTGGCTCGTTGATCTCGCCGCGGCGAATGTGCCCGAGCGCATCATCGCGCTGATCGAATCCTGGGTCGGCGCGTTTGGCGAGTGGGACGATCTGGCCTGGGATGCAGAGCTGACGGCCGAGCGCATGTTCGCCTGGCTGTGCTGGGCGCGTCCCGCGTTCGAGGAAGGCGCTCCGGTTGCGCGCGCGAGCCTGATGCGCTCCGCCGCGCGGCAAGCGCGCCTCATCCTGATGGCGCAAAGCGAACTGGCCGATCGCCATAGCGGCGCGATCAAAGCCGGCGCAGCGCTCATGCTCGCCGGCGTCGCCGGTTTTCCCGATGCGGAGCGGCTGACCGCGCAAGGCGAGGAAATGCTGATCGAAGCCTGCGCCAAGCAATTCCTGCCCGATGGCGGGCACCAATCGCGCTCGCCGGAAGCTTTGGCGGAGGCGTTCTACGATCTCATCGCCGCGCACGACGCGCTTGCGGCGCACGGCGAGGCATCACCCGCGCTGCGCGACACGCTGCCGAAACTCGCCAACATGCTGCGCATGCTGCGCTTGGGCGACGGCGGTTTGGGCAGCTTTCAAGGCGGCGGCGAGAATTCCGCGGCTTCGCTCGACGCCGCGCTGGCGCGCGCGCCCGGCGATGCGCGCGCGTTTCAGTTCGCAACGCACTCGGCCTACCAGCGGCTCGAGGCGAAAGAGCTTTGCGTGCTGTTCGATGTCGGCGGCGCGCCGGCGCCGGCTTTCTCCGAGCGCGCGCATGCCGGCGCCCTCGCATTCGAGATGTCGAGCGGTCGCGAGCGATTGATCGTCAATGTCGGCGCCGCACGTGAACTTGAACCCGCCGGCCGCCAGGCCGCGCGCGCGACCAACGCGCACTCGACGCTGGTGGTCGGCGATGCGCTGTCGGCGACGCTGGAGGAGCCGCGCCGCGGGCGCACGTCGCCCCGGCTTTCGGGCCCCACGCTCGACGATGTGCGTCGCTCCTCCGACGAAAGCGGCGTCACCGTGCAAGGCCGTCATGACGGTTACCGTGCCCAATTCGGCCTGCTGCATCGCCGCTACCTGTTCATCGATCACGTCGGGCGAAACTTGCGCGGCATCGATGAGCTGATGCGCCCGGTGAAAGCGAAAGGCCCGAACATCAAGCAGCCGATCCCGTTCGTGGCGCGCTTCCATCTGCACCCGAGCGTCTATGCGAGCGCCATCGAACACCAGATGGTGCTGCTGCAAACGCCCGGCGGTCAGCGCTGGCGCTTCCGCACCGACGCGCCCAATGTTTCGATCGAGGCGTCTACCTACTGGGCGGGACGGACGGTGCCGCAGGACACGATGCAGATCGTGCTTTCGGGCGCCGCCGACCCGCAAGGGCACGGGCTTTCCCCGCCCAATCGCATCCGCTGGGCGCTGGCGCGCTCGGATTGACGCAGCCGCATCGGTTGACCGTCAACGAGTCGGCGCCTAGCAATCGCGACAGTTTCATTACATTTCGCGCCGCCCGCGCACCCACAGGACTGACCGATGCCAGACCTCGTTCCCCTCCGCCGCGCCCTCATTTCGGTTTCGGACAAGACCGGGCTGATTGAAACCGCCAAGGCGCTCGCCGCCGCGGGCGTGGCGCTCGTTTCCACGGGCGGCACCAAGACCGCGATCGCCGACGCCGGCATTGCAGTGGAGGATGTCTCCAGCATCACTGGTTTTCCCGAGATGATGGATGGGCGTGTAAAAACGCTGCACCCGAAAGTGCATGGCGGCTTGCTCGCACTGCGCGACGAACCCGAACACGCCAAGGCGATGCAGGAGCACGGCATCGAGGGCTTCGACGTGCTCTATGTGAATCTCTATCCGTTCGAGGCCACGGTGGCGCGCGGCGCCGATTTCGAAACCTGCGTCGAGAATATCGACATTGGCGGGCCGGCGATGATCCGCGCCGCGGCGAAGAATTACGGCTATGTCGCGGTGGCGACAGACGCCGACGACATGGCGGCAATTCTCGCGGCGCTCAAAGAGCATGGCGGCACCAGCGAAGCGCTGCGCAAGAAACTCGCGGCAAAAGCGTACGCCCGCACGGCGGCTTACGATGCGGCGATTTCCACTTGGTACGCCAACCAGCTCGGTGACGAAACGCCGGCGTGGCGCGCGCTCGGCGGCAGGTTGGCGCAGAAACTCCGCTACGGCGAAAACCCGCACCAGAAGGCTGCGCTCTACGTTACCGGCGAAAAGCGCTACGGCGTCGCCACCGCGAGGCAGCTGCAGGGCAAAGAGCTCAGCTACAACAACATCAACGACACCGATGCGGCGATTGAACTGGTGGCGGAATTTGATCCCGCCGAAAGCGCGGCGGTTGCGATCATCAAGCACGCCAATCCGTGCGGCGTAGCCCTGGGCGGCAGCTTGATCGAGGCTTACACGCGGGCGCTCGCGTGCGATTCCGTCTCCGCCTTTGGCGGCATCGTCGCCGTCAACCGCAGGCTCGACAAAGCCGCTGCGCAAGCCATCGCCGACATCTTCACCGAAGTCGTCGTCGCGCCGGAAGCGGATGAAGACGCCATCGCCGTGTTCGCGAAAAAGAAGAATTTGCGCCTGCTGGTCACGGGCGGCCTCCCCGATCCGGCGACGCCGGGGCTGGCGGTGAAGACCATCGCTGGCGGCTTCCTCGCGCAAAGCCGCGACAATGGCCGTATCAAGGAAAGCGATCTGAAAATCGTCACCAAGCGCAAGCCGTCGCGCCAGGAGATCGCGGACATGCTGTTCGCCTTCCGCGTCGCCAAGCACGTGAAATCGAACGCCATCGTCTACGCCAAGAATGGCTGCACCGCCGGTATCGGCGCCGGGCAAATGAGTCGTGTCGATTCCGCACGCGTCGCGCGATTGAAGGCCGAAGACGCGGCGCACGCGGCCGGCTGGAGCGACCCGATGACGGTGGGCTCGGTGTGCGCGTCCGACGCCTTCTTCCCGTTCCCGGATGGTTTGCTGCAGGCCGTGCAAGCGGGCTCGGTCGCGGTGATCCAGCCGGGCGGATCGATCCGCGACGAGGACGTGATCAAAGCCGCCGACGATGCCGAGCTTTCGATGGTCTTCACCGGCATGCGCCACTTCCGGCACTGATGCCTGCGCCATCCACGCTCGCCGAACGCGCAACACAACTTGCGCCCTATCTGAGCGTGACCAAGCCGCATGGAAGAGCGCCGTTGGCGACGGTGTTGATGATGCCCGGCTGCGGCGGCCGGCGGCCTTTCCTCGACACCTGGGCTGAAGCGATCAATCGCGCCGGCGCCGCGGCCGTGATCGTCGACTCGCACGCCATGCGCGGCATTAACCGCCTGCACGCGCTCAGCCTTGTCTGCACCGGCGCGCAAATGCGCGGTCGCGAACGCGCGGGCGATCTTTACGCGGCGCTGGCCTGGGCGAAGACGCAAGATTGGATTGCGCCTTCGCCCATTCTCGCGGCGGGCTGGAGCCATGGCTCGTGGGCTATCATGGACGCGCTTGCGTTGAAGCCCGGTGCGGAAATGCGCGCCGCAACCGGCATCATGGATTTGCCCGATGAACCGCTTGCCGATCTGGGCGGCGCCTTTCTGATGTATCCCTATGCAGGCGTCGCCAGCCTCTCAGCGCGGCCGTGGCGCAGAAATCCGCGAAGCATCGCAATCGTCTGTGGACGTGACCGCATCGTCGGCACAGCGATCCCACGCACCGCGCTCGAACGACATCGCGCACGCGGCGCGCCCTTGGACATCCATTTGTTTCCGACGATGACGCACGCTTTCGACGAGCCAGAAGCGTCCCACCCGCAAGTGAAGTACGACGCCGCCGAGACGCGCCGCGCGCATCAGCTCATGGCGGATTTCATCGCCAGCTTTGCCTGATCACCGCAATGCGTTGGCGAGGCCGTGAATTTCGGCCGCCGCCAACATCACCTTCGCGAACGTCCAGGGTCCTTGTGCTTCGAGCTCGGTGAACGCCGCGCGTGCGGTTTGCGCGGGCGCGCCGAGCCCGGCGATCCAATTGCGCGCCGCTTCCGCGCCCCAATGCGCATCGGCGTCCTTGGGCGGCGCACCGATGCCGGCGGCGGCGGCGGTCGCGAGCACACGCTGATCTTCGTAGAGATCCTCCGCTGCGCGCCGCACGACGAGGCGATCCCAATGTTGTTCAAGCGTCAGCCCTTGCGCAGCGCCTCTGAGCGCGTCGAGGCCAAAGGCGGCGCCAACCGCGCGATAAAGATGCGCCGCTGCCGCCACGTCCCAACCGCAATGGCGCGCGAGATCGGCAATGTCGAGTGCGGCCGATAGCGGCAACAGCAGCGCCACATCGCCCGCCAAATCTTCCGGCGCGCCCGATGTGACGAGATGCTGGCGACGCGCTTCCGTGCGCGTGCGATCGGTTTGGCTGAGGTCGCTCCACAGGGCCTCGCGCTGGCGCTGCACGGCGTCGCGATAGGACGCGACGATCGTCTCGATGGTCGGCCGGTCGGTCGCGCGATCGAACCCTGCGTAGCGCGAAAGATGCACGCATAGACGCCGCAGCGAGACGGCGATTTCCTGATGCATGGCGATTTGCGCGGCGGCCGGCGCGATATTGTCGAGCGCATTGATGCGCGCCGCGAGCGCGCCAAAATCGAAGATGCGGTCGCACGCGGCGAAGGCGCGCGCCACCGTCACGGAATCGACGCGCGCGATCTCGCGCACGCGATCAACGAAGGTGGCGCCGCAGCGATTGACGATCTCGTCGGCCAGCTTGGTGGCGATGATTTCCGGGCGCAGCCGATGGCGCGCCATTTCCTTGTCGTAGCTCGCGAGCTGGGGCGGGAAATAGGTCTGGAGCGGCGCGACGAAGGCCGGATCGTTGGGGCCGTCGCTCGCGGCGAAGGCGTCGGAGAGATCGATCTTCGCATAGGCGATGAGCTTGGCGAGTTCCGGGCGCGTGAGGCCGAAACCGCCAGCGCGAAGCGCCGCGACTTCTTCGCTCGACGGCAGGCCCTCAACGGCGCGCGACAGTTTGCCAGCGCTTTCGAGGCGCAGCATGAAGCGTTCGTGGCTATCGAGATCGGCCGCCGCCGTGGCCTGCGCCACCGACAGCGCAAGCGTCTGGTCGTAATTGTCCATCAGCACGAGACGACCCACGTCATCGGTCATCACGGCCAACAATTTTTCACGCTGCTTGGCTTTCAGCGTTCCGGTGCGGATCGCGTCGGCGAGCAGGATTTTGATGTTGACCTCGTGGTCCGAGGTGTCGACGCCGGCTGAATTATCGATGGCGTCGCTATTGATGCGTCCTCCGCGACGGGCAAAGGCGATGCGCCCGCGCTGCGTCACGGCCAGATTGGCGCCCTCGCCCACGACCTGCGCGCGCAAGTCCTCGGCATCGACGCGCAGCGCATCATTGGTCTTGTCGCCCACTTCAACGTGAGTTTCGCCGCGCGCCTTCACGTACGCGCCAATGCCGCCGAACCACAAGAGTTCGCACGGCGCCTTCAAGAGCGCCGCGATCAACTCGGCCGGCGTTACGCTGGCGGCCTTGAGCCCGCTCAGCGCAGCGATTTCCTCGGTCAGCGTGATCGATTTCAGCGTGCGCGGAAAGACGCCGCCGCCCTTGGAGATGAGTTTGGCGTCGTAATCGGCCCAGCTCGACCGCGGCTTGTCGAACAGGCGCTTGCGTTCATCCCAAGCCGCATCAAGATCGGCGGGATTCGGATCGATGAAGATGTGGCGGTGATCGAACGCGGCCACGAGTTTGATCTTCTTCGACAAAAGCATGCCATTGCCGAACACATCGCCGGACATGTCGCCGACGCCGATGACGCTGAACGGCTCTTCCTGGATGTTCTTGCCGATCTCGCGGAAGTGACGCTGCACCGCGACCCACGCGCCCTTGGCGGTGATGCCCATGGCCTTGTGATCGTAGCCGGCCGAGCCGCCGCTCGCGAACGCGTCGCCGAGCCAGAAGCGGTATTCGGCGCTCACGCCATTGGCGATATCGGAGAAGGTCGCGGTGCCTTTGTCCGCGGCGACGACGAGATACGGGTCCTCGCCGTCCCAGCGCACCACGCTCTGTGGCGCAACAACGGCTTCGCCTTCGAGATTGTCGGTGATGTCGAGAAGCCCGCGCAGAAACGTCTTGTAGGCTTCGACCGCGACATCGCGATAATTGGCGGCGTCGCGCGCCGGGAGACGCTTGGGGAAGAAACCGCCCTTGGCGCCGACCGGCACGATGATGGCGTTCTTCACCTGCTGCGCTTTGACCAGGTCGAGGATTTCCGTGCGGAAATCGTCGCGCCGATCGGTCCAGCGCAGGCCGCCGCGAGCGACGGGACCCATGCGCAGATGCACGCCCTCGACTTGCGCCGACGCGACCCATATCTCGCGATAGGGTTTCGGCGCCGGCAGATCGGAGAGCGCGCCAGACTCGATCTTAAACGAGATATAGGGCTTCGGCGCGCCGGCTTCGTTCTGCTGATAATAATTGGTGCGCAGGATCGCGCCAACCAGCGCGGCGACGCGGCGAAGCACGCGGTCTTCATCGAGACTTTCGACTTTCGCCAGCGCCGCCTCGATCTTTTGCGCGATCTGGGTCGCCCAGTCGCGGCGCGCATCGAGCGTCTCTGGCAGGCTTGGATCAAAGCGCACACGGAACAACGCAAGCACTAGCGCCGCAATGTCGGGGTGCGCGCTGAGCGCCGCCTCCTGCACCATCTGCGAGGGATCGAGCCCGGTTTGCTGACGATAGCGCGCCAGAGCGCGGATCAGCGCCGCTTCGCGCCACGATGCGCCGAGCTTCAGCACCAGACGATTGAAGCCGTCATTCTCCGCCGCGCCGTTCCAGATTGCGGCGAAGGCCTGCTCGAAGTGCGCCCCGCAGCGTTCGAGATCAATCGCCGAGCCGTCGGAGGCGCGCATCTCGAGTTCGTGCACGAACATGGTCTGCGTGGGGCCGCCCTCTTCGCGCGGACCGACATGCAATTCGTAATTCTGCTCTGCATCGACAAAGAGGCCGAGATTTTCAAGGATCGGCACCGTGGTCGAGAGCGCGAGCACATCGCCGCGAGCATAGAATTTGCACCGAAGCACGCTGTCGGCGTCTTCGGCGGCGCGATAGGCGCGCACGCGGATGGTTTCGTCTTCGCGCCCGGCGATGATCTGGGCGACGTCCACCAACGCTTCGTCGACCGAATAGCGCTCGCGATAAGACGCGGTGAAGGCATTTTCGAAACGGCGCTGCACTTCCTGGCGTGCGCCGGCGTCGAACAAATCGCATTCGCCGAGCGCCGCGTTAAATGCATCCTCCCAGGTGCGCGTCAGCGCGGCGATGTCAGCGTCGAGCTGCCTTGGATCGGGATCGGGCCGCGCCTTGTCGATATCGGTGATGACAAAATGCACGCGCGCCAGCGGGCCTTCGCCGAGATTGGGAAAGAACGCCTCGACGCGGCCGCCGAACGCTTCTTCCAGGCGCTTGCCGACGGCGGTGCGAAGCGTCGAGTTGAAACGCTCCTTAGGCAGGAAGGCGAGCGCGGAGATGAAGCGGTTGAAGCGATCGCGACGTGTGAAGACACGTGGACGCGGTCGATCCAGCAAGTGGAGAATGCCGCGCGCATTGCGGAATAGCTCTTCTTGGCTCGATTGCCAGAGTTCGTCGCGCGGATAACTTTCGAGGATGTGGCCAAGCGTTTTGTAGCTGTGCCCCCCGGGCGCAAAGCCCGCTTCGCGCATGATCCATTCGACCTTGCGGCGCAGCACCGGAATTTCACGCGTCGGTTCGGTGAACGCATCGGCGCCGAACAGCCCGACGAAACGCGTTTCACCAATCACTTCGCCATCGGCGCCGTAACGCTTCACGCCAATATAATCGGCCTCCGTGCGGCGATGCACGCGCGAGCGCATGGTCGATTTGGAGACGATTATCGGCGTCGGCTCTTGGATCAGGCGCTGCAAGGTCGGCGTGAGCAAAAAGGGTTCGGCGGATGAACGCAGCACGTAGCGCTCAGGATCGCGCAGCACGCCAAGTCCGGTGGATTCGAGGATGACCGGCTCATCCGGCAGCAAGCGCCCGGCTTCGTCGCGGGAATATTGATAGTCGCGCGCGCCCAAAAATGTGAAGCGATCCGAAGCCAGCCAGCGCAGCAGCGCCACGCCTTCGGCGACCTCTTCCGCCTGCGCATTGGTGCGCGCGCGAGAGAGTTCGTTGGCGCGATCCAGCATGTTGCGCTTCATCGCGGCGAAATCGGCGACGCTGGCGCGTACGTCGGAAAGCGTCGCGCGCACGCCTTCGTGCAGCGCGGCGGCGCGCGCGGGCGTCAAAGTCGGCATATGCACTTGGATGAGCGAGTCGCGCCCCTCACCGGCGACGGACGGCGCGATCGGGTGAAACATGGCGAGCGGCGCGATCATCTGATCGGCGATCTCGCCCATTACCGAATCCACCAGAAACGGCATGTCGGGACCGGCGACCTCAAGAATGTCGCGTCCAAGATTTCGACCGCCGGCGCCGACGCCGGGACGAATGCGCACGGCTTGCTCCTGCGGCGCGCGCTCGCTGCGCCAAAGCCAGAAATCATGCGCGACCTGCGCCAAATCCTCGATGGCGAGATCGCCCAATTCGTCTTCGGAGGCGTCGGCGTAGAAGCCCAGCAAAAACGCTTCCGCCGCCGGATCGAGCCGCGCGCCGGCGCGGAACGCGGGCCAGGGCCCCTGCGCCACGCGTGACACAAATTCTTCAGCTGTAAGCGGGCGATCCGCGCGCGTGCCGGCGTCCATGCTTGTTCCTTTTTCTGGACGGCGCGAACCTAACGTCCCGCGCGTTCAGCGCAACTGGCGAAACCGTGAAGCGCGCCCTACGTCTGGCCAAAGCTTGGAGCAGCGAAGCGATGAAAAGCGTCTTAATTACTGGCGCCAATCGCGGCATCGGTCTGGAGCATGCGCGGCGCTACGCTTCCCGGGGCGTCAGGGTATATGCTGCCGCGCGCACGCCCGCGGACGCCGATGATCTGCAACGTCTTGCCCGCGAAAGCGAGGGCGGCGTGAGCATCTTGCATTATGACGCGGAGAGCGTGGACTCATCGGACCAGTTGAAAACACAGCTTGGCGACGCACCGCTCGACCTTCTCTTCGCGAATGCGGGAACAGGCGGCCCCTACACGCGGCTGGGGCAAATCGACGCCAAGGAGGTGCTAAACACGTTCCGCATCAACGCACTGGCGCCTCTGATGCTGGCGCAGGCGCTGCGCGAGAACGTGGTTCGTTCCGAGCGCAAGTTGATCGCGTTCCAATCGAGCCTGATGGGCTCGATCGCCGACAACGGTTCCGGCGGGGTCTATGCGTACCGGATTTCCAAAGCGGCGCTGAACATGATCGCGCGCAACGTGTCGCGCGATCTGGCGCGCGACGGCGTGATTGCGGTGGCGCTGCATCCGGGCTGGGTGCGCACGCGCATGGGCGGCGCAGGCGCCAGCGTGCGCGTGGAAGACTGCGTCACCGGTCAACAGAAAGTGCTCGACGGCCTCACGCCGGACGATAACGGCCGCTTCTTCAATTATGACGGGCGCGAATTGCCGTGGTGATCAGAAATGTTCGGCGACAATGTGGGGCGGTTGCGGCACGACGCGCGCATAGAGATAGACGACGGTGGTGTCGAAAATGAAGCCGGCGGCGATGCTAACGCTTTCGCTGATGGCGACATAGAGCAGTGTATATGCGCTGCGCGCCAGGCTTTCATCCCACTCCATGAGCGCCGTCGCTAGGCGTGCGTAGAGCAAGGACGATGCGACGCTTGCCAAGCCGACCAGGATGAAGACGGGCGTCAGGTTGATCGTTACGGTCCAAACCCTTCCCCGCAGCAGCGACACCGAACGAAAAAATGTGAAGTGCTCCATCGCCAGCGTGTGCGCCCAAGCGAAGACGAAGGGCAAAACAACGAGCGCGTAAGCGACGTAGTTCAGAATGGCCGCGAGCCACGCTCCGCTATTGCCAAGGTGCTGCGCCAGCATCAGCGCGCCCGTTTCGAACGGCGTGACGACGAGCAACAGGAAGACCAGACTGACCGCAAGAGTGCGCATCCAATCGCTCAGCGCCGACGGGTTCGCGCGCCGTTTGAGATCCACAAGAGCCGCGACGAGAATGGTCGCCATCGGCGCATGCGCGATCGATCGCAATGCGTAAAGGCTGAAGAAGCGTAGCGCGAACGTAGCAACGTCCGAGCTACGACGCGTCCCGATGAATTGATAGTAACAGTAGTCAACGAGCGTGCTGAGCGCGAGAACGAGCAGAGCGATCCCGAGCACCGTAACCGGCCGTCGCCGCAGCAACACAAACGGATAGGCCAGCGCTTCGCCCAGCATGAAGACTCCGCAGCAGGCCCGATCTCAAAACGCGTCGGCGAGGCTCGTGCTCTGCGGTCCAATTTCGTCGAACAAACGCGCCGCCGCCAGCGCCGTGTACATACAGCTGAAAGCCACGAGCGTGTTGGTGACGATGGTGTAGAGCAAGGGCTCCGGCGACAGCGCGGCCTGCAGGGACGTGATGGACGTCGAGGCGAAGCCAAACGCATTCAGCAGCATGCTGGCGAGGAACACGGGAACGAGGCCGATCAGATAGGAGAGCACGACGACAGCCGTGATGAGCCAGAACTTGCCCTTGCTAACGCTCCAAGCGCGAAAGAGATCGCTGCGCCCGTCGGTCAAGCTCATCGGCCAAGCCGGATAAAGCCGCATCACAAAATAAAGCAGCGGCAGAAAGCATACCGCCCCGATCGCAACCATGAGGAGCGCCGCCGCGCCCGGATCGGCCGCACGCTGCGGATAACCGGTCACCACCGCCGTCACGCCAATCCCGACGAACGCCAGGATGATCGTCGGCAAGCCAATCGTGACGGAGAATTTGAGATTCAGCACGAAGAACAGCACGCCATCGCTCACGGACGGCGTTTCCACGCGGCGCTTCAAATCGACCATCGCCACGCCCATCACGAACGCGCCGGCCATCAAATTGAACACACCGCTCGCGAGATTGATGATCTGCACCGCCCAGGGCGTTCGCAGCGGATCAGCGCCGCCAGCGGCGAACAGCAGCTCAATCCCCATGTCGGCAAGCGCCAGCAGGAGAAATGCGCCGATAACGGCGCCTGGCCGGCGCGCGCACAGCGCAAACGGATAACCTAGAGCGCCCATCGCCACGCCCTCCCCGTTTCAGCGTGGCGCGTCCATCCATGCAGCGTCAAGTTGCGAGCGAGGGCGCAAACAAAGCGGCGCCGCCGGCCGGGGACAAGCTGGCCGACGGCGCCTGCAGGCCTCGCAGCAGGCTGGGTGGGGGACGCACGCGGAGGCCTGTTCCCGAAAGCGGGTCGAACCTCGCGATGAAGCCCCCCAATGAGCCCACAGGTCTGGTTCGGCGCGCAAAAACTGCACGATCTCGATTCTTCGAGCGCGCGCCGGAGATGGATCTCGAAAGTGCGACGTCCCAGCCCCGGCGACGTTCATAAATTCGATACACTTTCGACGCCGATTCGCAACCGCGATTCAGGCAGGTTGCGACTTATTCACAAGCTTATTTTCCGGCGTCGGTTTGCCGTCTTGCGACAACAAGATCGCGATCCAGCGCGTCGACGGAAATTGCGCGAGAATAATCATCAACATGACGGTGAGCGGCGCGGCGAGAAACGCGCCGGCGATACCCCAGATCGCGCCCCAGATGGCGAGCGCCAAGAGCACGATCACCGATGAGAGATTGAGCGAATCTCCGGTCATGCGCGGCTGCAGGAAATTGCCGATGATGAATTGCCACGCGCCGACGCCGATCGCGACCGCGCCGACCTGCCCCAATGTCGGGAACTGCACCAATGCAAACGCCGTCGGCAACAGCACGGCGACGATCGAGCCGATGGTGGGAATGTAGTTGAGGAAAAAGATCAGGAACGACCAGAACAGCGCGTTATCGAGGCCGATCACCAGCAGCGTCACGTAGGTGAGCGCGGTGATGATCAGGCTCGAAATCGTCTGCACCCACAGATAGCCCTCCATCGATTCCGAGATGGAATCGATGACGTGGCGGACTTGATCGCGCTGCTTGGGGTTTGGGAAAATCAGCACCAACTTGCGCCGCATCATGCTGATCGCGGGGAAGAGAAAACCGAGATAGATCAGGATGAAAATGGTTTCGGAGATGACGTGCTGAATCTCCTGCGCGATCTGGCTGACGATGGCGCCCGGATCGACCCGCGAGAGGAGCTGGTCCACCGTTGGCGCGGGGCCGCTCAGTCCGAGCGCCGTATGCGCCTGCAGAAGTATTTGATTCAGGCGGCCTTGATAGTCGTGCACGTTGCCGGCCATCTGGCCGATATTGCTGGCGACGATATAGACGAAAATCCCGGAGATCAGCAGCACGACGAAAATGGCCAGCGGCAGCGCCAGCGACCGGGGCAGCTTCGGCGCATAGCGCCGGATCGATTTCGCCAGGATGTCGATGGTGAACCAGAGCAGCACCGCCAGCGCGAACTGGGTTAGCGGCTCACGCAGATAATATAGCCCGGCGCAGATCACGCCCGCGGCGATGATCCAAAGCGCTCCGCGTAGTGACAAGTCCATGTTCGCCCGCCCTTTTCCTGCCTAAGGCTTGCGTTCCCTGGGGGCGATCCGCAACCCCCAGCTTGCCGGCTGGGGCGAAGCGGCCCATTCACCTGCGTTTTCGGGGAAAGCCAAGGAGAAGCCATGGCGACGAGCATCCTGATCGGCGCCAGCCCGGACGGTCCGCAGAGCCTGGCGCTGAAGCGCGCCAACCGACACGGACTGATCGCCGGGGCGACCGGCACCGGCAAGACGGTGACGCTACAAGTGCTGGCCGAGGCCTTCGCCAAGGAGGGCGTCAACGTCTTCGCCGCCGACGTGAAGGGCGACCTTTCCGGCATCGCGGTTCCCGGCGATCCGCCGCCGGCCTGGGCCGCGCAGCGCGCGCAGGAAGATGGGATCACGCTGACGCCGGTAGCGCCGCCCACGGTGTTCTGGGACGTCTATGGCGAGCTTGGCCTGCCGGTGCGCACCACAGTCACCGAGATGGGCCCTGTGCTGATGTCGCGTGTGCTTGAAGCGACCGACGCGCAGGAAGGCGCACTGACGGTCGCGTTCAAACTCGCCGACGATTGGTTCAAGCAGCAGAAGCCGGAAGGCTTGCTTCTGAACCTCGCCGATCTGCGTGCGCTGCTGACCTATATGTCCGAGAACAACGAGGACATCGGTAAGAAATACGGTCTCGTCACGCCGCAGACGATCGCCGCCTTGCAACGCCGCCTGTTGCAACTCGAAATGGACGGCGCCGAGCGCTTCTTCGGCGAGAAGGTGCTCTCGCTCGACGATCTCATGCGCCCCTCCGCCGATGGACGCGGCACGGTGAACCTCTTGGCCGCCGAGCGTCTCGTGCAAAGCCCGCGACTCTATTCGGCCTTCCTGCTCTGGCTGATGAGCGAATTGTGGGAGGAGCTGCCGGAAGTCGGCGACGCCGACAAACCGAAGCTCGTTTTCTTTTTCGACGAAGCGCATCTCCTCTTCCGCGACGCCAGCAAAGAGCTGATCCAGCGCGTCGAACAAGTGGTGCGCCTGATCCGCTCAAAGGGCGTCGGCATCTATTTCGTCACGCAATCGCCGACCGACATTCCGGAAATGGTGCTGTCGCAACTCGGCAACCGCATCCAGCATGCGCTCAGGGCCTACACGCCGACGGATCAGAAAGCCGTGCGCGCGGCGGCCGCGTCCTTCCGCGCCAACAAGGATGTCGACGTCGCCAAGGAAATTCAGGAACTGGGCGTGGGCGAAGCGCTCGTCTCCACGCTCGACGACAAAGGCGCGCCGACGCCGGTCGCGCGCACTAAGGTGCGTCCGCCAAACAGCCAGGTCGGGCCGATCCTGTTGGCGAAACGTCAGGAGATGATCCAGGCCTGCGATCTCCGCGAAGCCTACGAGACCGCGATCGACCGCGAGAGCGCGCACGAAATCCTGACCGGCCGCTCCGAAGCCGCCGCGCAGGCGGCCGCCGAAGCGGAAGCGCGTGAGGCGCAGGCCAAGGCCGCCGCCAAAGCGGCGAAAGCCGCGCCCAAGGCGCCGCCGCCTCCTCCACCACGACCCGCACCAGCGCCGCCGCCGCCCGCGCGCAGCACGCGCGCATCGTCGTCGCGCACGACGGCGGTCGAGCGCCAGACCGGGCGCGTCGCCTCCGGCGTCTTGAATACGATCGCGCGCGAATTGATGCGCGGCATTCTCGGCACGCCGCGTCGGAGACGGTGATGACGAACAGCATCAACGTCATCGCGCCTTACAAATACCTCGGCATGTGGGTATTTGACGACGCTCGCGTCGGGCTCGTTCAAGAACCGTTCGTTGGCGGGGCAGACACGCTCATCGATCACGTGACCGCGGACATCCCCGATGCTGAACGCGGATTCGTGATGGTGTTTTCGCGCGCGCCATTTCCAGGAAGTCAGTTTCGACTTGAATGGCAACGT
>DASZSK010000114.1:0-5422 GCA_035548735.1 Caulobacterales bacterium | reverse complement strand
TTCTCGGCGGCTTGCGCGCCGACGACGCGGCCGTCGCCGCCGACCACGAGCGAACGCCCGCGATAATCGAAGCGATAGCCGACGCGGCCCGTGAAGGCGTCTTCAGCGGTGGTGAAGGCGGAGACGACAAGGCCGTCCGCTTCGAACACGATGACCGAGCGGCCGGGTTCCGGCGACGGACCCCAGGCTTGCAGACCGCGCTGCGCGCCGTCGAAGCCGGCGGCGGCGTTCAGGCCGTCGACCATGCGCTGGGTGTCGGCTGGGCCGTACACCGGCAGCAGGCGGCTCTGGCTGTCGCGCGAGGCGTCGGCGTACAATTCGTCGAGATCGGCGGAGCTTTGCAGGCTGGCGCTGGTCAAGAGGACGGCTTCCAGGCGCTGCATCGGAATGTTGCGCTGATCGAGCGCGGCGGCGGCGCCGGAACCGGCGTCGACCACGAACAGGCGGCCCGCGGCGACGACCGCCAGACATGGCTTCTGCTCAGCGTGGAGCCCGGTGCGGCCGGCGCCGCAGACGACGGCGCGGAGCGCGGTGGGCGCGAAGAGATCTTCGTTGGCGCTGGCTTGTTCATTGGCGTAGGCCGCGTACGCCTTGGCGAGAGCCTCCTGGCCCTCCGGCGTTTGCGAACCGACGACCCATCCGCCCCAGAACAGCCCTGAGAGCGTCACGAAGACGACGGAGGATTTACCGACGGCGTTCATGTTCCAACCCCGACTAACAAAGCGCGTTTGCCTGTTGACGCGCGTTGACCTCACCCCATCCGAAAGCCACTAACCCAATTGGTGATTCTAGCAAAAGCGCTTAACAAAACGTTTCCACAGAAATGTTCGGCCAATTAGAGAGCCTTCGATCGAGACCAGTCCCTTCGCTCGAATCAACTCGAGCGATGAAGCAAGGCTATCGTGATTGGCCGATTGATCAAAGCGGCGCGATGTACACGGAAAAACTCGCGCATGCGCACACGTTCGGGCTCGCGGGCCGCAATTATTACGCACATTCGCGCAATCCGCCCTATTGGGCGCCTGCGGACGGCGCAATCGATGCGTTGCTCGTGCGCCACAGCGTCGGCGTGTTATTGCAGGAAATCGATGCGCGATTGAAACGAGAGGGCCTGAAACTCTCGCTGTTCGACGCGTGGCGCCCGCGCGCGGTGCAAGCCTATTTCCACGATGTCTGGATGCCGCACGAGCTGCGCCGCCGTCGTCCCGATTTGAGCGAAGACGAGATCAAGACGGAAGTGCTGCGCTATTGGGCGGCGCCGACCATCGATCCCATGCGCCCCGCGCCGCACGCCACCGGCGGCGCGGTCGATCTCACCATCGTGTGGGAGGATGGCGAACCGCTTTACATGGGCTCGCTGTTCGACGATGTGACCGCGCTGGCCGGCACCGATCGTTTCGAACGCGATCAGAATGAGCCTTCCTTCAGCCATGACGAAGCGCGCGCGAATCGTCGTCTGCTCTACTGGCTGATGATCGAAGCTGGCTTCTCCAACCATCCCGACGAGTGGTGGCACTATTCGTACGGCGACCAGATGTGGGCGATCCACATGGGCAAGCCGGCGGCGCTTTACGGCTTGGCCGAACCAGAGCCGGGACTAATCGAGGCCGACAATCCATGAAGCGCGCGCTGGTGTTCGATTCTGGCGTCGGCGGGCTTTCCGTCCTCGACGCGATCGCGGCGTCCGGCGTGGCGGTTGAACTCGACTATGTCGCCGACAATGCCTGGTTGCCGTATGGTCTGAAGAGCGACGCGGAGCTGGCGGCGCGCATCCCGGCGCTGATCGCGCGCATGGCGGCGCAATGGGCGCCCGACGCCGTCGTGCTGGCCTGCAATACCGCCAGCACGATCGCGCTCGACCAGACACGCGCGGCGCTCTCGGTTCCGGTGATCGGCGTGGTGCCGCCGATCAAGCCGGCGGCGGCGGCGACCAAAACCGGCGTGATCGGCCTCTTGGCCACCCCGGCGACGGTGCGGCGCATCTACACCAATCAGCTCATCGCCGATTTCGCGGCGGACAAGCGCGTGGTGCGTCACGGCTCGGCGGAGCTGGTAGCCGCCGCCGAAGCGAAACTCCGCGGCGAACGCGTCGATCAAAAAGCAATCCTCGACGCCATCGCCGGATTGTTCGGCGCGCCAGGCGGCGCCGAGATCGACGTCGTCGCTCTCGCGTGCACGCATTTTCCGTTGCTGATTGAAGAGCTTAAAGCGGCCGCGCCGCGCCAATGCCTGTGGCTCGATTCTGGCGAGGCGATTGCGCGCCGCCTTGCCAACGTGCTGATCCTGCCGCCCGGCGAAGCCCACGCCCGCCGCGCCGGCTTCACCAGCGCCAGCGCGGCCGCCGCACTCTTCCCCGCGTTTTACGCGCGCGGATTCAGTGCGCTAGCGGACATCGCGCCCGCGCCCTCGTTCGAAGCCACGCCAATCCCCGACATCGCCGCCGCGTAGGCGCTTTGTTGCCCGAAAGAAACGCCGCCGCATCGCTTCCCGCCGAGGCGCCTGGAGCGCGTTGCGCGCACATGAACTCACGCTAATGCTGGCTCTCTTTTGGGGCCCAAGGAAACGCTGATGTCGTATGGGGAGACGCCGCCGGGATTGTCTTCGCAGATCCTGAATCTGGCGAAGCTCTTGACGCGCCGTACGACGCTGCGCGTGCCGCGCTACCAGCGCCCCTACACATGGACCGAGCGTGAAGTGCGCCAGCTGATCCAGGATCTCTGGCGCGCGTTCAAACGCAACGCGACCTTTTACTTCATCGGCCAGGTCGTGCTGGTGAAGAATGAGCGCGGCGAATTGGAAATCAGCGACGGCCAGCAGCGTACGACCACGCTGACCATGATCCTTGCTTACGTGCGCGATCGCCTGCCGCACCGCGCGCAGCATTATCAGGGGCTCATCGTCAATCACGAGATCGGCGGCAAACCGCGGCTCATGCTGCGCGTCGCCGATTCAAGCTTCTTCTGGGGCTACGTGCAGGAGCCCAACAATATGAAGAAGATGGCGCGGCTCGAAGAAACCGGCGTGGACAGCCGCGATCTCATGTGCGCGGCCGCCGCGACGATCGAGTCCGAGCTGGCGCGCGTCGGCAATGCCGAACTCGACGCCTTCATGAGCTTCGTCGTGCGCTGCGCCACCTTCAACGTCGTCGAAGCCGACGAGCGCGGCGCGGCCGCGGGCATCTACAACGCGATGAACAATACCGGCCAGGACCTCTCCGCGGCCGACAATATCAAAGGCGACTTGCTGGAAAACTCCGGGCTGAACGATCAGGACGCGGAAACGGCGGCGCTCAAATGGGAAGACCTCGAAGTCAGCTTGGGCCGCGAAGATTTCGCCATGCTGATCAATATGATGCCGTTTTTGCTGACTGGCGCGCCGCTCATCTCCCCCGGCGATCTGGGCGCGTTCCGAGCCAAAGTGGAATCCACCGGCGGCGTGCGCGGCTTCCTGTTCGACCGCCTGCCCCGCTACGGCGAGGCGCTGCGCGACATCCTGCGCGCCGAGGTGAAGCTGGGCGCGGCCAGCCAGGACGTGAATCGACGCGTGAAGCTCTTGCTGCAACTTGGCGAAACACGCTGGCTACCGGCCGCACTGGTGTTCGTCGCCGAATATAGCGGCCTCGACGCCGATCAGGCGTTCAAATTCTTCCGCGCGCTGGAGCGCTTCACCTTCGGCTGCGAACTCGCGGTGATCGACAACACCGTGCGCGAAGACCGCTTCGCGCTCGCCATGAAGCAGGCCGGCGATCCCGGCGTCTCCGAGAAGGACGGGCCGCTCGCGCTGAGCGAGTCCGAAGGGCTCGCGTTCATCGAGCGCCTCAATCGCTCATCCAAATCGGATCGTCAGCGCAAGATGATCCTGATCCGCGTCGAAGCCGCGCTGCCCGGCGGCAGCGTGCTGCCGCGCCGCAGCGACATCACCGTCGAGCACGTCCTGCCGACCGGCGCCGCGCCTTGGTGGGAGGAGCGCTTTCCCGATCGCGTGATGCGCCAGGAATACGCCAACCTGTTGGGCAATCTGACGCTCATCACGCGGCGTCAGAACGTGAAGGCGGACAACAAGCCGTTCCCCGACAAGCACGCCATCTATTTCAGGACGCCGGGGGCGCCGATCCACGCCCTCACCAAGGGCATCGAAGAGGTGCAGGACTGGAGCGCGGCGGCCATCGAGGGGCGCCATGAGCGCATGGTGCGCATGCTCTGCGCCGACTGGGATATCGACGTCGTGCCGGCCCACGGCCGTTAACCTCCCGCTAACAGATTCGGGCGGACGGCTTTAACCTCGCATTTAGCATTGAGGCGGCCGTCCGATGTCTCTCTTGTACGCAGTGGTGTTCGCTAGCCGCTGCCGCTCCACGCACCACCGCTTGGCCGTGGACGCGCTTCGGCATTTGCAGGGGCCGGACGCGGAGGCGTGGCAAACACTGCTGCTGCACCATCATGTCGAATATCTAGGCGGCGCGAAGGCCCCGGATGACGTGTTCAAGGACTTCAAGAACCACGTCCTGCACGTCCGCGACAATGATTGGGGCGGCGCGATCGAAGCGTGCGAGGAATGGTATCGCCGTACGGTGCGCGCACTTGGACAAAAAGACTGGGCGCAGGCGGCGTGGTCGGCGGGCGTGATGAGCCATTATTTCTGCGATCCGCACCAACCGTTTCACACGCACCAGACGGAAGAAGAGAACGTCATCCACCGGGCCGTCGAGTGGAGCTTCAACAAGTCGTATCTGACGTTTCAGAAGATGCTGGATGACGAGCTCGGCGGCTATCCGAGCGTCGATATCCCCGCTGGCGACAACTGGCTGGCGCAAATGCTGAAGTCCGGCGCGCAGGAAGCGACCAAGCACTACGAAACCATCATCGAACACTATAATTTCGAAGTCGGCGCGAAGGATCCGCCGGCCGGGCTCGACCAGGAGCTGCGGCTGGCGATCGCGCCGCTGGTTGGACGCGCCGCTGTTGGTCTCGCGCATGTGCTCGACAAGGCCTTCGCCGAAGCTGCGGTGAAGCCGCCGAAAATCGACGGCAATCTGCAAGCCGCCTTCATGGGCCTCGAAATGCCGATCCAATCGGTGCTGAAGGCGATCGACGATCAGGGCGCACGCCGCGAAGTCGCCGCGCAATACGAAGAGTTCAAAAGGACCGGCAAGGTGCGTCAGACGCTCGGCGAAGACGACAAGGTCGTGCGCTCGCTCTACGCCGCCGAAGTGCTGAAGACGCCGCTGTCCTCACTTGACGCCAAATGGCCGCGCGAGACCGGCGCCAAAACCGGCACGGGCGCGCAGCCGCCGGTGAAGGCGAAACCAAAAGCAAAGCCGCCGAAGATCGCTGCGCTGCCAAAGGCCGCCGCGCCGAAGCCGAAGCAGGATGCGCCGCCGCCGAAGGCGGAAAAGACCGAAAAGCCCAAGCCCGAAAAAGTC
>DASZSK010000113.1:0-5849 GCA_035548735.1 Caulobacterales bacterium | reverse complement strand
TTCGCAAATCGCCGGCGACGATCTGAAGCGGCTCGCGCGCGAAGCCGTCGCCGTGGAATCGCTGGTGAAGCGCCTGCATCAGCGCGGGCCGGACGCCGTGCTCGAACAGGCCGCCATCGCCGGCGCCTTCGCGCCCAACGCGGGCGAGACGGAAGCGCGAGCCGCCGCCGCGCGCTTGAATGCGATCGCCGAAGAGGGTGAAGCCACCTGGAGCGGACGCTTCGATCCCGATCACGCCTTGGTGCTGGAGCGCGTCGTGCGCAGCGTCACCGAGCGCGTGGTGCTGGATAAGCTCTTCCTGTCATCGACCGATGCGCGCCGACTGGCAGATCGCGCCGCGGCGTTGCGCGAAACCTATTCGGGCCGCGCTTCGCTGAAACGCGGCAGCGACGGAACGCCCGTGCACGGGCCGCTCTCGCTGCTCGCCGCCATCATGGCCGCGGGCTCGAAGGGCATCTCCATGCAGCGCTACAAAGGCTTGGGCGAGATGAACCCGGATCAGCTCTGGGAAACCACGCTCGATCCGGATGTGCGCACGCTCTTGCAGGTCAAGGTCGCCCAGCTCGACGAAGCCGACGAGATGTTCTCGAAGCTGATGGGCGACGTGGTCGAACCGCGCCGCGAGTTCATCCAGGACAACGCGCTCGACGCCGAGGTGGATACGTAAGGGGAAGGGAAAGTCCGCGCTTCAACGCGCGAACGTCTCATTTCACCTCAACCCACGTCCGCGTCTTCGCGCTTTCGCGCACCGCATCAATGGTTTGCGCGATGTCGAGCGATTCCTGCGCCGTCGCGCCGGTCCACGCGCCGCCGCCGATCAGATCGGCGAAACTTTCCGCCTCGGCGCGAAAGCCGTTCGTCTCCGGCAGCGTGATCGTCTCCCAGTCATGGGGCAGGCCGCCGCGCTTGATCTTCAGCACCGGCGCGAAGCGCGGATTGGTGTGGTTCCAGAAATTGGTTTCGACCGTCGCTTCCTCGCCGATGATCATCGCATAACGCGTGTGCTGCATGGCGAAGGAGCACGACATCTGCCCGAGCACGCCGCTCGCATGCTCGAGCGTCGCCGCCAGGGTGCGATCGCCGCCATTCTCATAGAAGTCCGCCGCGGCGCTCACGCGCTTCGGTTTCTCGCCGGTTAGCACGCGCGTCAGGCTCACCGTGTAAGAGCCAACGTCATAAAGCGCGCCCGCGCCGAGCGCGGGATCGAGACGGATGTCGCCGGGATTGGTCAGATTGAAGCCGAATGTCGCCAGGATGAGCTTCACGCGCCCCAGCGCGCCGTCGCGCACCATGCGCCGCAATTCTTGCGTCTGCGGCTGCGCCAGATACGGGTACGCCTCGACGATATGCACGCCATGGCGCTTCGCGGCGTCGAGCATCGCCACCACATCGTCCGCGCTTACGCCGAACGGCTTTTCGCACAGCACGTGCTTGCCGGCTTCCGCCGCGCGCACCGACCATTCACGGTGCAGTCCGTGCGGCAACGGATTGTAGATCGCGTCGATCGTATCGTCGGCCAGCAGCGCTTCATACGATGAATAGGCTTGCGGCACGCCCATATCGCGCGCGAACGCGTCGGCAGTGTCCTGCTTGCGGCTGGCGATGGCGGCGACTGTCACCTTGTCGGACCCGCGCACGCCGTCGCAGAACGAGCGCGCGATGCGCGCCGCGCCCAGAATGCCGATGCGCAAGGCCATGGTCAAAACTCCGAATGATCCGCTGGCGCTTATAAGCCGTTATACGCTGCGGACAATTGTGATCGGACGGGCATGACGAGCATCTTCTGGTTCCGGCAGGATCTGCGGCTCGCGGATAACGCGGCCTGGAGCGCCGCATGCGCGCGCGGTCCGGTGGTTCCCGTCTACATCCTCGACGAGACAAACTCGCCGCGGCTGGGCGCGGCGAGCCGCTGGTGGCTGCACCATAGTCTCGCCGCGCTCGCGCAATCACTTGGCGGCTTGGTGCTGCGCCGCGGTGACGCGCACGCCGAACTCGATGCGCTGCTGAAAGAAGTCAGGGCCGACGCGGTGTTCTGGTCGCGTGTCTACGAGCCCGGCGCCATCGCGCGCGATGCGTCGATCAAGGCGGCGCTGAAAGCGCGCGGCGTCGACGTGCAGAGCTTCAACACGGCGCTCATGCACGAACCGGCGACGCTCAAGACCGGGGCGGGCGAACCGTACAAAGTGTTCACGCCGTTCTGGCGCGCGGTGCAACGGACGCCGCTCGCCGCGCCGTCGCCCGCGCCGAAGCATGAACTTGCGGCGCCGCCAAAGAGCGACGCGCTTGAAGATTGGCGTCTCTTGCCGCGCCAGCCGAACTGGGCTGCTGCGTGGCCGACCTTTTGGTCGCCCGGAGAGCGCGGCGCGCAGCATCGGCTCGACGATTTCGTCGAAGGCGCGCTGCGCGGCTATTCGGCGAAACGCGATCGCCCCGATCTCGCACACACGTCGCGGCTGTCGCCGCATTTGCACTTCGGCGAAATCTCGCCGCGCCAGATTTCTGCCGTCGCGCATCGCGCGCTCGCCGTTGGCGACGCCTCCCAAGCGGATGTCGACACGTTGCTGAAGGAATTGGGCTGGCGCGATTTCTCCGCGCATCTGCTGTTTCACTTCCCCGCGCTGCCCGAACGCAATTGGCGCCCGTCGTTCGACGCCTATCCGTGGCGCAACAATTCCGCCGAATGCGAAGCCTGGAAGCGTGGCCGTACTGGCTATCCTTATATCGATGCAGGGATGCGTGAATTGTGGGCGACCGGCTGGATGCACAATCGCGTGCGCATGGGCGTCGCGAGTTTTCTGGTGAAGCATTTGCGCATCGATTGGCGCGAAGGCGCCGCGTGGTTCTGGGATACGCTCGTCGACGCCGATCTCGCCAACAACAGCGCGAGCTGGCAGTGGGTCGCAGGCAGCGGCGCCGACGCCGCGCCATACTTCCGCGTCTTCAATCCGATCGAGCAGGGACGCAAATTCGATCCCGACGGCGCCTATGTGCGTCAGTGGATTCCCGAACTCGCACGCCTGCCGCCACGCTACATTCACTCGCCGTTCGAAGCGCCCGCGGATGTGCTTGAAGCTGCTGGCGTGCGTCTTGGCGAAACCTATCCGGCGCCCATCGTCGATCACGCCAGCGCACGCACAGCCGCGCTTGCGGGCTACGAAGCGACAAAGCGCGCGAGCGATTAGCAAGAGCGTTTGGGTTCCGCGCGTCGCCGCACTTTTCCGCGTAACCACGCGGATTTCGCGTTCCGCGCGGCAGCATGTCTTTGCATTCAGATTCGCACTTCGCGCTTGACGATCAAGCGCGAAAGGAGTTCGATTCAGCTTGTCGGAAGGTCTCGGCGCAAGCGCCGGTCCCGCATGCAAATGCAGTGCAGCAAACGCCACCTGGGTGAAGCGTATGCGCGATGATCTTCCCGTCCGATGAGTGACCGCGCAGTCCGGTTTGTTGAAAGCGGGCTGCTGAAAAAGCGGGCCATGGAATTCGGCCGGCGTCAGAGCGACGTTTCAGCGAATGGTGTTGTTTGCGGGAACAAAGCGGCAACGCGCCGCGGCGCTGCTTTACAAGCGCGCGCGAGATCACACCTATCTGCATCCATGTCTCTCCGCCTCTTCGCCGCGATCGCTCTGCCGGACGATGTCGCCGAGCGTCTGCTCGCGCTGCAGAAGGGCGTGCCGGGCGCCAAGTGGCGGCCGCGCGAAGCGCTGCATCTGACGCTCAGATTTTTCGGCGAGGTGCAGGAGCCGCTGGCCGAGGAATTGGACGCGTTCCTCGCCGAGATCGCTGCGCGCACGGCGCCGTTCACGCTTCAGCTCAAGGCGGCGGGTTCGTTCGGCGGGCGCGATCCGCATGCGTTATGGATCGGCGCGGAGGAGAGCCCGGCGCTGACGAAGCTCGCCGCAGGCTGCGAACGCGCGGCGCGTAAACTGGGCCTCAAACCCGATCCGCACAAATTTACGCCGCACGTCACGCTCGCTTATCTGACGGGCGCGCCGCTCGATCGCGTACAATCGTTCGAAAGCCGCCTCGGGCTGTTTCAAGCGCGGCCGTTCGCGGTGGAGCGTTTCATTCTCTATTCGAGCTGGACCAAGAAGACCGGCCCGAACCTCTATCGCGAAGAAGCCGAGTACGCCCTGACGGCGTCCGCGGCGGGGCGCGCTTGATTGGCTTTTGCCGTGCTCTAAGCTCGCGGCGAAAGTGGGGGAGCCTCAATGCGCATCATGGATATGACGGATGGCGCGGATGCGTCGGCCGCAAAGCCGCTGTTCGATAATGATCTGTTTGGCGCGGGGCAGCCGCAGGCCGCGCTCGGCGGGCCTGCCGAAGCGGTGCAAATCAATCCGCCGACGGAAGTGCCGAACAACATCTCGACGCCGTATGCGCTCGGCCTCGGCGATTCCGCTGTGTCGACCATCGATACGCCGGGCGACGATGATTGGTATCAGGTCCAGCTTGTCGCCGGGCAGAGCTACGTGTTCACGATGGTGGGCACGGGCGGCGCGGCGCTGGAGGACCCCTATCTTGAACTCTACGACGCGAGCGGGACCCTCATCTCGCTCGATGACGACGGCGGCCCTGGCCGCACATCGCTCATGCGTTTCACCGCGACGCAGTCCGGGACCTACTACATCAATGCGCGCGCCTGGGAGCCGGATACCGGCCCCGAGCTGACGGGCGACTATACTCTGACGTTCGACAATGGGCCGCCGCAGAATCCGCTCGACACGATCGATCTCGGGTTCGCTGTCGGCACGCACACGATCAATGTCTATTTCGCCACGATGGGCCAGACGTTCCAAGGCGAGACCGCCATGCGGAACTGGAACGCATCGGAGATCACCGCAGCGTTCAACGCGTTGGCGACGTACGAGGCGATCGCCGATCTGCATTTTGTGCAGACCAATTCCTCCGCCAATGCGCAATTCATCCTCGTGCTTGCCGACTTGCCGGACAACACGCTCGGGCAGATGGGCACGACCGGCGGCGTAGGCTACGGCACGTTCGATCCGACCGCGACCGGTTGGACCAGCGGCGGACTGCAGCCCGGCGGCATCGGCTTTGTCACGCTCGTCCACGAATTCGGGCACGGCCTCGGCCTCGCGCACCCGCACGACAGCGGCGGTTCAAGCGAGACGATGCAGGGCGTCATCGATGAATTCGACTCCTACGGCACGTACCTTTTGAACCAGGGCGTGTTCACGACCATGAGCTACAATGACGGCTGGCCGGCCGGCCCGCTGGGCTACAATTTCAGCCTGACCTACGGCAGTCAGGCGACGCCCGGCGCGCTCGACGTTGCGCTCATTCAAGAGAAATACGGCGTCAATCCCAACACCAATGCGGGCGACACCGTCTATACGCTGAACGACGTCAACGCCGCCGGCGCAGCCTACCGTACGATCTGGGACGTCAGCGGCGCGGACAGCATCGTCTATAATGGATCGCAAAACGCGGTCATCGATCTGCGTCCAGCGACGTTGCTGAGCGAAATCGGCGGCGGCGGCTATGTCTCTTACGCGCAGAACGCGCGCAGCGGTTTCACCATCGCCCACGGCGTGGTGATCGAGAACGCACAGGGCGGCTCGGGCTGGGACCTGCTCACCGGCAACGACGCCTCCAATCAACTGAGCGGCGGCGACGGGCGCGATACGCTGCTCGGCGGCGCCGGCGATGACGTGCTGCTGGGCGGCGCGGATTCGGATTCACTCGATGGCGGCGCCGGCGCGGACACCATGACGGGGGGCGCGGGGTCGGACACCTTCGTCGTCGACAATGTCGGCGACGTGATCAATGGCGATGTCGATGACAGCGTGTTCGCGAGCGTCAGCTACACGCTGACAAGCCCTGTCGGC
>DASZSK010000112.1:0-9740 GCA_035548735.1 Caulobacterales bacterium | reverse complement strand
GCACGAGGGCGGTCGCTGGAAGGTGCTGCCGGTGCTGGAAGAGCTGAAGGCGAAAGCCAAAGCCGATGGCCTTTGGAACATGTTCATGCCGCCCTCCAGCGGGCATGCCAATGTCGACGACAGCTTCAAGTTCGAGGGCCCTGCGCTCTCCAATCTCGAATACGCGCCGCTGGCGGAGATCATGGGGCGCGTGGTGTTCGCGTCGGAGGTGTTCAATTGCTCGGCGCCGGATACGGGCAACATGGAAGTGCTCGAACGCTACGGTACGCGTGCACAGAAAGATCAGTGGCTGAAGCCGCTGATGAACGGAGAGATCCGCTCGGCGTTCCTGATGACCGAGCCCGCGGTCGCCTCGTCGGATGCGACCAATATCCAGACCGAGATCAAGCGCGACGGCGATCATTACGTGATCAACGGCCGCAAATGGTGGTCGTCGGGCGCGGGCGATCCGCGCTGCAAGATCGCCATCCTGATGGGCAAGACCGACCCCAGCGCGCATCGCTACCAGCAGCAGAGCCAGATTCTCGTGCCGCTCGACGCAAAGGGCGTGAGCGTGCTGCGCCCCTTGAGCGTGTTCGGCTATGACGATGCCCCCCACGGCCATATGGAGATCGAACTGAAGGACGTGCGCGTCCCCGCGGAAAACCTCATTCTTGGCGAGGGTCGCGGCTTCGAGATCGCGCAGGGCCGGCTTGGCCCGGGGCGGATCCACCATTGCATGCGCACGATCGGGGCGGCGGAAGCGGCGCTCGAAGCCATGTGCAAGCGGCTCGCTTCGCGCACGGCGTTCGGCAAGACCATCGCCGAGCATTCGATCTGGGAGCAGCGCATCGCCGAAGCGCGCATCGATATCGAGATGACGCGTCTTTTGTGCCTCAAGGCTGCGTATATGATGGACGTCGCCGGCAATAAAGCCGCGCGCGGCGAGATCGCCATGATCAAGGTGGCCGCGCCGCGCATGGCGCTGAAGATCATCGATGATGCAATTCAGGCGCATGGCGGCGCCGGCGTTTGCCAGGATTTCGGCCTCGCCAAATCCTATGCCGGCATCCGCACGCTACGTCTCGCCGACGGCCCGGACGAAGTGCATTGCCGCACTATCGCGCAGATCGAGCTGGGCAAGCATGCCGGCAATAAGCCCAAGGCCGCTTGATGTGGCATGAGGGGCTGACGCTCGATCTCTTCGCCTGGCTGCTCAATGCGCTGGCGCTTTCATTTGGCGCATGTCTCGGCGCGCGCGGCTTGATCGATCCGAAATGGGCCGCGCGTCTGGTGCGGCTCAAGGCGGATGAAGCCGCGCCCGGCGGGTTCGCGGAATTCCGCGCGACCTATGGCGGCGTGTTCCTCGGCCTGCATGGCTTTGCGCTGCTGATCACGCTGCACTGGATCCTGTTCGGTCAGGAGGTGATTGGCGCATTGGCGACGGGCGCTGCGGCGACGCTTTCGGCGGGATGGTTGGGCGCGGCCTTCGGACGCGTCGTTTCGATGTGGCGCGACGGCACGCGCACGCAGTTCAATCTGGTTTCGGCCGGTGTGGAAGCGCTGATCGGCCTGATGCTCGGCGCGCCTTGGATCGTCTGGCTTCAGTTCCCCACCTGATCACTTGCCCATGAACACCACGCCTGCGCCGAGCGCAATGAGCGCAAACCCCAGCGCGTGGTTCCAACCGAGCGGTTCTTTCAGATAGACGACTGAGAACAGCGCGAACACAGTGAGCGTGATGACTTCCTGCATCGTCTTCAATTGCGCGGTCGAATAGACGGCCGAGCCGATGCGGTTCGCCGGCACCGCGAAGCAATATTCGAAGAGCGCGATGCCCCAGCTCGCCAGGATGGCGAGTAGGATCGGCGTGCTCTTGAAGCGCAGGTGCCCGTACCAGGCGAAGGTCATGAACATGTTGGACGTGATCAGCATCAGGATCGGCGCGACCTGCGGCGGCAAGGAAAACATGGAGGCTCCAGCGGTTCAGCGGGAGGCAATGTAGGCGGGTTCGCGCGCGGGGAAAGCCGTCCAAGAAATATGTAGACCGATTGTCATAGTGACGCTAAGAGGGTGGCGGGAGGAACGGCCATGCCTATGACCCTCATCGACGTTCACTTGTCGCCGTACACGACGCGCAATCGCATCCAGATCCGCGCGAAGGGCCTCGAAGATAAGATCGCCTTGGCGCCGCGCATGGAGATCGAGGCGTACCGAAAGATCGCGCCCACCGGGCGCATCCCGTGTCTCGACACGGGCGCCGATTTTCACCTGATCGAGAGCGAGACGATTGCGGAATTCATCGAGGACACCTTTCCGCAGCCGTCGCTGCGCGGCGGCGATCCGCTGGCGAAGGCCAAGGTCCGTTTGTTCACGCGTCTGCTCGATATCTACTATCTCGCCGGGCTGAACATCCTGTTCGGTCAGTTCAGCGCCAATCCGCGCGACGCCGCGAAAGTGGAAGATGGCCTCGCCAAGCTGGACGATGGCTTGCGCTACATCGAACACTATCTGCAGGGTGACGAAATCTATGCGGTCGAAGAACGCTTGACGTTGGCCGATTGCGCGCTTGTGCCGGCTTTATTCTACGCCAACATCATCCCGCCGGCCTTCGGCAAGACGCCGTTCCTCGGACACGAGAAGGCGAAACGCTATTACGACCGCGTCGTCGCGCACGATCGGCTGCTCAAGCAAGCGACCGATGAAATGGGCGTTTCTTTGCAGCAATTTCTCGCCGCCCGCGCCGCCTGACAGACGTTCCCAGCCAAACTTGGCCGTCGGCGTTCGTGCGCCGGCGGCCGCTTTGTCAGAAATCGTTGATGCTCATGTCGGCGCGGCGTTGCCAGGCGTTCAACGCCAAGCCGCATTCGAGCGGATCGAACGTTTCGCGCGTGATGACGACCGTGTTGGTCGGCGTTTCCTCGACGCGCAGGTTTTCCACCGCGAACGGTAGAGCGTCGGCTTCCAAGAACGCCGAGAGCTTCAGCCAGAAAGATGCGGCGAGCGCTTCCGTCGTCGGATCGCCGGGAAACGTCATCACCCGCTTCAACTGCGCGGGTTCGTGCGCGCGGAAATAGCCGAGCAACGGATCGTCTTCGCCCAAGTGCAAGGAATGATCCACCGCGCCGTCGATCCAGGCATGCCAGCGGCCTTTGATGTTCTCAAACGGGGCGAGCGCATTGGCGCCGCCGAAGCGAAACGGCGCCTTCGGCGCGAGCCGAACGGTGACGATCTCGTTGTGCCCGTGCGGGATGACGCATTTCGAGCTGGGTTCGGCCAATAGCCGGTGCGCCATCGCGTAGCGACGGGAGAATTCCAGAATAGCCATGTCTCACCTCGGCACTCCCGCAGCACAGACGGGCGCCCTTCGGGCGTCAGGTAGCAGGTGTCCGCCTTCAGCTCCAGCCGTCCGCTCAGAACCAGCGCCGCCATTTGGCGACGCCGAGAAGCGCGCCGGGGGCAAGCAGCATGAGCAGGAACGCGACCGGGGCGCCCCACGGTTTCTGAAACCAGGTCATATGCACGAAATTCATGCCGAAGATCGAGGCGATCAGCGTCGGCGGCACGAAAGCGATCGTCGCAAGCGACAGCGCCTTGATGACGTCCGCCTGGATCGAGTTGATGATGCCGAGCGTGGCGTCCTGCAGATACGAAATGCGCGCCTGCAACGCCTCCGCCTGATGCTCCAATTCCTCGACGTCGCGCTGCAGCACGTTGAGCTGGGCCTCGTTGAGGCCGTGGCGATCGCAGACGTGGCGCGCATACGCGGTCAGCCTTTGCAGGCTCGAGAGCGAGTCGTGCGCCATCGAGGTCAGCAGGCCGATGCGCCCGAGCGCGCGAAGGCTCTCGCGCAGGCTGTAGGGTTCCTGGTGCTCGCCGAACAAGCGGGTGGAGAAGGCGGTGATTTGCGTCGTGGTTTCGCCGAGGATGTCGGCGAGGCGTTCGACCGCCCCTTCCAGCAGCGCTACGGCGGCGTCCGCGCCCGTTTGCGCCGCACCGACGCGCGCGGACGCGCGAGTCTGGCCGATCTCGAACGCGCGCGGCCGGATCTGCCGGACCGTGACAAGCTTGCCCTTCACCAGCACGAAGGTGACGGCGCCGCTGACGAAGGGACCTTCGTCGCGACGTCCGAGCAGGGTCGCCGTGAGAAAGAGCGCGCCATTCTCCTCGTAGAAGCGCGCCGATTCCTCGAAGGCGCTGCGCTCGGTGGGGGTCGGCACATCGATCGACAGGGCCGCTTCGACCGACTTTTCTTCTTCCGCCGTTGGGTTTTCCAGATCAATCCAGAGCGCGGCCGGATCATCCAGGTTGGCGGCTTCCGCGCCGCCTTTGGCGAGTATGCGGATCATGCGCGCGGGTGTGCCGCGAGACTCACTTGGCTGCAATCACGAACAGGCGGCGGAACGGGAAGAGCGTGCGTCCATCCGCCTCGGGCGGATAGGCGCGCGCCAGCCTCTCGCGAACTTCGGCTTCGAAAGCGGGTCGTTCCTCAGCCGCAAGGGCCTGCACGAAGGGCCTGAGGCCCGTACCGGACATCCAGCGAAACACCGGATCGGCGCCGTCGAGGATGTGCATATATTCCGTGGTCCAGATGTCGAGTTTGGCCTGGAGCGGCATCAGCGCGCGCGCATAGTCCGGCGCCTTGGCGAAACCGGGATCGTACTGACGCGCGCCTTTGAGCTTCGACGACCAGCGCGGCGTCTCAACGACCGCGCGCACCTGCATGTGCGAGGGTTCATCAAAATTCTGCGGAACTTGGAAGGCAAGCGCACCGCCCGGCGCGAGCGTGGTGAATAAGCGCTTCACCAGCGTCAGCGGATCGTCGGACCATTGGAAGGCTGCGTTGGCGTAGATGAGATCGGGCGGCGTTTCTGGAACCCACGCATCGAAATTGCCCTGGGCCCAGCGCGCCGCAAGGCCGCTCTTGGCGGCGTCGGCCAGCATGTCCTCGCTTGAATCCACGCCGAGGATGTCGGCCCGCGCATAGCGCGCGCGCAGCAGCGCCGTCGAATTGCCGGGCCCGCAGCCCAGATCAACCACGAAGCGCGGCGCTTCGAGTTGGACGTGCGCGAGCAGGTCGGCCGCGGGCCGCGTGCGCTCGGCGCCGAATTTCAGATAGAGCGACGGATCCCAGGTGGTCATGGCGCGCATGCAAGCAAAAGCAGACGCCGGCGCATAGAGAGATTCAGCGTCTCGTGTTGAGACTTACGCCATCCCCGCTTTTTGAGCGAAGCTAAACGCAGCGTTCGCCAGCGGTTTCACGCGCTTGGCCATGTCGGCGGCGTGCGCGCTGGCGGCGGTGCCGTCGCGCACGCGTCCGGCGATGCCCTGCAGAATGCCGGCGAGCCGGAAGAGATTATAGGCAAAGTACCAATCCAGCGCGGGAATGCCGTCGCGGCCTGTTTGCGCGCAATAGAGCGCGACATACTCATCCATGGTCGGAATGCCCAGCTCTTTGAGATCGAGGCCAGCGAGGCCGGAGCGTCCGTCGCGCGGCATTACCCAATTCATCAGGTGATAGGTGAAGTCGCCCAAAGGATCGCCCAGCGTGGACAATTCCCAATCGAGCACCGCGATCACGCGCGGCTCGGTCGGATGCAGGATCAAATTGTCGAGGCGAAAATCGCCGTGAACGATGGAGGTGCGCTCGCCGGGCGGGATCGTTGTCGGCAACCACGCGATCAGCCGGTCCATTTCCGCGATCGTTTCGGTCTCGGAGAGCTTGTATTGCTTGCTCCAGCGATCGATCTGGCGCGCGAAATAATTTCCGGGCTTGCCGTAATCGCCGAGACCGATCGCGGCGAAGTCGGTGTTGTGCAGCCGCGCCAGCGTCGAGACTTTCGCTTCGTAGATGGCGCGCCGTTCCGCGGGCGTCGCATCCGGCAGCGACGCATCCCACAGGACGCGCCCTTCGACCATCTCCATGACATAGAACATGGCGCCGATGACGCTATCGTCCTCGCAGAGCGCATAAGGCCGCGCGACCGGAAAGCCGGTGGGATGCAGCGCGGCAATGACGCGATACTCGCGATCAACCGCGTGCGCGGAGGGCAACAACTTTCCGCTTGGTTTCTTGCGCAGCACGTATTTCCGCGACGGTGTGACCAGCTGGTAGGTCGGGTTGGATTGCCCGCCGCGGAACTGCAGCACTTCGAGCGGGCCGGCGAAGCCTTCCACATGCGCGTCGAGCCACGCAAGCAGGCTCGCTTCATCAAGCTGATGGCGTTCCTCGACGGGTTTTGTGCCGCTGAACGCGGATTGCGGTTCTTTCGCCATTGCGCGAGCTTACGCCCGCGGGCTTATTTCGCCAATGCGCGCCAGCCGATGTCGCGACGGCAGAAGCCCCCCGGCCAGTCGATCAGATCGATCGCCGCGTAAGCGCGCGCAGTCGCTTGGGCGAGCGTGTCGCCGATCGCCGTCACATTGAGCACGCGTCCGCCTGAGGCGCGCAAGAGGCCGTCGTCGTCGCGCTTGGCGCCGGCGATGAAGACTTCCACACCCTCGATGGTTTGCGCTTGCGCGAGGCCGCGAATGGCGGAGCCCACAAGAGGCTGATCGGGATAGCCGTTCGCCGCGTAAACAACCGTGACCGCAGGGCGCTCATCCCACTCGAGCGGGGCTGCTTGCGACAGCTTGCCTAGTGCGGCGGCCAGCAAAACCGGTGCGAAGTCTGACTTCAGCCGCCGCATCAGGGTCTGACATTCGGGGTCGCCGAAGCGCACATTGAACTCGATCAGCTTCGGCCCTTCGGGCGTCACCATCAGTCCCGCGAAGAGCACGCCGACGAACGGATGGCCTTCATCGCGCATGCCGTTGAGCGTCGGCAAAATGATGCGCTCCATGGTGAGATCGCGCATCTTGTCGGTGAACACGGGCGCTGGCGAATACGCGCCCATGCCGCCGGTGTTGGGACCTTTATCGCCGTCGAACGCGCGCTTGTGATCCTGCGCGGCGACGAGCGGGATCGCAGTCGTTCCGTCGCAGATGGCAAAAAAGCTGGCTTCTTCGCCGGGCAGAAAATCCTCGATGACGATGCGCTGACCGGCCGCGCCGAATTTCTTGAGGAAGAGGATTTCGTCGACTGCGGCGTCCGCATCGCGCCGCGTTTCGGCGATCACCACGCCTTTGCCTTGCGCCAACCCGTCGGCCTTGATCACGAACGGCGGTTCGCGCGTGCCAAGATAAGCCTTCGCGCGGATCGCATCGTCGAACACTTTGTATTCTGCGGTCGGCACGCCGTGGCGCACGCAGAATTCCTTCATGAACGCTTTGGAGCTTTCGAGCGCGGCCGCCGCCTGACTCGGTCCGAAGCAGGGCACGCCCACTTGTTTCAACCGATCGGCGAGCCCGGCCGCTGCGGCCGCTTCCGGCCCGATGACGACAAGATCGATCTGCTCCCTGACCGCGAGAGCCGCCACCTCCGCGGCGTCGTCGGCGGCGATCGGAATGGTCCGGCCGATGTCGGCCAGCCCCGGATTGCCGGGCGCGGAGACGATTTCGCTGACCAGCGGGCTCTGCGCCAGCTTCCAACCCAGCGCGTGCTCTCGCCCGCCCGAACCGACCACCAGAATCTTCATGGGGCTCCGCTTGCGGCGCGGCGGGCGCAAAATCAAGCGGAATGCCGCTATTTGGGCTCGACGTGGCCCCCGAAGCCCTTGCGCATGGCGGACAAGAGCTTGTCGCCATAGGTGGCGCTCTGGCGCGAGCGGAAGCGGGCATAGAGCGCAGCCGACAGCACGTTCGCCGGCACGGCTTCCTCGATCGCCGCTTGCACCGTCCAGCGTCCTTCGCCGGAATCGGAGACGACGCCGCTGAATTCCTTAAGATCGGGATCCTCAGCCAGCGCCGACGCCGTGAGGTCCAACAACCACGACGAGATCACGCTGCCGCGGCGCCAGACTTCGGCGATGTCGCCCATATTGAGATCGAAGCGTTCGTCGGCCGGCAGCTTGTCGCTGTTGCGGCAGCGCATGATGTCGAAGCCCTCGGCGAAGGCCTGCATGATCCCGTCCTCGATGCCGTTATGCACCATCTTGACGAAATGCCCGGCGCCCGCCGGCCCCGCATGGATGTAGCCCATCTCGGCGCGCGGATCGGCCTTCGCATTGCGGTGCGTGCGCGGAATCGAACCCATGCCGGGCGCCAGCGTTTTCAGGATCGGATCGAGGTGGCGCACGGCTTCTTCTTCGCCGCCGACCATCATGCAAAAGCCGCGCTCCAAGCCCCACACGCCGCCGGACGTGCCGATATCGACATAGTGCACGCCCTTGTCGCGCAGCGCTTTGGCGCGGCGAATGTCGTCCTTGTAGAAGGTGTTGCCGCCGTCGATGACGATGTCGCCTTTGCTGACGAGACGCCCGGCTGCTTCGACTGCGGATTCCGTCACCGCGCCGTCCGGCAACATGATCCACACTGCGCGCGGCGGTTTCAGCTTGCTCACCATCTCTTCGAGGCTCGCAGCTGGTGTCGCGCCCGCGGCGACCGCTTCTTCAACCGGCGCCTGGCTGCGATTGTTGACGACGACTTCGTGCCCATTGCGCAGCAGGCGCTTGGCGATGCCCATGCCCATTCGGCCGAGGCCGACGATCCCTATCTGCATGTCGTTCCTCCAAGCCTCTTTCGGGCGGGTATCCCGAGATAGGCCGGCTGACAGCGCTGGGCAAGCGGAAGCTAATCTTCCGCTTTTGGCTTAAGGACGCCTGAGAAGGTGATGACGGCGAGTGCGGTGAGCAAAGCGCCCAGCAGCGCGTAGAGCGACTCCGCCCAGCGCCAGAGCGCAACACCTTCGAACAAGCGCCAGTCGGCGCCTTTGATCTCAATGCCTTTGAACAGATGCGATCCGGTCGGGCGTCCCGGCGCGCATTTGCCCTCTTGGCCAAGATCGATCACAGGCAGGGCGACGTCGATCGCATAGAGAGCGGGTTCGATCGCGCCGGCGCAGCGCGCGCCCTGCGGCGTCACCAGCACGCCCGTTGCGTCCATCGCAAACACGCCGGCAATCCCGAGCGCGAGGAACAGCACAAGCGCGCGTACGGCGCGGATCGGCGCGAAGCCGTAGCCGCAGACGAGGCCGAACGCCGAAGAGAGCGCGCGCGTCAGCGGTCCGGCTCTCGAATGCAGCGCGCGCAGATCGTGCTGCGCGAGCAGCACGCGCCGCGCATCCTCGCGCAAACCCGCGCGCGCATAAACGTCGGCCAGGACCGCATAAGGTTGCGGCGAAAAGCCGTTGCGGCGGCTCTTGCGAAGCCAGCCGAGGCGCGCTCTCCAGCGATCGTCCTTGCCGCCGCCGTCGAGACGCGCGTAGGAGAAGCCGTCGAGATCGAGCGCGGCTTTCTCCACGCCCCAGGCCGTCTTGAGATCGTCGTCGAGGGAGTCGCAGCTAGCCCCGGCCAGATCGATGCGCGCGTCTTCCTGCGCGGTGAGATTGCGCGCCTGCAGCGGCCCTTTGATGCGTGCGTCGGCGAACGAAAGCAGCGGGCCCTTGGCGCCGTCCGGCCCCGCCCCGCGGAGTTCGAGATTGAGCCAGGCGACCGCGCCGTCGATCTGTGCGCGATCGAATTTGGCGCCGCCCTGGATCACGGTTTTCTTGCCGTGCGGCGCCGTATCGTCATCGGCGAGCTTGAGCGTGAGGTTGCCGCCGATCCGCACGTTCGGCGCGCGGATCGCCCAGCCGCCGCCATTCATGAAGCGCCCCCCGCCGAAGGCGAGGTAGCCGTCGATGCGGGCGTCAGCGAGGAAGATCTCGCCCTTGATGTTGGCGC
>DASZSK010000111.1:0-2774 GCA_035548735.1 Caulobacterales bacterium | reverse complement strand
TCATGCCCTCGATCTACCTGCCCATCGCCGAAATGCCGGTGGACGTGGCCGTTGTCCTATTGGTCAGCGGGCTGGTGGGATTCGTGTCCGGGCTCGTCGGCGTGGGCGGCGGCTTCATCATGACCCCGTCGCTCATTTTCATGGGTGTCCCGGCCCCGGTCGCGGTCGCGACCGGCGCGAGCCAGATCGCGGCGACCTCGTTTTCCGGCATCATGAGCCAATCGCGGCGCAAGAGCGTCGATTGGCGCATGGGCGTGCTGCTCTCGATCGGCGGCGTGCTGGGCGACGTGTTCGGCGTCTCGCTGTTCCACCGGCTGATGGCCATCGGCCAGCTCGATCTCATCATCCAGCTCTGTTACGTCGTATTCCTGGCGCTGATCGGCTTGCTGATGCTGGGCGAAAGCATCGCCGTGCTGCGCGGACGCGCCGCGCCCGCCTCCAATCTCCTGGCGCGACCGGCGCGCACGCTGGCGCATCGCCTGCCGCTGCGGCTCAGGTTTCCGCGCTCCGGGCTTTATATCAGCGTCATTCCGCCGATCTTCCTCGGCTTCGGCGTCGGCGTGCTTGCCGCGATCATGGGTGTCGGCGGTGCATTCATTCTCGTGCCGGCGATGATCTATCTGTTGCGCATGCCCACCAATGTCGTGGTCGGCACATCGCTGTTTCAGATTCTCATCGTCACCGCGCTGATCGTGGTCCTGCAATCGACCGCCACCCATACGGTCGATCTCGTGCTCTCGGCGCTGCTGATGCTCGGCGGCGTCGTCGGCGCGCAATTCGGATCGCGTGTCGGCGCGCGGCTGCGCAGCGAACAAATCCGCGCCGCACTCGGCCTTATCCTGGTGGGATCGAGCGCGGTCTTCCTGTTCGGGCTGGCGTGGCAGCCGCGCGAGCTCTTCACGCTGACGGGCGGGCCGTAAGTGCGCCAGGCGCTCCTCAGCATTTTCGCGCTCGTTCTGCTCGCGCCCGCCTCGGCAATCGCGCAAGCGCCGCCAGCGGCGGCGCCTGCACCCGCGCCCGCACCCGCGGCCTCGGAACTGCCCGCGGCTGTCGCCGAGGACCAGATCATGGTGAGCTCCGATTATCGCGGCTCAACCATCGACGTCTGGGGCGTCAACCCCGATCGGCGCGGCCGCGGCGACATCGTCGTCGCTGTACGGGGTCCGAGCGAACCGGCGAGCCTGATGCGCAAGCGTCGCTTCCTCGGGCTTTGGGTGAACGGGCCGCCCGTGCGCTTCAGCGAGGCGCCGGCGTTTTTCGCCGTGCTCAGCAACCGCAATCTCCGCGAGATCGCCAGCCCGCAGGAAATCTGGGCGCTGCAACTCGATCCCGCGGCGTCGGCGCGTCTCGCCGGCGGCACGCCGCCCGGCACCGCGCCTTCGGACTATCGCGCCGCGCTGGTGCGGCTGAGGACGGCGCAGCAGCTCTACCAGGAAGACAGCCGCGATGGGCTGAAGCTTTATTCCGGCGGGCTTTTTCGTGCGCGTGTGCGTCTGCCCGCCAATGCGCCGATCGCCGACTATCACGTCGACACGTATCTGTTCCGCTTCGGCCGGCTGATCTCCTCGCAACGCATCACCGTGCATATCGAACGCATCGGCGTGGAGCGCAGCATCCACGATCTCGCGACGCATGCCTCGCTGCTCTACGGCCTCGTCACCGTGCTGCTCGCCCTCGGCGCCGGCTACGCCTCCGCCTATCTGTTCCGCCGAGGCTGAGGCAGAGTGGCGCTGCAACCCCCGTCTTTGCCGCCGCGTGCGGCTTTGCGTTTCGGATTCCTGGCGCTGGCGCCGCTGATCTTCTCAGCCTTCATCTGCCTCTCGTCGAACTATGAGATCGCCCATATCGGCGCGTTGAGCTTTTCGATTTACGCCGCCGCGCTGCTTTCTTTCCTCGGCGGCATACGCTGCGGCTTCGAGCTGATGCGCACGCAGGCGCCCGATCCGCTGCGGCTATTCTACAGCGCGTTGCCGGCATTGAGCGGATGGGCGCTGGCGCTGTTCGTGGTGCTCGTGCCGGCCGCGATCGGCGCGGCCTCGGCCTTCGCCGGGCTGTTCGCCGCGCAATATGTGTGGGATCACCGCAGCGCCGCGACCGGCGCTCCGCCTTGGTATCCGCTGCTCCGGCAAGTGCTGACGGGCGGCGTGATGATCGCCTGTCTGCTGCTGCCGCTCGCCAGCGCGCTGCACCGCATTTAGTCGCTGAGCAGACGCTCCGGCGGCGCGGGCAAAACCCGTCCGCGCGAGATCACGAGCGCCAGAGCGCCGTTCGGAAAAATCGGCTCGAAGGCTTCGTCGCGGAGATTGAGCCCGCCCGTATAGGCGCCGAACGCCGGCATCACCAGACGCGCGCCGTCCGACGCAAAGCAGCGCCGGCGCACGCTGCGTCCGCGTCCCGCGACCTTCGCGCACGGATGCAGGTGCCCCGCGATCTCGCCGGGGGCCGCGCCCTCATGCGGCTCATGCCGCAGCACCAGATCGTCGATGCGCAGCTCGCGCAGCATGGCGCCGCCGAAATCCGCGGGCAGCTCAGGATCGTGATTGCCGAGGATCCAGACCCATTCGCAGCGCCGCATCAAATCCGACAGCGTCGCGCGGTCGCTATCATGCATGCGACGGGGACCATCGACATCGTGAAAGCTGTCGCCAAGCGAGACGACGCGCGCGGGCGCCAAGGCGTCGACCAGCGCCGTCAATTGCTTCAGCGCCGCGCGCGTATCGTAAGGCGGCAGCATCTGGCCGCCGCGCGCATAAGCCGAGCCCTTTTCGAAATGC
>DASZSK010000110.1:0-4717 GCA_035548735.1 Caulobacterales bacterium | reverse complement strand
GCCGTCCGAGCTTTTCCAAGGCCCGTATTTCTGCACGACGCAGGAAGAGCGCTGGTTCGCCACCGCCTATCCGGTGACGGAGCACCCGTGCGTGCTGCGCCTGCAGCCGCTGGCGGCCGAGCTTGGCGTCGTCATACCCGTATCGATCTTTGAGCGCGAGGGGCCGCTCTATTTCAACTCCGTCGCCATGCTCGATGCCGACGGCAAGTTGATCGGCGTCTACCGCAAGAGCCACATTCCGGACGGGCCAGGCTACCAGGAGAAATATTATTTCCGGCCCGGCGACACCGGCTTCAAGGTCTGGCCGACGCGCTTCGGCCGCATCGGCGTCGGCATCTGCTGGGACCAGTGGTTTCCCGAAGCCGCGCGCGCCATGGCGCTGCAAGGCGCCGACGTGTTGTTCTACCCGACGGCCATCGGCTCCGAGCCGCATGATTCATCGCTCGACACGCGCGATCCGTGGCGGCGCGCCATGCAAGGGCATGCGGTGTCCAACGTGATCCCGGTGGTGGCGGCCAACCGCATCGGCCTCGAGAAGAGCGGGCAAAACTTCTACGGCTCAAGCTTCATCGCCGATCATCGCGGCGATCTGGTCGAAAGCTTCGACCGCACCGACGAAGGCGTGCTCACGCACAGCTTCGATCTGGACTTCCTCGATCGCCACCGCGCCGCCTGGGGCTTCTTCCGCGACCGGCGGACGGAGTTCTATCGCTGACGGCTCTCACACCGTCTCGAATTGCTTGTCCTTGAACGCGCCCGCCATGCCGTACATGGCCGCGTTGACGCTCTCCCAGCTCTTCAGCTTTCTCATGTTGCCGAGCCAACGGCGGATGTTGGGATAGCTGTCATAGGTGCAGCCGATCAGTTCGCCGGCCGTCATCAGGCAGGCGCCGAAATAATCGGCGATCGAAATTTTGTTGTTCGCGACATAATCGTTCGCGCCGATGATGTTCGCATCGAGGATCGCGAGCCAGCCTTGGGTCTTCTGTTTGCCCCAGGCAATCGTGCCGGAATGATGCTCATCCGTCGGGCGTTTGTGGTGCGGGAAGATTTGCGGGTAGAGCAGGTTGTAACCGAAGTCGCGGTAGAATTGCGTATTGAACCAATCCATCGCGGAATCGACCTTGGCGCGCTCCTTCAGATCTTTCGGATATTCCGGCGCGTCGAACCGCGACGCGAGATATTTCAGGATCGCCGAACTTTCGGTGAGGCGGAAATCGCCTTCGACCAAAGCCGGCACCTGCATGTTGGGATTGATCGCGGCGTATTCGGGCGTGCGGTGCTCACCGGCCCTCAGATCGAGGACGTGCTGTTCAACCGGGAGGTTTTTCTCGGCGATCAGCAGAGACACCGGTCGGCTCACCGTGGATACCGGATTCATGTAAAGCTTCAGCGTCATTATAGCCCTCCCCAAAATCGCGCGCGTTAGGCCGCCGCGTTTTTCAATAGCGTCATCGCTTCTTCCCGCACGCGCGCATCGCCGCATGCGAGCACTTGGCCGCCATGCGCCGCGTCGCCGCCATCCCAGGACGTCACGCCGCCGCCGGCGCCCTCGACGATCGGGATGAGCGCCTGGATGTCCCAGGCGCGCAGGCCGCTTTCGATGACGACGTCGATCCCGCCCATCGCCACCATCGCATAAGCGTAGCAATCATAGCCGTAGCGTGTCAGCCGCGCGGCGGCGCGCACGCGTTCGAACGCGTGCGTTTCCGCGCCATGAAACAGGGTCGCATCCGTGGTGGAGAGGATGGCGTCGCTGAGTTTTTCGCAGGAGCGGGTGCGCAATGGCCGCGTCTCGCCGCGCGTTGTGAGCGAAGCGCCGACGCCCCAGCCCTTATAGCGCTCGTCGAGATAGGGCTGGTCCATCACGCCGATGATCGGCTTGCCTTCATAGGCGAGCGCGATCAGCACGCCCCAAAGCGGCAGCCCGGCGATGAAGGCGCGCGTGCCATCCACGGGATCGAGCGCCCAGCTGTACCCGCTCTTCGACGGCTTCGTGCCGAATTCCTCGCCGATGACGCCGTGCTCGGGAAATTCGCGCTCGATCAGCGCGCGCATCGCCTTCTCGGCGCCGCGGTCGGCCTCCGTCACCGGATCGAAACGCGAGCCGCCTTTGTGCTCGACGCTGTGCGCGTTGCGAAAATAAGGCAGGATCGCCGCGCGCGCGGCGTCGGCCAGCGTGTCGGCGAAGTTCAGGAAGCGGTGGAGATCGTGTTCGGCCATCAGCGCAACTTTCATGCGCTTCCTAGCCTGTCGGCGACGCAAGTGAAAGCGGGCCCGCTTTTCAGCGAGCCCGCCCGGTAAAGCCCCACTTCACCCCGTAACGCGATCAGGCCGCGTCGGTCGATTCGTCTTGCAGCGCCTTGGCGAGGTCCAAGAGGCGGCGGCGCGGACGCTCGCCGAGCTTGTAGTAGGCGCGGATCAGTTCGAGCGTTTCCTTCTGGCTGAGCACATCAGCGGCGATCAGATCGCGATCGTTCGCCGGCGCGCCAGGGGTTTGCGGCGCGTTGATTTGCTGCAGGCCTTCGAAGAAATAGTTGACCGGCACGTTGAGCGAAACGGCGAGTTCGTAGAGACGGCTCGCGGTCACGCGGTTCGCACCGCATTCGTACTTTTGGATCTGCTGGAAGCGGATCCCGATCGACTCAGCCAGCTGTTGCTGGGTGAGACCGAGGAGTCGGCGACGGCGGCGAAGCCGCTTGCCGACATGGAGGTCGATTGCATTCGCCATGTGGTAGCGCCCTTGAGTTCGCAGCCGTTCCCACATGGGCCGGCTTGTTCTGCGGAAGGGCGAGGAGCAAGACGGGCGCCGCGTTTTCGCCGCTTTGGCTGGGTCTTGGCCGGCCATAAACGCGTCTGGGTGCGTTGCGGTGATCCAAAATGGCGCAAATCGCCGGTGAACGGCGCATCATGGCGCCACACGGACCGCGCGCATGCTTAACGCCCGCGCCTTGCCTGTCCGATCGCATCCGTGCTTTTGTCTGACAAAATGGGGGAGGCGATGCGCAGACGGACGGTGCTCACGGGGCCGTTGGCTCTTGGCTTGCTCGGCTGCGCCACGCCAGCGACGGCGGCGCGGTCGATCGCGGCGGACATCGGACGCGCCAAGGGGCCGAGCGACCGGTTCTGGCGGCTGTGCGTGGGCGCCGATCATCCCGGCATTCTGCTGCGGCCGGCCAATCTGGCGCATCTCGAGTTGGCGCACCGCGAACTTGGATTCGAGTACATCCGCTTTCACGGCATCTTCCACGACGACATGGAGGCGTATCGCGAAGTCGGCGGCCGCCCGGTTTACAATTTCGAGCGCATCGGCGCGGTGTATGCGGCGATCCTGCGCATCGGCATGAAACCTTTTGTCGAGCTCAGCTTCATGCCGCACGATCTGGCGCGCGATGAACGCACCATTTTCTATTGGCAGGCCAACGGCTCGCCGCCGAAGGATTACGGTAAATGGGCCGCCTTCATCAGAGCCTTCGCCGACGACATCATCGCGCGGTTCGGGCGGGACGAAGTCCGGACCTGGAAGTTCGAGATTTGGAATGAGCCCAATCTCGACGGTTTCTGGCACAGCGACCAGGCGGAATATTTCCGGCTCTATGATGTGACGGCGAACGCGTTGCGCGCCGCCGACGCCGGCTTGCAGATCGGCGGGCCGTCGACCGCGGGCGCGGCTTGGGTCCCCGAGATGATCGCGCACGCGCAAACCGCCGGCGCGCCGCTCGATTTCATCACCACGCACACTTACGGCGTCGATGGCGGATTTCTCGACGCGGACGGCCATGACGACAACAAGCTCTCGCCCAATCCGGATTCGATCGCAGGCGACGTACGGCGCGTGCGCGAACAGATCGAGGCGTCGCCGCGCGCGGGCCTGCCGCTTCACTTCACCGAATGGAGCACGAGCTACAATCCGCGCGATCCCGTGCACGACGCCTATCTCAGCGCACCGTTCATTCTCGAAAAGCTGAAGCGCTGTCAGGGTCTCGTCCAATCGATGAGCTACTGGACCTATACCGATCTGTTCGAAGAGGCCGGCCCGCCGCCATCTTCGTTCCACGGCGGCTTTGGGCTGATCAATCGCGAAGGCGTGCGCAAGCCGGCGTTCTTCGCCTACAAATATCTCAACGCACTTGGTTCGACCGAGATCGAGCAGGACGATCCGCACGCGTGGGTCACGAAAGAAGGCGACGATGTCGCTGCGCTGATCTGGGACTATCGGACACCCAACCAGCAGGAGAGCGATCGGCCGTACTTCACCAAGCTGCATCCGCCCGAAGCATCCAACGACGTCGTGCTTCGGCTCGCTTCGCTCAAGCCCGGCGCGTACCGGCTTGCGCTGCGGCGCGTCGGCTTTCAGGCCAACGACGCCTACTCGCAATATCTCGCCTGGGGGCGGCCGCAGGATCTCAGCGCGGATCAGCTTGCGCAGCTTCAGGCGCTGACGGCGGACGCGCCGGAACATGAAGCGCGCGTGCGCGTCGGCGCCGACGGCGTTTTCGCGCACCGCTTCACGCTTCGCAGCAACGACGCTGTGCTGGTGACGCTGAAGCGCTAACGCGCTGCGATCTGACGCATTCCGGCGATCAGCGGGTGATTGGTTTGTAGCGCGCGACCGTCGAGCCGCGCAACCGGCCGAACGCCTTGCAAAGCGTTGGTCAACGCCATGGCCTCGGCGCGCAGCAGGTCGTTCAGCGTGATGGGCGCGACATCGATATCG
>DASZSK010000109.1:0-7306 GCA_035548735.1 Caulobacterales bacterium | reverse complement strand
ATGGTGGGCGCGACAGGGATCGAACCTGTGACCCCTACGATGTCAACGTAGTGCTCTCCCGCTGAGCTACGCGCCCGACCGTTAGGGACCGCCCGTATAGCCTCCGCGCCACGGCCGGCGCAAGCGGCGGCGACGGCTCAGGCGGCGTGCGCCCGCGCCGGGGCGGACCCGCGCCCCGATTGCTCCATGTCGGCGACCGCCGGAACCGTCAAAACGAAGGTCGAGCCCACGCCCTGGGCGCTTTTGGCGTCGATCGAGCCGCCAAGCAGCGCCATCAGCTTCCGGGTGATGGCGAGCCCCAGCCCCGTTCCGCCGAAACGGCGGGCGATATCGGCGTCGGCCTGCACAAACGGCTCGAACACGCGCGCCAATTGCGCCTCGGTCATGCCGATGCCGGTATCGCTCACTTCGAACCGCAACATATCGCCGCCGATCGTCTTGAGCCGGCGCGCCGTCAGCGTGATTTCGCCCTGCTGTGTGAATTTCGCAGCGTTGGACAGGAGATTGATCAGGCACTGCCGCAGACGCAGCTCGTCGGAATAGGCGTTGCCGAGATCAGAGCCCGCATCGACCGCGAGCCTGTTGCCATTCTGCCTCAGAAGCGGCGCAACCGTATCGACGACCGAATCCAGCATTTCGCCCACAGCGAACGACGCGGGCGTGATCTCCAGGCGCCCGGCTTCGATCTTGGAGAGGTCGAGAATTTCGTTGATCAGAGAAAGCAGATGCCGCGCCGCACTGCGAATGCGGTGCAGGTCGCCGGCGGCGGTCGCCATGCCGGCTTCCGCCAGATCCTCCTCCACCAGCTCGGCGTAGCCAATGACGGCGTTGAGGGGGGTGCGGAATTCGTGGCTGATATTGGCGAGGAAGTCCGATTTCATCCGATTGGCTGCGGCCGCAGATTCGCTCTCGCGGATTGCCTGACGCTCGCGCTCCGTCGCGGCGCGCAAGCGCAACACCAGCGCATTGTAAGCAGCCGTCAGCCTTTCGACTTCATCGGACGCGCTGGGATCGGCCTGCGGCAAAAGCGCCAGCGTCGACGATTGAGCGTCGAAGTGCCGTTGCAGGCGCGTGATGCGCGCAATGACCAACCGGCGCAGCAACACCCAAAGTGATACGGCCGCCAACGTCAGGACGGCGGCGAACAAAAGCAGCGCAATGTTGAGCGAGCGCGCGCCGAGCGCCGTGACGGTCCGCGGGCTGGAAGCCAGCACCGCGCCCGTCAGTACGCCTTCGCCGTCGAAGAGCCCAATCAGCGTGCGGCTCGCATCGGCGCTGACCCAGGTCTGTGCTCCATTGCCCAAGCCGCGCATGCGCGCCGCCAGGTCCGGCGCCGGCGAGGCCGCGTTGATCAGCGAGACGTCGAGCTGCATCTGCTCCCGCAAGGCGTCTTGCTTGATGCGGCGGCCCATAATGAGAAGGCCGCGCGGCGCGCCCACGCCATTGTTGCGGGTGGCGCGCGCGGCGACATAGAGTAGCGGCCCTTCCGCCGTCCAGATCACGCCTGATTTTGGGTCGGCGCTTCGAGGCAGAAGGCGCAAATGCGCCGCCACCTGGCCCGCATCGAAGTGATCGGCTTCGAGCCGCCCATTCCGATCGGTCTCGCCGCTCCACACCAGGCGGCCGGAATTGTCGACGAACGCGAGCAGATCGACGCCGTAGGTCGTGAACCATGAGTTCGGAAAATTCGCGGTGATAAAGGCGCGCCGATGCGAAGCGATAAAGGCGTAGGTGTCATCCCACTGCGCATAGTCGAGCGTCCGCGACTCGATATCCTGACGCATCGCGCCCAGATTGGCCTCGACCCGGGCGACGTCGCGCGCGTGCGCTTCGCTCTCGAGTCGAACGAAACCCGGCCGCACGGCGTGATCGAGCACGAACCACGCGCCCGCCAACAATGTCGCAAAAATGGAAAACAGCGCGACCGCGGTTTTTGTAGTGATCGACATTGGCGCTACTCGTTGGACCAATGATAGGCGAGGCCCAGCACCCAAGCGGCGTCATAGTCTTCGCTATCAACGTAAGAGAAATCGAGTTCGACCGCGCGCAGCGGAATCGCCGCGCCGACACTGTAATCAACGGCGTGTGGCGCCGGCGCCATCACGCCGTCATTGCGGCCGATCTTGCCGTGCAGGCGCACGCGATCGAACGCGTATTCCGCGGACGTCCAGAGGTACGTGTCGTCCTCGTCGTAATTGTCTTGCTCTGGCGTGTATTCGACGCCGCCGGACAGCGAGAGGGCGCCAAGCTTCGCCACGCCGGAGAAATCAACCTCGATGTAGTCGATCCCCTCTTCGCCCGGATAGGCGTAACGTTCCGCGCCCAGCGTCCACTCCACGCCCGCCACGTCGTGCGTGTAGCCGGCGCCGATCTCCAATTCCGTTCCCCCATAATCGGAGCCGACGGAATTGGCGCCGCCCCACAGCCAGAAGCCGCTGTCGGCGCTCAACGTCGCTTCCGCCTGCAACGACGGATTCTCGCCGCTCATCGAGGCGCCGCGCCAACGATAGTCGCTGACAACGCCGATCGAGCCTTCGGCGCTCAAGGCGTGCGCCTGCGTCGCGCACGTTGCGACAGCGATGACAGCGATCAGGAAACTCCGCGCGGACATGCGCGCGAGTGTGCGCAAAGGTACTTAATGTTCCCGTTGAGCCGCTTGGTTAAGCGCCGTAAATTACCATGCGCGAAATCGTTATTCGCACGTCATTTGATGCGAAATTCGCGGTTACGCCGCGGCGATCACGCGCTCGATCTCGACCACCAGGTCGCGCAGGTGGAAGGGCTTGGAGAGCACCTTGGCATCCTTCGGCGCCTGGCTCTGCGGCGAGAGCGCGACTGCCGCGAAGCCGGTGATGAAGACGATCTTCATGCCGGGGTCGGCCTCGGCGCCGCGGCGGGCGAGTTCGATCCCGTCGAGGCCGGGCATGACGATGTCGGTCAGCAGCAGATCATAGGCGCTGTGTTCGAGCGCCTCCCAGGCGGAGTCGCCGTCGCCGAAGGCTTGCACCTCGTGCCCTGCGCGGCTCAAATTCGTCACCAGGAACGATCTGAGCGAGTCATCGTCTTCCGCGAGCAGAATGCGCGCCATGCGCGGCTCCAGAATCGGCCCCAACAAAGCGGTAGCCTCTAGCATCGCCAAGGTAAAGGCGACCTTGACATTGGCAAGGTCGGCCCCGGCTGCTGCGGCGCGGTTGAGCAATATTGACGCCACGGACGGGCGTTGCGAACACTACGCAAATGGACTTGTCCCCCGAGCCCGGGCCGTTTTTCGCCAGCGTCGACGCCGACGCCGCCGGCGCGCCCGAAGCGCCGGCCAGTCCGCCCTTTGTGCTGATCGAGCCGCTGCATCGCACCGCCCCGCTGATCTTCGCTTCACCGCACAGCGGGCGGCGGTATCCCGCTGATTTCATGGCGTTGGCGCGCATTGGCCTGTTGAGCCTGCGCCGCTCCGAAGACGCCTTCGTCGATGAGCTGTTCGCTGGCGCGGCCACGCATGGCGCAGCCGTCCTCTCCGCCACGATCGCGCGCGCCTATGTCGATCTCAACCGCGACCCCGCCGAACTCGATCCGGAAATGTTCGAGGAGCGGCTGCCGCACGCCGTGCAATCCTCAACGCCGCGCGTGCAGGCCGGCTTAGGTGCAATTCCACGTGTGTCCGGGGACGGCCAGGCCATCTATCGGCGCAAGCTCGCTATCGCCGAGGCTGAGCGCCGCATCGCCTCGGTGCATGCGCCCTACCACGCCATGCTGAGCAATCTGGTCGACGAGACCAAGACGCAATTCGGCTGCGCCGTGCTGATTGATTGCCATTCTATGCCCAGTTCGGCGCGCGGCGCGCATTCGCCGGACGTAGTCCTGGGCGACCGCTTCGGCGCGTCGTGCCATCCCTCCGTGACCGCGCTGGCGGAAGCGACTTTGCGCCGGCTCGGCTATCGCGTCGCCCGCAACGCGCCTTTCGCCGGCGGGCACACGACACAACTTTACGGCCGGCCCAGCCAGCGGGTGCATGCGCTCCAGATCGAACTCAATCGCGCGCTCTATGTGGATGAGCGCAGCCTCGATCGCACCTCGGGCTTCGCCCGCGTGCGCGCCGACATGACCCGGCTCGCCGAAACTCTGTCGGCGGCTGCGCTTCACCGCTCGCTCGCGTAATAAGACTCTGTTAAGCGGACCACGGCACATCACGCCGGCGTGAACATCTACCGGCCGGGCTTCGCCGCCCGGACCATAAAGAAAAAGCCGCGGACCGAAGCCCGCGGCGAAAGGTAGATAGGGAGGAAACGCCCGATAGGGCGGGCGGCGTCGCGAAACGCCGCAACACCGACAAGATACGCTGCACCGCACAAAAATCAACCCGCCGGAAACGCTTACATCTGCGAATCGTTTGCAGAAATCCGGCAATACCTTGAATTTATAGGAATTTTTTGGAGGAGACGCTTTTTTGCGGTGCACACATGCATTCCTGCCTGCACTGTAGCGCTCGTTTTTTCCGCACCTGCCTTGTCCGACGCCCATCTCAAGGGCAAAACCGCGCGCCCTTTGCCCCCTTCACATAGCGTAAGCCCATGTCCAGCCCTCTTCTGCGCAACATCGCCATCATCGCCCACGTCGATCATGGCAAGACCACCCTCGTCGACCAGATGCTGGTTCAGGGCGGCGCCTTCCGCGAAAACGAGTCCCACGCCGAGCGGGCGATGGATTCCAATCCGCAGGAGCGCGAGCGCGGCATCACCATCCTGGCCAAACCGACCTCCATCCTCTGGACCGGCGCGGGCCACCCCGAGACGCGCATCAACATCGTCGACACGCCCGGCCACGCCGATTTCGGCGGCGAGGTGGAGCGCATCCTGTCCATGGTCGATGGCTGCGTGCTCCTGGTGGACGCTTCCGAAGGCGTGATGCCGCAAACCAAGTTCGTGTTGTCGAAGGCGCTGGCGCGCGGCCTTCGGCCGATGGTCGTCTTGAACAAGGTGGATCGCCCGAGCGCCGAGCCGGCGCAGGCGCTGAATGACATCTTCGAGCTCTTCCTCGCCCTCGGCGCCAGCGACGATCAGGCCGACTTCCCCATCCTCTATGCGTCCGGCAAGGAAGGCTGGGCCGTCGCCAACATGGAAGACGTGCAGAACAATCCGGCGAAGAATTTGCAGCCGCTGTTCGAACTGATCGTCCGGCACGTGCCCGAGCCCGAACCGCTGAAGCGTCGCGACGAACCGTTCGCACTGCTCGCCACCATTCTCGACTCCGATCCGTTCCTCGGCCGCGTGCTGACGGGCCGCATCGAAGGCGGACGCGTGAAGGTCGGCGATCCGGTGAAAGCGCTGGCGCGCGACGGCCGTGAGATCGAGCGCGGCCGCTTGACCAAGCTGCTTGCTTATCGCGGCCTGCGGCGCGTGCCGGTCGACAGCGCCGAGGCCGGCGACATCGTCGCCATCGCCGGCCTGGTCGAACCCACCGTCGCCGACACGATCGGCGCGCTCGATCTGCAAGAGCCCATTCCGTCGACGCCGATCGATCCGCCGACGCTGGCCATCACCGTTTCCATCAACGATTCCCCCCTCGCCGGCCGCGCCGGCGACAAGGTGCAGAGCCGCGTGATCCGCGCGCGTCTGTTGCAGGAAGCGGAATCGAACGTCGCCATCCGCGTGCGCGAAACCGAAAACCGCGACGCGTTCGAAGTCGCCGGCCGCGGCGAATTGCAGTTGGGCGTGCTCATTGAGACCATGCGCCGCGAAGGTTTCGAAGTGTCGATCTCGCGCCCGAAGGTGTTGACGCGCACCGAGAACGGCCAAGTGTTCGAGCCGATCGAAGAAGTCGTGATCGACGTCGATGACGAATATACCGGCGTCGTCATCGAAAAGATGAGCCTTCGTAAAGCCGAGCTTCAGGACATGCGCCCCTCCGGCGGCGGCAAGACGCGGCTTCTGTTTCACGCGCCGTCGCGCGGGCTCGTCGGCTATCACGGCGAATTCCTCACCGACACGCGCGGCTCCGGCGTGATGAACCGTCTGTTTCATGAATGGGCGCCGTGGCGCGGTGAAATTCCGGGGCGTCTGCGCGGCGCGCTCATCTCCAACGACAAGGGCACGTCGACGGCCTATGCGCTGTGGAATCTCGAAGAGCGCGGCCAGATGTTCATCGCCGACGGCGAGGACGTCTATGAAGGCATGATCATCGGCGAGAACGCGCGCGGGGAAGATCTCGACGTCAATCCGCTCAAAGGCAAGAAGCTCACCAATGTGCGCGCCAGCGGCAAGGATGAGAGCATTCGCCTAACGCCGCCGCGGCGCCTGACGCTCGAACAAGCGATGGCGTGGATTGACGAAGACGAACTCGTCGAAGTCACGCCGGCGGCGATCCGCTTGCGCAAAGCCTATCTCGACCCCAACGAGCGCAAACGCGCCGCGCGCGCAAGCGTGGGATAGCGCTCGCGGTTCGCCGCGTCGTCAGCCTTTGGCGGCGACGCGCTTGGTCACGTCTTCCACGCTATGCACGATGAACGAGACTTCGCCGTCCTCGTCGAGCACGGGGAAGTTGACCGGCTTCCAATAGCGCTCACACCAATCGCCGTTGCGCGCACGGATGTCATAGCGCTGATGCGCCATCTCATCGGCCCGGCCCGTCGCCATCACTCGCTCAAGCGACTGCCAAAGGTTGAATACGCCGTTGGCGCCGGGATCGTTCGGATTGTCGGGAAACGCCTCGAACAGATGCCGCCCATTGAGCGAGTGCGGATCGGTCATGGTGGCGTGCTGATAGGCGCGGTTCGCTTCCAGAATGGTGAGACGCGGGCTCAGCAGCAAATAAGGGTGAGGCGTCGCGAGATAGAGCGATCTGTATCGCTGCGGCGAGGATGCGGCGCCGAGGATCACGTGCATCGGCACGAGGCTGGCGAGCTCGCCGCCTTCGTCCGTGATTTCGATACTCCAATCGGCGATCAGCGTGCGGCTTTGCGCCACCAGCTGCGCCATCAATTCGCGGGCCGTAGCGATGGCCTCCGTCGTCGCCACGGTTGCGTCATCAAACGCATCAGTCTGCTCCCAAAGGGTGCGAAAATTGCCGTGAATGCGGATCGTGTAGCGCATAGCGCATAGTCTTTGGCCGCGCCGGCGTCCGCAATCCGACGCTTGGCCTATGACGGATGTCGCGGGACCATCAATGCGCTTAGTGCTTCAGGGCGAGAAAGCCTGCGGCCATGAACTTGGCCATGCGCTTCTTGATGGCGGGGAAGTCGTCGGCATGGCAGACGCCGCCCGAGAGGCGGTCGATGCGGCCGGTGCGCGCCAGCGTGTTCATCAGCGCGCCGGTG
>DASZSK010000108.1:0-18424 GCA_035548735.1 Caulobacterales bacterium | reverse complement strand
ACCTTATCTGGAATCCTTGAACCATTTGCAGGTCGAGTTGCTCTCGCGCCGCCGTCGTGGCGAAACCGGCGAAGCGATCCAGCTCGGCATCCAGCTCACGGTGAACGGCATCGCCGCGGGCCTGCGCAATACGGGTTGATGGAATGCGCATCGTTTGTTTTGGCGAATTGCTGATCCGGCTCTCGGCGCCGGGGCGCGAGATGTTGCTGCAGAGTCCGGCGCTGCGCGTGCATATGGGCGGCGCGGAAGCGAACGTCGCAGTGTCGCTGGCGCGCTTTGGTCTGGACTCGTCCGTCGTTTCGATCGTGCCGGACAATGCGCTCGGCCGCGCGGTGACCGAAGAATTGCGCCGCTACGGCGTCGACACCACGACCATCAAAACGCATGCGGGCCGCATGGGGCTCTACTTCCTCTCGCCGGGCGCGATCCAGCGGCCGAGCCAAGTGCTCTATGATCGCGCCGATTCAAGCTTCGCGCTCGCGCCGGCCGATCTGATCGATTGGGCGCCGATCTTATCCGGCGCATCCAGGCTGCATCTCTCGGGCATCACGCCGGCGATCAGCGCCAACGCAGCAAGCGCCGCTTTGCGCGCCGCCAAAGCCGCGCGGCAAGCTGGCGCGAAAGTCTCGTTCGACGGCAATTATCGCGGTTCGCTCTGGGGCGCGCGCGCGAGCGAGGCGCCGGGTATTCTGGGCGCGCTGTTGGCCGAAGCCGATCTCGCCTTCGCCGATCATCGCGACATCGCGCTCATTACCGGCAAGCGCATCGAGGGCGACGAGCACGAGCAGCGTGTTCACGCCGCCGCCACGGCCTTCGCCGCGTTCCCAAAGCTGCAACGTATCGCCTGCACGGCGCGGCGCGTGCACAGCGTCGATCACAATGACCTTTCCGGCGTGATGTTCACGCGCGACGGGGTGTGGACGACGCGTGAGTATGCACTGCCGCAGATCGTCGATCGCATCGGCGGCGGAGACGCCTTCGCGGCTGGCCTGCTCTATGGCTTGGAAACCGGGGCGCCCGAACAGGATACGCTCGACTTCGCCGTCGCCGCGGCCTGCTTGAAGCATTCTATTCCCGGCGATTTCAATCTTGCGACGGTCGCCGACGTTCGCGCCTTCCTCTCCGACACCAGGTTCGACGTTCGCCGCTAGGATGAAGCCATGACGCCTGAACACGTGCTCTCGCTTTCACCCGTGATGCCGGTCGTGGTGATCGACGACGCCGCGCACGCCGCCCCGATGGCGCGCGCCCTGCTCGCGGGCGGCGTGCGCACGATCGAAATCACGCTGCGCACCGCCGCTGCGCTCGAAGCCATCCGCCTCATCCGCGCACAGGTTCCGGATGCGGTGGTCGGCGCGGGCACGATCCTGAACGAAATGGACCTGAACGCCGCGATCGACGCGGGCGCGGCGTACGCGCTGTCGCCGGGCGGCACGCCGGCCTTGATGCAGGCCGCAAAGGCGGCGGGCATTCCCTTCATTCCCGGCGTGGCGACATCGAGCGAAATCATGACCGGCTTCGATCTCGGCTACACCTGCTTCAAATTCTTCCCCGCGGAAAACGCCGGCGGCGTTGGCGTTCTCAAATCCCTTGCCTCGCCGCTGCCGAAAGCGAAATTCTGCCCGACCGGCGGCATCGGCCCCGACAAGATCGCGAGCTATCTCGCGCTGCCGAACGTGATGTGCGTCGGCGGTTCGTGGATCACGCCCGCGGACAAGATGAAGGCTGGCGATTGGGGCGCGATCGAAGCGCTGGCGAAGCAAGCCGCTGCGTTCGGCAAGAGCTAGAGCCGATCGCGCAACGCGTAATAGAGCATGCCCAACACATGCAGCGGTGAGCGCAAGGCCGCGCCGCCCGGAAATTCCGGCGGCGCGATGCGAGCGAAGAGATCGAAACGCTCCGCCGTTCCCGCCATCGCTTCGGCGATCAGCTTGCCGGCGAGCGAGGAGATCAGCACGCCCTGCCCCGAATAGCCGTGTGCGAAGAACATTTCGCCCATGCGTCCGACATGCGGCAGGCGCGTGAGCGTGATGGAGACGAGCCCACCCCACGCATAGTCGATCGCGACGCCGCGCAGCTGCGGGAACGTGCGCTCCATATAGGGTCGCACGAAACCCGCGATATCCGCCGGCGGATCGGGCGTGTAGCGTTCACCGCCGCCGAACAGCAGGCGGTTGTCCGCCGTGCGCCGGAAGTAATTCACCACGAAGCGGCTGTCGCTCACCGCCCAATCGTGCGGGATGAGCGCGGCCGCATCATCCAACGGCTTCGTCGCCGCGATATAATTCGCCACGGGCATGATGCGCCCGGCGATCCGCGGCTCGAGGCCATCGAGCAACGCATCACAGGCAAGCACGACATGGCGGCACTTCACATGGCCCTGCTCGGTATCGACGCGGCCACTCTGAATTTTCAGAGCCCGCGAGTGTTCGCAAACGCGGACGCCCCCAGCGCGCGCGGCGTCCGCGAGGCCGAGCGTGAAGTTCAGCGGATGCATGTGCCCGCCAAGTGCGTCGTACAGACCGCCATGAACATTCGGCGAAGCCAGTTCCGCTTGCGTCTCCGCGCGATCGAGCACACGCGCATGCGGATAATTCATCACGCGCGTCAGCGCCTCGACTTCCGCCTGCATCCAACCGAGATCGCGTGGCTTCGCGGCGGCCACAAGATGGCCGTTGAGCCGCAAATCGCAAGCGATGCGGTGCTTCTCGATCAGATCGAGCGTCAGCGCGCGCGCTTCAAGCGCGAGATCGAACAGCGCGCGCGCGCGCTCCGGCCCATAGGACGCGATCAGATCGGCCGCGCCTTTGCGCAGCCCCGGGATCATCTGCCCGCCATTGCGGCCCGATGCGCCCCAGCCGACCTTTCCCGCCTCCAAGAGCACGACCGACAAGCCGCGCTCGGCCGCGTGCAGCGCAGCGGACAAGCCAGTCACGCCGCCGCCGATGACGCAAACGTCGGCGCGCGCTTCGCCTTGCAAGCGCGGCGCGGGCGCGAACGGATTGGCCGTCGCAACGTAGTACGATTTCGCCATGCCGAGGTCGGCGTTGCCGCCCACGCTCACACCTTCAAGAGCAGGTGGTCGCGCTCCCAGGAGCTGATGACGCCGTCGAATGCGTTGAGCTCATGCGCCTTGATGCGCTGGAACGATGCGCAGAAATGCTCGCCGAGGAGTTCGATCACGGGCTTGCATTCCTTGAAACGATCGAGCGCCTCGGCCAGCGTGCGCGGGAGGGTGCGCTTCCATTTGTAGGCGTTGCCTTCGACCATCTCGCTCGGCTCGATCGCGTCGCGGATGCCGATATAGCCGCACACGAGCGACGCGGCGATAGCGAGATACGGATTGGCGTCGGCGCCGGGCAGGCGATTCTCGATGCGCCGGTTTTGCGGATCGGAGATCGGCACGCGCAGGCCACAGGAACGATTGTCGTAACCCCATTGCAGATTGATCGGCGCCGAAAAGTCCGGCCGCATGCGGCGGAACGAATTGACGTTGGGTCCGAACAGCGGCGCGCACTCGCCGAGGTATTTTTGCAAACCGCCAACGAAGTGGCGAAACATCTGCGTGTTGTCACGGCCGGCGCCGAACAGGTTCTCGCCGCTCTTCGCGTCGACGACGGAGATATGCATGTGCATCGCGCTGCCCGGCTGGTTCTCCATCGGCTTGGCCATGAAAGTGGCGTAGACGCCGTGCTTCAGCGCCACTTGGCGAACGATGCGCTTGAACACCAGAACCTGATCGGAAACGTGCACCGGATCGCCATGATTGAAATTGATCTCAAGCTGCGCCGTGCCGCTTTCATGGATCATCGTGTCGAGGTGCAGCGACGCCGCCTCGGCGTGCTCGTAGATCGTCTCGATCAGATCTTCGTACTCGGTGATGGCTTCGAGGCCGTAAGGCTGCGGTGCGGTTTCCGAACGGCCCGAGCGGCCTGCGGGCGGCGCGAGCGGCAGATCGGGATCGGTGTTGATCTGCGTCAGGTAAAATTCCAGTTCCGGCGCCACGACGGGCTTGAGGCCCTTCTGCTCGTAGAGTTCGACGACCTTCTTCAGCACATAACGCGGCGCGACGTCGAACGGCTTGCCGTCGGTGTGATACGCGTCGGCGAAGACGAAGGCCGTCGGCGTCTTATAGCCGGGCGCGACGCAGATGGTTTCGACATCGGGCCTGAGCACGACGTCGGGGTCCTTCATGGCGATCGATTCATCGGCGTCATCGGAATATTCGCCGGTCACCGTCAGCGAATAGACACTCGACGGAATCCGCAGCGACCCGTCCCGCTCGCTTTGCAGGAACTTGGCGGCCGGAAACACCTTGCCGCGGATAACCCCGTTCAAGTCCGGAATGAGGCACTCGACCTCGCCGATGCCGCGTTCCTTGATCCAATTGGCGAACGAATTTTGCATGGAAGACTCGCGTCAGTTCTCGCGCACAAAAAGCACGAGCGCGCGCAAGCGCGTGTTGCGAAGGCGCAAAGTTAAGCAAAAGAGCGCGGTGCGCCGAAAGGTCAAAGCGGTGCGAATGAACCGCAAGGCGCATCAAGCCGCCGCCCTCGCCTCCATGGGGAGGCAAACGGGAACACATAAGTCACCTGATGTGATCACAGTATCGCTGGCTGCTCATGGTCAAGTCAAGCCGCTCTGTATGATGAAAAGGCGTGCGTCGTCCCTGCTTCTGTGGTGAGCTTCGAACTGGGATTGCAGATGATCGAAGCGGGCGACGAGCGGCTCAACGCCGCGATTTACATCGAATTGCGCAAGCGGCTCGTGACCGGGAAAATGGCGCCCGGTTTTGAGCTTTCGACGCGCGGACTTGCGCAGGAACTGGGCGTCAGCCAGACGCCGGTGCGCGATGCGCTCAGCCGTCTGGCGGCGGAAGGCGCGGTTGAGATCCGCTCTAAACGGCGCGTTCAGGTTCCAGCGATGAATCCGGCGCGGTTCGACGATTTGCTGCGCTGCCGCTTGATGCTGGAGCCCGAAGCCGCGGCGCTGGCCATGCCGCACATCGACGGCGCTCGCCTGGAGCGTCTGCGCGAGATCGATGCAGCGCTGGATCAGGCGATCGCGCGCGGCGACGCGGAAGCCTACATGGAGGGCAATCACGCCTTTCACTTCACGCTCTATCGCGCGCAGGAGCGTCAGACGCTGACGCAATTGATCGAGACGCTGTGGCTGCAATTCGGTCCGTTCATGCGCACGGTTTATGGCCGTCTCGGCACCACGCATTTCGCCGATCAACATAGGCTTGCGATCGAAGCGATCGCCAGCAAGGACGTCGTCGCGCTCAAGAAAGCCATCGCCGCGGACATCTCCGACGGCATGGGCCTCATTGGCCGCAGCGGACTGATGACCGGACCCGGCGCTTCGGTCTAAGTCGCGTCCGGCAAGGCCCGCAGCACCGGCTCGGCTTCGCGCAGCGAACGCGCAATCGTATCGACGAGTTTATCGATTTCGGCGCGTGAAATCACGAGCGGCGGGCTCATCACGATGGAGTCGCGGATGGCGCGCACCATCAGACCGTTCTTGATGCAGATGTCGCGCAGGATCGGCCCGGCCTTGCCTTCCTTGCCCGTGAAGCGCTGGTTCGTGCCCTTCTTGGCGACAATCTCGACGGCGCCCAGCAAGCCGAGCGAACGCGTTTCGCCGACCAAAGGATCGCTGTCCAGACGCTTCAACGCTTCGGCGAGATACGGGCCGACATCGGTGCGCACGCGCTCCACCAGATTTTCGCGCTCCATGATCTCGATGTTTTTGAGCGCGACAGCCGCACAAACCGGGTGCCCCGAATAGGTATAGCCATGCACGAACTCACCGCCCTCGGCGCGCAGGAAGTCGACGATGTGCGATGCGACGGCGGTGCCGGAAATCGGCAGATAGCCGGAGGACATGCCTTTGGCCATCGGCGCGAGATCGGGCGTAACGCCGAAATGCTGGAAGCCGAACCACTGGCCCAAGCGTCCGAAGCCGCAGATCACTTCGTCGATCACCAGGAGGATGCCGTATTTGCGGCAGATGGCCTCGACGCGCTTCCAATAGCCTTTGGGCGGAATGATCACGCCGCCGGCGCCTTGCACCGGCTCGCCGATGAAGGCTGCGACCTTCTCCGGGCCGACTTTGAGAATACGTTCTTCGATCGCGTTCGCTGCGCGTTCGGCGAATGTCTCTTCGTCTTCGCCGAAGGCTTCGCCGAAGCGATAGGGCTGCATCACGTGTTCGACGCCTGGGATGGGCAAGCCGCCCTGCCCGTGCATCGCCTTCATGCCGCCGAGACTCGCGCCCGCCACGGTCGAGCCGTGATAGGCGTTCCAGCGGCTGATGAAGATCTGCCGTTCGGGCTCGCCCTTGAGCTTCCAATAATGGCGCACGAGGCGCAGCACGGTGTCGTTGGCTTCCGAGCCTGACGTGTTGAAGAACACGTGTTGCAAGCCGTCGCCGAGCTTCTCCGCGAGCTTGGTCGCCAGCAGCACCACCGGCGGCGTCGCCGTCTTGAAAAAGGTGTTGTAGAAGGGCAGTTCGCGCATCTGGTCGTACGCGACTTTCGCCAACTCCTCGCGGCCATAACCGACATTCACGCACCAGAGCCCGGCCATGCCGTCCAGCAAGGCGTGCCCATCGCCGTCATAGACGTAGCAACCTTCGGCGCGCGTGATGATGCGGCTGCCGCCGAGATCGGCGATCTCGCGCCAGTCGGCCTGCGCCGGCAGATGGTGGGCGACGTCGAGCTTCTTCAGCTCATCGATATTGTAATTGCGGATTGTTGTCTGGGTCACGGTGAGGTCAGCGGTTCACGCCGCAAAGCGCGGCCAAGCAAATGAAAGAAGAGTTGCGATTGCGGATTTTCCGCCACGCGCCATTCCGGGTGCCATTGCACGGCAAGCACCGGCGCGCCGTTCACCTCGGCAGAGACCGCTTCGATGACGCCATCGGGCGCAGTGGCTTCGACGCTCAAACCTTTGCCCAGTCTGTCGGCGCCTTGATAGTGCACGCTGATGACGTCGATCTGGTCGCGTTTGTACGCACGCTTGAGCATGCCGCCGTCCTTCAACTCGACCGGGTGGGTGTGCTCGAACATTTTTGGCAGATCGATCGCCTCGTCCGCATGGTGCGGAATGAGATCGGGATGCTCGGCCATGTCGCGCCGCAGCGTGCCGCCGAAGGCGACATTGATCTCTTGAAAGCCGCGGCAGATGCCGAACACGGGCTTGCCGAGGTCCAGCATCGCTTCGATCAGACGCGAAGTCATTTCGTCGCGATCGGGATCGAACGGGCCGACGCCTTCATGGGTCTCGCCATAGCGTGACGGTTCGAGGTTCGAGGGCGTGCCGGTGAGCAGAATGCCGTCAAGGCGCGGGGCGACCTCCTTCGCGCTCATCAGATCGGGCATCGCCGGAATGAGCAGACCGGCCGCATTCGCGTAGCGAAGCGACGAATTGAGATAGCGCGTCATCACCGCTTGCGCTGGCTCGCTGCCGACCTTTCGGTTGCAGGCGATGACGCCCAGAACCGGGCGCGGCTCACTCATCTTTTCGTTTCTCTCACGACAACAAAATCGCCGGCGAGCACGCGTGCCATGCGAGCCAGACCGGCTCCTCCCAGGTGAAATCTTCTTGGTCGTAGCGGGTCAGGTTGGAGCGAAACGTCTTCACGCGCCGACCGCCTGCGATCTCCACTTCATAATTGGTCTCGCTGCCGAGATAGACAATGTCTTTGATCACACCCGGGATCACATTTGCGCCAGCGGGCGCATCCTCCATTTGCATCGGCGCTGCGCCCTCGGCGCGCTTGTGCATTTCGATCTTCTCCGGGCGAAGCGCCACCCAAACCGAAGCGCCCTTGGCGCCGGTGACGCCATGATCAAGGTAAACCGGCGCGGCGAGCTCGGCGCAACGCACTTGCGCATGGCCGGGCTCATCGACGTCGAGCGTGCCTTCGAACAGATTCACCGAACCGATGAAGTCGGCGACAAAACGCGAATTGGGAAATTCGTAGAGATCGGCCGGCGTCGCCACCTGCGCCAGCACGCCCCGGTTCATCACCGCGCAGCGCGTCGCCGTCGCCAAAGCTTCATCCTGATCGTGGGTGACCATGATGAAAGTGATGCCGACCTTTTCCTGCAGCTGCGTCAGTTCCGACCGCATCTGGTCGCGCAGCTTGGCGTCCAACGCCGACAACGGTTCGTCCAGCAAGAGCACGCGCGGGCGCTTCACCAGGGCGCGCGCCAGCGCCACGCGCTGCCGCTGGCCGCCGGAAAGCTGGTCCGGCATGCGATCGCCAAAGCCTTCGAGCTTCACCAGTTCGAGCGCTTCCTTGACGCGCTTTGCGCGCTCCTCCGGCGCCACACCGTCCATCTTGAGGCCGTAGCCGACATTGTCTTCCACACTCATGTGCGGAAACACGGCGTAGGACTGAAACACCATGTTCACGGGCCGCTTGTTCGGCGGCAGTTGCGCGATGTCCTTGCCATCGATCAGGATGCGGCCTTCGGTCGGCGTCTCGAAGCCCGCAAGCATGCGCAACAAGGTGGTCTTGCCGCATCCGGACGGGCCAAGCAGCGCGAAAAACTCGCCCTCCTGCACTTGCAGGTTCACGTTATCGACCGCCGCCACCTTGCCGAAGCGCTTGGTGACGCCTTCGAAACTGATGATGACGTTGGACTTCACGTCGGCGGCGCGTTTCTCCGCCTGGCTGTGAACGATCGTGGTTTCGCTCATGCTTGCTTCCGATCTTGAGCGTTTTGCATCTGCAGGCCGATGGCCGTCAGCACAATGGTGACGACGATAAGCACGGTGGAGGCGGCGTTGACTTCCGGCGTCACTGAGAAGCGCACCATGGAATAGACCTTCACCGGGAAGGTGACGGTATCCGGGCCGGAGGTAAAAAAGGTGATGACGAAATCGTCGAGCGAGAGCGTGAACGCCAGCAGCGCGCCGGCCACGAGGCCCGGGCGCATGTGCGGCACCAGAATGTCCATGAAGGTGCGCCATTCATTGGCGCCCAAATCCTTCGCCGCCTCCTCCAGTTCGCGATTGAACGAGGCGAGCCGCGCGCGGACCACGGTTGCGACGAACGGAAACGAGAATGAAATATGCGAAATGGTGATGGCGCCCAGATCGAGCGGCCACGGCAGATCGGTCGGCCAGGGCAGCACCTTGGCGAAGAACACCAGCATCGCCACGCCCATGCAGATTTCCGGCACCACGATCGGCAGCGCCATCGCGCCTTCGAACACGGTCTTCCCCGGAAAGCGGAAGCGCCAGAGCGCGACGGCGGCGAGCGCGCCCAGCACGACGCTGACGATGGTGCAGATAAAGGCGATGGTGAGCGAATTGACGAACGCCTCGATCAGCGAATCGTCATGCATCAGTTTGTCGTAATAGTGCAGCGTAAAGCCGCGCCAGACGATGTTGGCTTTGCTGTCGTTGAAGCTGAACGCCATCAGCGTGATCAGCGGCAGATAGAGGAAGAGCAATGTCGCGCCGACCCAGGCGCGCAGCGGCCAGCGCCGGAAATATTCGAGCGGCCCCGGCGGCGACTTCTTGACGGGCGCCTCCTTGCTCATGAGCGTGTCCGTTTGGAAATCAGCGCCTGCGCGGCGATGGCGAAGAAAGTCAGGTACATCAGCAGAAACGAAAGCGAAGCGCCGAAGGGCCAATCATTGGCGCGCTTGAACTGGCGCTCGATCACGTTGGCGATCATCTGGCTGTCAGGCCCGCCGAGCAGATCAGGCGTCAGGTAGGAGCCGAGCGCCGGGATGAAGGTGATGAGGATGCCGGAGGCGATCCCGGGCGCCGCGAGCGGCACGACGACGTTGAAGATGGTGCGCAGATGCCCCGCCCCCAGATCCAGGCTCGCTTCCAAGAGCGAACGATCCATGCGGTCGAGCGCGGAATAGAGCGGCAGCACCATGAAGGGCAGGTTCACGTAAACGAGCCCGAAGATGACCGCGAAATTGTTATGCAGCAGGTCAAGCGCATGAAACGGCCCGAGCGGCTGCATGTGCAGCATGGCGAGCAAGTCGTTCGTGCGATCATAGAACCAGTGATAGGTGAAGTTCACATAGCCTTGCTCGCGCAGCACTGCGATCAGCGCGTACGTGCGGATCAAGAGATTGGTCCAGAACGGCAGCATGATCAGCAGCAGGAGCCACGACTTGGTCTTGGGCTGCGCGAAGGTGATGGCGAGCGCCACCGGAAAGCCGACAATGATGCACAGCACCGTGGTGATCGCCGCGGCGACCGCCGATTTGAGGAAGATGCCGAGATAGAGCGGCTCGAGCGCGCGCGCATAGTTCGCGAACGTGCCGGTGAGATCGATTTCGGTGAGGCCGCGATTGGTGCCGAAGCTATAGGCCCAGATCACCGCCATCGGCGCGAGGAAGAAGACGAGCAGCCAGAAGGCGGGCGGCGTCAGCACGACGGCGAACGCCTCTTTCGCGCGCTTCCAATGCTGCTCCACGTCTCCTCCTCAAGTCTCCTTCTCCCCTTGTGGGAGAAGGTGTCATCGCGGAGCGATGACGGATGAGGGGTGTAAGAGAAACCTGCGCAGTCACCCCTCACCCGGCCGCGTTCCGCCGCCACCCTCTCGCACAAGGGGAGAGGGTCGCTGTGCTTTACGCCGCGCGCACGCGCGTGATCACTTCCTCATAGAGTTGCGCGCGTTCGGCGCCTTCGAACGCGCCATATTCGCACTTCGCCATCACATCGGCCGGCGGAAAAATCACCGGATTGTTCTTGTAGCTGTCCGGCATCAGCGCACGCGCGGCGGCGTTCGGCGTCGGATAGAGGATTTCCGTGGTGATCTTCGCGCCCGCTTGCGCATCGAGCAGGTAATTGATGAAGGCGTGCGCATCCTCGGGATGCGGCGCGCCGGTCGGGATGCACAGCGTGTCCGAATTGAGCAGGCTGCCTTCCTTCGGCACGACGAAGTCGAGATCGGCGTCTTCGCGCATCTTCTGGGCGATGTCGCCATTGTATTCGATGACGACGTCCACATCGCGCGCCAGCAGGAGATCCTGCCCGTTGTCTTCGTGAAACACCTTCACGCGCGGCTTCTGGCGGATCAGCATCTGCTCGATCTGGCTGATCATCGAATCCGGGATGCCGTTGACCGAGTGGCCGAGATATTTCGCGCAGAGGCGGATCAGGTCGGCGGATTCCGAAAGCAGCGAGAGGCGGCCCGCATATTTGTCGGAGTCGAAACACCACTTCCAGCTGTCCGGCACGCCGTCGACGGCGGATTTGCGATAGCCGATGCCGAGCACCAGCCACGTATAGGGCATGGAATATTTGCGGCCGGGATCGAACGCGGCGTCCTGGAATTCCGGCAGCAGATTGGCGAAGTTCGGAATCTTGCTGCGATCGAGCGGCATCAGCATTTGCGCTTGCGCCATGCGCGTCACAAATTCGTTCGACGGCACGATCACGTCATAGCCGGGATTGCCGGCGCGCAACTTGGCGAACAATTCATCGTTCGTAGAGAACAGGCTCATGTTCACGGTGACGCCGGTCGCCGTCTTGAAGTCGTCGAGCGTCGTCGGGCCGATATAGGTGTCCCAATTGTAGAAATTCAGCGTGCGCCCGCCGCCGGATTTGGAGCAGGCGTCGAGCCCGAAGGTCAGCCCCGCCGCCACCGCGCCGGTGCCCGCCAGCAATGAGCGGCGACTCGCCACGTTCTTGAAGATCTGAGACGCGTCCATGACCCCTCCTCCTCGGCTGGCCCTCAAGTAGACCTCAAATACCAATCGTAGTCAGCCTCTGTGATCACATTGAAGAAGCGTTCTTGTTCCGTACGCTTCACCGCCGCAAACATGCGCACGAAACGTGCGCCCAGATAGTCCTTGAGCAAATCCGAGGCTTCAAAGCGCTCGACCGCTGAAAACCAGTTGGTTGGCAAACGCTCGCCGGTTTCTTCGGCGTGCGCGTAACCGTCGCCGCTGACGGCGGCCCCGGGGTCGAGCTTGTTGGTCAGCCCATGGTGCACCGCAGCAAGAAGCGCGGCGAGCGCGAGATACGGGTGCGCGTCAGCGCCGGCCACGCGGTGCTCGATGTGCCGCCCCGACGCAGAACCGGCCGGTACGCGGAACGCCACGGTGCGGTTATTCACGCCCCAGGTGGGCGCGACCGGCGCGTAAGAATTGGCGCGGAAGCGGCGATAGGAATTTGCGTTCGGTGCGAAGATCGCCATCGAATCCCCGAGCAGCGCCTTCATGCCGCCCACCGCATGACGCAGCGTCGGCGCGCCTTCGGCGGCTTCGCTGGCGAAGATGTTTTTGCCCTTCGCATCATTGACCGAGACATGCATGTGCATGCCCGAGCCCGCGTGCTGGATGAAGGGCTTGGCCATGAAAGTGGCCTCGTAGCCGTGATTGAGCGCGACGCCCTTGGCGGCGCGCTTGTAAAGCACGGCGTCATCGCCCGAGCGCAGCGCGTCGGCGTGATGCTTCAAGGTGAGTTCGAGCTGGCCCGGCGCATATTCGCTGATCGCGCCTTCGAGCGGGATGCCGCAGGCATCGGCCGCCGCCCATAGCTCGCGCAGGAACGGCGCAGCCTCCTGCATTTCGCGGAGCGAGTATTGGTCGTGCTGCGTCGGGCTGGCGCCGGCCAGCGGCCAGGTCGCGAGCTTCATCGGCTCGCCGCGCGGGCGCTTGGCGTCGACCAGGAAAAACTCGAGTTCGCACGCGACGACCGGCGTCAGCCCGTCGGCGGCGAACCGCTCGATCACCCGCTTCAGCGCGTGGCGCGGATCGAGGTCCATCGGCGAGCCATCGAGTTCATGCACGGTTACGGGAACCTGCGCCACGTCCGGCCCGAGCCAGGGCGCCGGCGTCAGCCGACCGGCCACCGGCCAGCCGATGCGGTCGGCGTCGCCCTCTTCCCAGATAAAGCCTGTGCCCTCGCAATCCTGGCCGGTGATGTCGGTGACCAGCATCGAGGTCGGCAGGAAGCGGCCGTTTTCATAGAGCGGCATGAGTTCGTGGCGCCGCAGGCGTTTGCCGCGCGGCACCCCGGACATGCCGGTATAGATGATCTCCACGAACTGGATTTCCGGATGCGCGTCCAGAAACGCCTGGGCTTCCTTCGGATCGGAAATCTTCGCGTTCATGCTTGCCCGTATGTGATCGAAATGGCTTTGAGTTCGCAATACTTCTCGAGCGCATGGAGCGAACGGTCGCGCCCAAAGCCGGACTGCTTCATGCCGCCGAACGGCATGGTGATGTCGCAGGCGTCCCAGCCATTGATCCAGACGAGGCCAGAACGGAGCTGGCGCGAGACCCGATGCGCGCGCGAGACGTTGGCGGTCCAGAGCCCGGAGGCGAGCCCATAGATGGTGTCGTTGGCGATGCGCACGGCCTCGGCTTCGGTCTTGAAACTGATGACGCCGAGCACCGGGCCGAACACCTCTTCGCGCGCGAGCGTCGAACCGTTGGCGACGCGATCGAACACGGTTGGCTCGACATAATAGCCGCCGCTGGCCTCGCGGGCGCGCTTGCCGCCGAGCGCCAGCGTCGCGCCTTCGGCCTTCGCTTTGTCGACATAGCCAAGCACGCGGCGCATCTGCCCTTCGCTGACGATGGCGCCGGCGACGCTGTCAGGATCAAGCGGATCGCCCGGCATGTATTTCGCCGCGGCGGCGATGACCTTTTCGAGGAACCTGTCCTTGATGCTCTCTTCCACCAGCAGCCGCGAGGCGGCGTTGCAGATTTCGCCCTGATTGAAAAAGATGCCCCAGGCCGCCGCTTCGGCGGCCGCATCGAGATCCTCGGCGTCGGCGAACACGATTTGCGGGCTCTTGCCGCCGAGTTCGAGGGCGACCCGCTTCAGATTGCTTTCGCCCGCATAGATCATGAGCTTGCGGCCCACTTCACCCGAGCCGGTGAAGGCGACGAGATCGACATCCATGTGCCGCGCCAGCGCCTGACCGGCGGTTTCGCCGAAACCCGGGACGACGTTCAGCACGCCGTCGGGGATGCCGGCTTCGAGCGCGAGTTCTCCGAGTTTCAGCGCCGTCAGCGGCGATTGCTCGGCCGGTTTCAGCACGATCGAATTGCCCATCGCCAGCGCCGGGCCGACTTTCCAGCACGCCATGTGCAGCGGGAAATTCCAGGGCACGATGGCGCCGACGACGCCGAGCGGCTCGCGCACCACGAAGGAGAGGCGCTCCGGCGGCGAAGCGCCAACCTCGCCATAGACCTTATCCAGCGCCTCCGCGTACCAGCGGATCGAACCGATCGCGGCGTTGATATCGAAACCGCGCGCGTCGCGGATCGGCTTGCCCATGTCGAGCGATTCCAGGAGCGCGAGTTCTTCGAAGTCGCGCTCCATCAGTTCGGCGAGGCGATACATCGCCTTCTTCATCGCGCGCGGGCCCTGGCTCCGCCAGCGCCCATCCTCGAACGCCGCGCGCGCCGCCTTCACCGCGGCGTCGATATCGGCTGCGCCGCACGAGGCGACGTCGTTGATGCGCGTGCCATCCCGCGGCGACAGGTTGGTGAAGGTTTCGCCCGATTGCGCAGTGACGCGCTTGCCGTCGATCACCGCCTTGCCCGGCGGCTTCAAAGCGGCGACGCGTTCGAGGTTGGCTTCCAAGCTCATGCCTCCTTTTCCCGCCGCGCCGGGAAAAAGGCTAGCCCCCGTCGCGGCTTGAGGCGGATCAAGGCGCTGCGTCACCCGCGGCGTCACAAAAGCGCGAAGTTTCGAGGAGCGGACATGAGCGAAAGCGTAGAACATCTCGACCAGGCGCTGGCCGAGGAATTCGCGGGACACGGCAGAACCATCCACGCGCTCAAGCAATCCAGCGCGCGCTTCCGCGAACTCATGGAGCAGAACCATGCGCTGTGGACGCAGATTCAGCACATCCAAGGGGGCATTCTTGCCGCCGAGGACGGCGTCCGCCACGATTTGGAGCGCAAGCGCCTGAAGCTCCTGGACGAAATCGCCGACCATATCCGCAAGGCTGAAGCGCACTAGCATACGCTTGCCGAGGCCATGGGCGCGCGGCCACAATGCGCGCCCATGAGCACCGCCAATTCCCTCGACGCTTTCTGGATGCCGTTTACGCCGAACAAGGCGTTCAAGGCGCATCCGCGCATGGTTTCGCGCGCGGAAGGCATGCACTATTATACGCAGGATGGCCGCGCCATTCTGGACGCGACCTCGGGCCTCTGGTGCTGCAACGCCGGTCACGCCCGCCCACGCATCGTGCAGGCGATCCAGCGCGCCGCGGCGGAGCTGGACTTCGGCCTCTCCTTCAATCTCGGCCATCCGCTGGTGTTCGAATTCGCCAACCGGCTGGCGGACATCCTGCCGGAAGGCATCGACCGCATCGCCTTCACCAATTCCGGCTCGGAATCGGTCGACACGGCGCTGAAGATCGCGCTCGCCTACCAGAGAGCGCGCGGCAAGCCGGGCAAGTATCGGCTAATCGGCCGTGAGCGCGCCTATCACGGCGTGAATTTCGGCGGCATCTCGGTGGGCGGCATCCCACGCAACCGCATGACTTATGGGCCGATGGTGGTCGGCGTCGATCACTTGCCGCACACGCACGACATCGCCCGCAACGCCTTCTCGAAGGGGCAGCCCGAGCATGGCGTTGAACTGGCGGACGCGCTCGAACGCATCGTTGCGCTGCACGATGCTTCAACCATCGCCGCCGTGATCGTCGAGCCCGTTGCGGGCTCGACGGGCGTGCTCGTCCCGCCGAAGGGTTATCTCGAACGCCTGCGCGCGATCTGCGACAAGCACGACATCCTGCTCATCTTCGATGAAGTGATCACCGGCTTCGGGCGCATGGGCGCGCCGTTCGGCTCGCACTATTTCAACATCAAGCCCGACATCATGACGATGGCCAAGGGCATCACCAACGCCTCGGTGCCGATGGGCGCGGTCGCGGTGAAGCGCGAGATTTACGACACCATGCTCGCCAACGCGGATACGCCGATCGAGCTTTTCCACGGCTACACGACGACCGGCCATCCGCTCGCCTGCGCCGCCGGCATCGCCACGCTGGAGACGTATAAGGAAGAAGCCCTGTTCGAACGCGCGGCCGAGCTTGCGCCCTATTGGCAGGAGGCGGTGCACTCGCTGCGCGACGCGCGCCACGTGATCGACATCCGCAATATCGGCCTGATCGGCGGCGTTGAACTCGAACCGCGGCCGGGCGCGCCGACCAAGCGCGCGCTCGAAGCCTTCAACACCTGCTTCGATGAAGGGCTGCTGATCCGGGTCACCGGCGACATCATCGCCTTTTCGCCGCCGCTGATCGTCGAGAAGAGCCATATCGATCAGATCGTCGACAAGGTGCGCGACGTGTTGAAGCGGATCGAATAGCGCGAGCGCCATGGTCGCGCTTTCCATTCCGTATCGCGATCCGCTAATCGCCCTCGCACCCTTGTGCGATCAGTCGATGAGCATGCTCTTGCATGGAAGCGGCGAACAGCCGACTGCGCGCTGGAGCTATCTCCTCGCCGATCCGATCGAGGTGATCGAAGCGGGCGGCGATGGGGGCGCGATGCTGGCGGGGATGCAGCGCCGGCTCGCGCGCGTCGCCGTTGCCGATGGCGAAGCGCCGTTTCGCGGCGGCTGGGCCGGCTTCTTCGGCTACGAGTTTGGCGCGATGCTCGACGGCGCGATGCCGCAGGCGCAAGCCGCGACGCTGCCGCGCGCGGCGTTCGGACTTTACGATTGCGTCGCCGCGTTCGATCACGAGAAACGCGAAGCGATGATCTTCTCCAGCGATGCGCGCAAAGCGCGGCGGCTGTCCGAACAGCTTGGGGCCGCGCCCTACGAACCGCCGCGCGCCAGCGGCGGCGTCGACGCAACCGAGCCGGCGTCTCGCTATCAAGCGCATGTGCGCCGGTTGGTCGAGCGCATCCGCGCGGGCGATCTGTTTCAGGCCAACATTTCGCGCTTGTTCGCGGGCGCGCTTGGCGCCGATGACCATCCGTATGCGGTGTTCGTGCGGCTTTGCCGCGAGAGCCCCGCGCCCTTCTGCGCCTATATGCGGCTCAGCGACACGGCGATCGTCTCCAACTCGCCCGAGCGTCTGGCGCAAGTGACGCCGACGCGGGCCGTGCGCACCAGCCCGATCAAGGGCACGCGTCCGCGGGGCGGGAGTGCGCGCGAAGACGCCGAACTGGCCGCTGAGCTGACGCAGAGCGAGAAGGATCGCGCCGAAAATCTGATGATCGTCGATCTGATGCGCAACGACATCTCGCGCGCCTGCAAACCGGGCTCGGTGCGCACGCCTGACCTCTTCAAGATCGAGAGCTATTCCAACGTGCATCATCTCGTCTCCACCATCGAAGGCGAGCTGAAGCCCGGCTTGACCGCGTTCGATCTGATGGCGGCGATCTTTCCGGCCGGCTCGATCACCGGCGCGCCGAAGATCAAGGCCATGCAGGTGATCGATGAGGTCGAGCGCGCGCCGCGTGAGGCGTTTTACGGCTCAATCGCCTGGTTCGGCGCAGACGGAGCGATGGATTCGAACGTGTTGATCCGCACGGCGATCTGCCGGCAACGCAGCGAGCGCTGGGATGTGTCCTTCCGGGTTGGCGGCGGCATCACCAGTGATTCCGATCCGGAAGCCGAGGCCATGGAGACAGAGACGAAGGCGCTGCGCCTGCTTCACGCCATTCAAGGCGACTGCGCATGATCGCATGGTGCGACGGCGATTGGATCGACGACGGCGCACCGGCCGTCGGCGCGACCGATCGCGGCCTGCTATTGGGCGATGGATTGTTCGAGACAGTGCTCTGGGAAGACGAGCGCCTTCAGCGTCTCGAGCGCCACGTCCAGCGACTCCAAGCAAGCGCGGAAGCGCTCGGCTTGCCCGCGCCGCCCGCAGGCGACGCGCTTGAAGCGACCGCCGCCGCTGTCGTGGCCCGCAACGACCTGACGGCGAAGCGGGCGGCCGTCCGCATCACCTGGTCCGCCGGGAGCGGCCCGCGTGGCTTGCTTCGCGGCGACGCAAGGCCGTTTCTTCTCGTCAGCGCCGCGCGGAGCCCACTTTGGGAAACGGCCGCCGCCGTCACGACCTCCACGATCACGCGCAACGCCGGTGCGCCGTCAGCGCGGTTCAAGACGCTCTCCTATATCGACAATATCGCCGCGCGCGCCGAAGCGGCTGCGCAAGGCGCGGACGAAGCTTTGATGTTGAACGCATACGGCGAAATCGCCGGCGGCTCACATTCAAATGTGTTCGCGGTAATCGACGGGCGCCTGCGCACGCCCGCGGTGGATCAAGGAGCGCTACCGGGAACCGTGCGCGCGCGCCTGCTTGAGATGACCGATATCGATGTCGCGCCCATCACGCTGAACGACCTGCTGCGCGCCGAGGCCATGGCGTTGACCAACGCTTTGCAAGGCGTTCGGCCGGTTGCGCGGCTCGACGGTCGCGCGCTACAAACCAATCACCCGCTGATCGCCGG
>DASZSK010000107.1:0-1598 GCA_035548735.1 Caulobacterales bacterium | reverse complement strand
GCCAGGCGTCGAGGATGGCGTCGGCATGCGCGCGAGCGAACGAAGCGCTGGCCGGGTGACAGCAGATGGCGGCGGCGGGGAGGGCGGATGCCTTGCGCCAAGCGGTCAGCGAAGAGCCGGTGGTGGTAGTGGAGAATTGCGGATAGAGCGGCAGGAGCACGACCTCGTCAGCGCCCCATTCTTGCACGCGGTGCGCAATGTCCTCGGTGAACGGGCGCCAATAGCGCATGGCGACGAAGCATTTGTAGTCCGCGTCGCCGCGCGCCGCGAGCTTCGCTTCAAGCGCTTTGGCTTGCGTGATCGTTTCCGGAAGAATCGGCGAGCGTCCGCCCATATGCGCGTAGTTGAGTTGCGCCGCGTGTTTGCGCCGGCTCGAGATCACGTTCGCCAAGACGCTTCGCAGTGGTTGCGGCAGATCGATGATGGCGCGGTCGTTGAACAGGTTGAACAGGAACGGCCGCACCGACTCAAGCGAGTCCGGTCCGCCCAGATTGAACAGAATAACCGCAGTCTTGCGCGTCACGCCGCGCCTTTCACGAGATCGACGAGGCGCGCCACATGGTCGGGGGGGGCTTGCGGGGTGATGCCGTGGCCGAGATTGAAAATGTGCGGCGCGCCGCGGAACGCGCGAAGCACGGCATCCACGCCATCTTCCAGCGCGCGTCCGCCGGCGACGACAAGTTGCGGATCGAGATTGCCTTGAAGCGGCAGGCCGCGCGCCTCCTGCTGCGCGAAAGAAGCCGGCGTTTGCGTATCGACGCCAACGGCGTCGACGCCGGTCTCACGCGCATAGCGCCCGAACAACGCCCCGGCGCCGCGCGGAAAGCCAATGATCGGTACGCCGACGCCCAGCGCCCGCAGGCGCGCCACAAGCGCGGCCGTCGGCTTCAGGATCACCCGCTCGAACAACGCTTCCGGCAATCCTTCCGACCAGCTCTCAAAAATCTGCAGGCAATCCGCGCCGGCGTTCACCTGCGCCTGCAAATGTAGTGCAGACGCCTCCACCAACACGTCGAGCAGCCGGTCGACGTCCGCCGGGCGCGTGTAGGCCGCCAGCCGCGCCTCGTCCTTATCGCCGCCTTTGCCCTGAAGCATGTAGGTCGAAACGGTCCATGCACCGCCGCAAAAGCCGATCAGCGGCGTCTTGGCGGGCAGCGCGCGCTTGATGCGTTCGACCGTCTCGTACACCGGAGACAAACGTTGGATCGCCCGTGTCGGATCATCGAAGCGCCATTCGTCTTCCTCGATCAGCGGCCGCAGCCGCGGACCTTCGCCATCGACGAAGGAGACGGCCCGCCCCAGCGCGTCCGGCACGACCAGGATGTCCGAGAACAGGATCGCCGCATCGAGCGGAAACCGCCGCAGCGGCTGGAGCACCGCCTCGGTCGCCAGGGCAGGGGAATAGCAAAAATCGAGGAAGCCTTTGGCCCGGCCGCGCAGCTCCCGGTACTCCGGCAGATAGCGGCCAGCCTGACGCATAATCCAGATCGGCGGAGGATCGACCCTCTCACCGTTTAGGACGCGAAGCAGTGCAGGGAGGTCAGTCCGATCGCCGGGCATCGCTCATCTTCTAAACTTGAATCTCGAATGTGTTTAAT
>DASZSK010000106.1:0-7560 GCA_035548735.1 Caulobacterales bacterium | reverse complement strand
TCGGCGGCGCGCAGCGCCGCGGCGGTGTCGGTGGTGAAGAACGGATTGCCCGTGCCCGCCGCGAAGATGACGATCCGCCCCTTCTCCATGTGGCGCATGGCGCGACGGCGGATGTATGGTTCGCACACCGTCACCATCGGGATGGCCGAAAGCACGCGCGCTTCGCCGCCGATCGCTTCGATGGCGTTTTGCATGGCCAGCGCATTCATCACCGTCGCCAGCATGCCCATGTAATCCGCGCTGGCGCGCTCCATGCCCTTAGCGGCGCCTTGCATGCCGCGGAAGATGTTGCCGCCGCCGATGACGAGGCACATCTCAGCGCCCGCCCGTGTCGCCTCGACCACCTCTTCGGCCATGCGCTGACACACGGCCATGTCGATGCCGTATTGCTGCTCGCCCATCAGGGCTTCGCCGGAAATCTTTAAGAGGACCCGCTTGTAGCGGCGCGCCGCTTGCGGCTCAGGCGTGGATGGGGCGAGGCTCATGCAAAACCGTCCGGCGTCGGAGCTTTGCGCCAGCAATACTTTGATGCCGCGGCGGGCGCAAAGGCTTCCCGCCGCGGCATCGCGCGTTTCTTAGCTTTTACCACTCATCGCCGCCACTTCGGCGGCGAAATCATCGGCTTTCTTTTCCACGCCTTCGCCGACTGCAAGGCGAACGAACGCCTTGATGGCGATCGGAGCGCCGGCCGCCTTGGCGGCTTCTTTCACCGCCCCTTCGACCGTCAGATCGGGGTTGAAGACGAAGGCTTGCTTCAACAGCACCGATTCCTCGAAGAATTTGCGCAGGCGGCCTTCCAGCATCTTATCCAGGACTTGCTGCGGCTTGCCCTGGGCCTTGGGGTCCTCCTTGATCTGTTCCGCAAGGACGGTCTTTTCGCGTTCGACGCGGTCGGCGGGAACATCGCTTTCGGTCAGCGCCAGCGGGTTCGCCGAGGCGATGTGCATGGCGACCTTCTTGCCGATGTCGAGCAGCACGGCCTTGTCGCCGGTGGATTCCACCGCGACCAGCACGCCGATGCGGCCCATATTGTCCGCGTTCTCGACCTTGGCGTGAACGTAAGCCGCGACAACGCCGGGCTCGACGGCGAGCGCGGCCGAGCGGCGGAGCATGATGTTCTCGCCAATCGTCGCGATCAGGTTGGTGACATGTTCCGAAACCGAGCCGCCGCCAGGGAACGCCGCGCCGAGCAGCGCGTCGTGATTGACGGCGTCGAGCGCCAGCTTGGCGAACGCATGCGCCGCCTTCTGGAAGTCGGCGTTGCGGGCGACGAAGTCGGTTTCCGAATTGAGTTCGACCACCGCGCCGCGATTGCCCGCCACCTCGACGGCGACGATGCCTTCGGCGGCGGCGCGCTCGGCCTTCTTGGCCGCCTTCGACAAACCCTTGGCGCGCAGCCAATCGACCGCCGCTTCGAGTTCGCCGCCGGTTTCGGTCAGCGCCTTCTTGCAGTCCATCATGCCCGCGCCGGTTTTCTCGCGCAGGTCCTTGACCAGCGCAGCGGTGATTTCCGCCATTTTCGTACTCCTTGAGCCGAACGTATTTAGTGAGCCGAAGCGCCTTCGTCAGCCGCCGCCGTTTCGCGCACGGCCGGTTCCACCGGCGGACGCGCCGAGGCCCCGATGTCCACGCCGCCGCGAACCTGGCCCTCGGTCAGGCCGTCAAGCACGGCGTCGGCCATCAGGTCGCAATAAAGCTGGATCGCGCGCGCGGCGTCGTCATTGCCCGGGATCGGGTAAGTGACTTCGTCGGGATCGCAGTTCGAATCGACGATGGCGACCACCGGGATGCCGAGCTTCTTGGCTTCCTTGATGGCGATCGCTTCCTTGTTGGTGTCGATCACGAACATGAGGTCGGGGATGCCGCCCATGGCAGCGATGCCGCCCAACGAGCGGTCGAGCTTGTCGCGCTCGCGGGTGAGGTTCAGCACTTCCTTCTTGGTGAGGCCGACGCCGCCGCCCTGCACGATCTGATCCAGCTCGCGCAGCCGCGCGATCGACTTCGACACCGTCTGCCAATTGGTCAGCGTGCCGCCGAGCCAGCGCGAATTCACGAAATACTGGGCGCAGCGCTGAGCCGCCGATTTGATGTGGTCCGCCGCCTGACGCTTGGTGCCGACGAACAGGATGCGTCCGCCGCCGGCGGCGACTTCACGCACCTTCACCAGCGCCTGGTGCAACAGCGGCACCGTCTGCGACAGATCGAGGATGTGGATGTTGGACTTCTCGCCGAAGATGTAGCGATCCATCTTCGGGTTCCAGCGGTGGGTCTGGTGACCAAAATGCGCGCCAGCTTCCAAGAGCTGACGCATGCTGAATTCAGGCAGCGCCATGGTTCATTCTTCTCCGGTTTGCCGCCGCGGGAGTACCCAGGCCAAGAAAAGCTGTCTTGGTCTGGACCGGATGGAGGAAACGGCCGCTTTCAGACCGCCCCGCCGCTCCCGCGTGCGAAGTGGCCGCGGATATAGGGGAAGGCGGCGCGCGAGGCAAGGCGGAGCCGCCATCAGCCCTGAAATCGAGCAAAAGCTTGCATTGGCGCCCTGAACAGGGCGCTTTGGAACCGATGAGCAAGGTCGCGGACAATACCCCCAACTGGATCGTCGCCGCCGTGGCGATGGGCGGGGCGCTCTATTTCCTCCGCGACGTGCTCGCGCCGGCGGCGCTGGCGCTCATGCTGTGGATCGCCATCGCAGCCATCGCCGACTGGCTGCGGAAGCGCATTCCTGCGCTGCCCTACTGGGCCGCCCTCCTGCTCTCGATCGCACTGGTCGGGGGTGATGCGATCATCATCCTCCAGGCGCTCGGCCAGCAGATCGGCGAGATCATCGCCAGCGGCGCGCCGCTTCAGGCGCGCCTGGACGCCCTTGCCGGCGAGCTCCAGCACCGCCTGGGCATGCGCGGGCCCATTTGGACTGTCGACCGCGCCTTGGGCGCCTTCGGCCCTGTGCCGCTGCTTGGCCAGATCGCCGGCATCGTCAACGCCCTCGCCGGGCAAGCGACGATGGTGCTCGTATACCTTCTCTTCCTGGTGCCCGCGGGCGCATCGCTGCAACGCAAGCTTCCGCTGATGGCCTCGAGCCCCGAAGACGCCCGGCAATGGGCCGGCGTGTTGGCCGCGATCCGCCTGTCGATCGAGCGTTATCTGCTCGTGCAGACGGCCGTCAGCGTGGTGATCGCGGTCCTGAGCTACATCACGCTCCTCATCATCGGCCTGCCGAACGCGCTGTTCTGGTGCCTCCTGATGTTCTTCCTGAACTACATCCCGACGATCGGTTCGATCATCGCCGTTGCGTTGCCGACTCTGTTCGCACTGGTGGCGTTTCCCGATTGGCGCTTCGCGGCCATCGTCGCCGTTGGATTGCACGTCTGGCAGTTTGGCATCGGCACATTCGTTCAGCCGCGCATGACCGGCGGTTCGCTCAATCTTTCGACGCTGATCGTCGTACTCTCGCTGGCCTTCTGGGGCAGCATCTGGGGTTTGGCCGGGGTGTTTCTCGCCGCGCCGCTCACCGTGCTGGTGATGATCGTGCTGGCGCAATTCCCGGCGACGCGCTGGATCGCCATCCTTCTGTCCGCCGACGGCAAGCCGGACATCGTCGTTCACGACACCGACGCTACGCGCGCCGCCAACGCCGCCTAAATCACGCGCTCCACGCCCTTGGCGGCCTTGATCGCCGCGCGCGCGGCCGGCCCGGCGGGCACAAGCTTGTGGCGAAGTTCGACCTCGCGTCCATCTTTAAGCTTCAGCACCAATCGAAGCGGACGCGCTTCGCCCGGCTGAGCCGGCGGCAGCGCCTTCAGCGTGTCCGCCAAGAGATTGAGCGGCGCGCCTTCCTTCAGAATGATCCGAAGGTCCTCCGCCGTGCGTGCTTCGGCCGCTTCGACCGGCTCGAATGTATCCGCCGCAAGCTTCAGATCGCCGTCACGCCAGCGCACCTTGCCACGAAACACGACGGGCTTGCCGACTTCCAGGCGTTCGCGCGCCGCAGCGACATTCTCCGGCATCACCATGGCTTCGTAATCGCCCGTCGGGTCAGAGAGCGACACGAATGCAAGCGTACCGCCGCTCATCGCGGGCCGGTACTGCACGCGCCGCACCACGCCAGCCATGGGATAGATGCGCGGCTCCGTCTCGCCTTCTTCCAGGATGTCAGTGAACGTCATGTAGCGATCGCCGGCATCGGTGAAGAACGCGGAAAGTGGATGGCCTGAGAGATAGAAGCCCACGCTCTCGCGTTCGGCGTCGAGCCGATCCTGGCCCGACCAGGACGGCGGTTTCGGGAATGCTGGCCGGGCGCTCGGTTCTTCCGCGCCAAACAAACTCGCCTGCGAACTGGCCCGCTCTTCGGCGACGCGCTGCGCGTAAGCAGCCAGCACTTCGCAAGCGGCATGCGCCCGCGCCCGATCAGGCTCCAGCCCATCGAAGGCGCCCGCCTTGGCCAGATTTTCGAGCTGTCTGCGGTTCACGGATTTGCAATCGATCCGTTCCGCGAAATCGTGCAGCGACTTGAACGGCCCGCCGCGCTGGCGCTCGCCCACAACAGACTCCATCGCCGTGAGGCCGACATTTCGGACCGCGCCCAGCGCATAGCGAATGGCGAAGCCATCCTCGATCGGCTGCACGCTAAAATCCGCTTCGGACGCATTCAGATCCGGCGGCAGCACCTTGACGCTCATCCGCTTCGCATCCTGCGCGAAGCTCGCAAGCTTGTCGGAGTTGGAGAGATCGAGACACATCGAAGCCGCGATGAACTCCACCGGATAATGCGCTTTCAGATAGGCCGTTTGATACGCGATAACGGCGTAAGCGGCGGCGTGAGACTTATTGAAGCCGTAGCCCGCGAATTCTTCGACCAAGTCAAAGATGTGCGAGGCTAGGTTTTCTGAAACCCCGCGCTCTTTCGCGCCCTCGATGAAACGCGACTTCTGCTTGGCCATTTCCGCCGGCTGCTTCTTGCCCATCGCGCGACGCAGCAGGTCGGCCTCCCCAAGCGAATAGCCCGACAGCACCTGCGCGATCTGCATCACCTGCTCTTGGTAGATAATGACGCCGAACGTCTCCTTGAGGATCGGTTCGAGCGTCGGGTGCAGATAGTCCGGCTGTTCCTTCCCGTGCTTCACCGATGCGTAATGATCGATGTTTTTCATCGGGCCCGGACGATAAAGCGAGATGAGCGCGATGATGTCGTCAAGCGTCGTCGGCTTCACCTTGCGCAGCGTGTCGCGCATACCCTGACCTTCGAGTTGGAACACGCCGAACGTCATGCCGGACTGCATGAGCTGGTAGGTCTGCCCGTCGTCATAAGGTATGCGCGAAAGATCGATCTCGATCCCGCGCTGCTTTACGAACTTCACGGCGCGGTCGATCACGTCGAGCGTCTTCAGGCCGAGGAAGTCGAACTTCACCAGGCCCGCGCTCTCCACCCATTTCATGTTGAACTGAGTGGCCGGCATATCGGAGCGCGGATCGCGATAAAGCGCGACCAGCTCCATCAACGGCCGATCGCCGATAACGACGCCGGCGGCGTGGGTTGAGGCGTTGCGATAAAGCCCTTCGAGTTGCAGCGCGACGTCCAAGAGTTCGCCAACCTCCGGCTCCTTCTCGCGCGCTTCCTTCAACTTTGGTTCAAGCTCGATCGCTTCGGCCAGCGTCACGGGGTTCGCGGGGTTGGCGGGCACCAGCTTGGCGAGCCGATCGACTTGCCCGAACGGCAATTGCATCACGCGCCCCACGTCGCGGAGCACCGCTCGGGCCTGCAGCGTGCCGAAGGTGATGATCTGCGCAACGCGATCGGCGCCGTACTTGTTCTTGACGTACTCGATGACTTCGCCGCGCCGCTCCTGACAGAAGTCGATGTCGAAGTCCGGCATCGACACGCGTTCGGGATTGAGGAAGCGCTCGAACAAGAGGCCAAAGCGCAAAGGATCGAGATCGGTGATGGTGAGCGCCCACGCCACAACCGACCCCGCGCCCGAACCGCGGCCCGGGCCGACCGGAATATCGTGCGCCTTGGCCCATTTGATGAAGTCCGAGACGATGAGGAAGTAGCCCGGGAACTTCATCTGCGTGATGACGCCGAGTTCGTAGGCCAGCCGCTTCTCGTATTCTTCTTTCGGCGCCGCCATGCGTTCCGGGCCGAGCGCCTTCAGCCGCTCTTTGAGCCCGGCCTCGGCTTGCGCCTTCAATTCCGCCGGTTCGTCGCGGCCGCGCTTGGTGTCGAATTGCGGTAGAATCGGGCTGCGCTTCTTCACGCGGAACGCGCAGCGACGCGCAATCTCACCGGTGTTGGCGATCGCCTCCGGCAGATCGTCGAACAGCGCCGCCATTTCGGCGCCCGACTTGAAATAATGCTCCTCGGTGACACGCGGACGATCTTCTTCGCCAAGATACGATCCCGCCGCGATGCACAGAAGCGCGTCATGCGCGCGGTGGTCCGCGCGCGTCTTGAAACGAATGTCGTTCGAAGCAACCAACGGCAGGCCGAGGTCGTAAGCGAAGTTGACGAGCGCCGATTCCGTCTCCACTTCGGCGCGCTCGCCATGACGTTGCAATTCGACATAGAGCCGATTGCGGAAGGTGTCGGCCAAACGCTGCAGCAACTCCTGCGCGCGCTCAACGTGGCCCCCTTCGAGCAGCGACGTCAGCGGCCCTGCGCCGCCGCCCGTCAATGCGATCAGGCCCGCGCTATGCGCGGCGAGCCGCTCCAACGGGACGTGCGGCGCTTCCGTGGACGGCGTGTCCAGAAACGCCGCGCTCGAAAGCTGCATCAGGTTGGCGTAGCCTTCGGCGCTCTGCGCCAGTAGCGCCAGCGCGCCGTCCACGCCGCCTTCGCCTTTCACGTCCAGAGACAAGCCAACGATCGGCTGCAGGCCCTTGCCGGCGAAATATTCGGAGAATTCCAACGCGCCGAACAGATTGTTCGCGTCGGTCAAGGCCAGGGCCGGCATTTCGTGCTTCGCCGCCAGCTTCGCCAAGTCACCCACATGGACCGCGCTTTGCAACAGCGAATAGGCCGAACGGGCGCGGAGATGGATGAAGGGCGCGGGCATGATTCGCCCATTATATCGGGTCGCGCCGCCTTCGGTAAAAGCCGCGCTTTAGGTGCGCTGCACCAGCTTGTGGTGCTGCAGCGCCATAACCCGATCCATATACTTGGTGAGTTCGAGATTGTGGGTGGCGATCAGCGCGGCCGCACCTTCCTTGCGCACCAGCTCCGTCAGCGCCGTGAACACCGCCGTCTGCGTATCCACATCGAGATTGCCGGTGGGCTCATCCGCCAGGATCAGCAACGGCTTGTTGATCAGCGCACGCGCGATCGCCACGCGCTGTTGCTCGCCGCCTGAAAGTTGCGCCGGTTGGTGATGCGCACGCGCCGCGAGACCCATCAGATCCAGCAGCCGCTCCGCGTCGGCGCGCGCCTCGCTGCGTGGCCGGCCAGCGATCAGCGCCGGCAGCGCCACATTGTCGAGCGCATCGAATTCCGGAAGCAGATTGTGGAACTGATACACGAAGCCGATGCGGTGACGGCGGATCTCCGTCCGCGCCGCGTCGCCGACGATC
>DASZSK010000105.1:0-4944 GCA_035548735.1 Caulobacterales bacterium | reverse complement strand
GCGCCCCTAGTGAAGAGCGGAGGGCGCCTCCTCTACGTCACCTGCTCGGTGCTGCCCGAGGAGAATACGGACGCGCTTGCGACGTTCATGCACGCGCACGCGGAGTTTGCGCCGGCGCCGCTAGAGGGCGCGGATCGGCTTCCGGCGCACGCGCATGGGCGGGCGGTTCAGTTGACGCCGGCGACGACGGGTTGCGACGGCTTTTTCATCGCCGCGCTGACGCGCGCTTAGACGCGAATATCGACGAGCCGCCCCTTTTCGCGCGAACGTGCTCGATCAGCGACCGCGCGCGGATCGATGTGCTCATCGCGTTTGGCGCGATCGGCATGGCTCGCCGCCGCGCCCAATTCCACGGAGCGAGCGTCGGGCGCTTCGGGGGCGTCAGCGCGATGTTCCGCGGTGGTGCGGTCGCGCGGATCGACCTGCCGGCGCGCCAGCGCGGCGTTCTGATCATTGACCTGCATGGGCGGCATGATGACGCAACGTGATTAGTATTCCGTTCGCAAGTTGCCGATTTTTGTGTCTCATTTCGGCACGATGCGGAGGAGGCTGGACATCGCGATCGCCGGATGCGGCGTCGCTGGACTGAGCTGCGCGGCCTTGCTGGGCCGCGCCGGTCATCGCGTCTTGGTTTTCGATAAGCTCGACGCGCCGCAGCCGATCGGGTCGGGCCTCGTGCTGCAGCCGGTTGGGCTCGCCGTGCTTGATGAAATCGGCATTGGCGCGCGTATGCGCGCGCTGGGCGCGCCGCTGCATCGTCTGTTTGGACGTGCGGCGCCGTCGCAGCGCATCGTGCTCGACGTGCGCTATTCCGCGCTGGGACGTGACGCGCCCAACGGGCTGGCCGTGCATCGCGGCGCGCTGTTTTCGCTGCTGCTCAACGCGGCGCAGGAAGCGGGCGCGGAGATCGTCACGCGACGCGAAGTCGTCGGCGTTGAGACGGGCGCGTTGGCTTTCGCGCATGGAGAGCAGGTCGGCGGCTTCGATCTCGTGATCGACGCGCTCGGCATGCGCTCGCCCTTGAACGGAAGGACGGCGACGCCGCTGCAATTCGGCGCACTGTGGGCGAGCCTCGATTGGGCCGGCGATTTCGATCCGCATACGTTGGAGCAGCGCTATGAACGCGCGCGCAAGATGGCCGGCGTGCTGCCGATCGGACGCCTTGATGCCCACACGCCGATGCGGGCGGCGTTCTTCTGGAGTCTCAAGGGTGAGGCGTACGATGCGTGGCGCGCCGCGCCGCTCAATGATTGGAAAGACGAGGTGCGCGGACTTTGGCCTGCGACCGAACCTTATCTCGTCCAACTTCGCACTCATGACGACCTTGTGTTCGCGCGCTATGCGCATCGCACGCTTGCGAGTCCATGCGCGCTTGGTCTCGCGCATGTCGGAGATTCGTGGCATTGCGCCAGCCCGCAGCTCGGGCAGGGCGCCAACATGGCGCTGCTGGACGCGCTGGCGCTGGCGCGCGCGCTTGAAGCGAATGCGGACATCGCCGATGCGCTCGGCGCTTATGCGTGCATGCGGTTGTGGCACATCCGGCTCTATCAGGCGGCGAGCTTCTTGTTTACGCCGGCCTATCAGTCCGACAGCGTCGCGATTGCGTGGCTCAGGGACTGGATCATGGCGCCGCTCTCTCGCGCGCCTCCAGCGCCCGCTTTGCTTGCCGGCCTTGTCGCAGGCGCATGGGGCGCTCCGCTCCGGGCGATCAGCGCACATGACCTCGCTCCCGCTTGGCCGAAGCGCCTGGTGGCGCCGTCCTGATCAGCGCGCCAGCGCGAACAAGAGCGCAAAGAATATGGCGAACTTCATCTCGGTCTCCCGCACCTATGTGCATGGGATGCCGGCGCGAGTTGATCTGGACGCACCTTAGGGCATTGCGAGCAATTGCGAGGCGATTGCAGATGATCTTTGGTTAATCCGGCAGTTTTCGCGCGAGTTGACAGTATTGCACCGCCGATCAGGAGAAACAGCACGCCCTCGGGAAAGCTCTGCCTAAGCTTGCCGCAAGCATTGGGGCGGAGATGTCGCGGGATATTCTGGCCGAGACGCCGAGCGGCGCGCGGGCGGTGGCGGGAACGCGTGCGGTCGCGCAGGCGCCTGCGCTGCGCATGGACATCCAGGGCCTGCGCGGGATCGCCGTGCTGTCCGTCGTCGCGTATCACGCAAACCGCGAATTGCTGAGCGGCGGCTTTGTCGGCGTCGACATTTTTTTCGTCATCTCCGGCTATCTGATCGCCGGCATTCTGCTCAAGGAAATGGAGGCGGGCCGTTACACGCTCGCTGGCTTTTACGAGCGGCGCGTGCGGCGGCTCTTTCCAGCGCTCTTCACCATGCTCGCGCTGACGGGGGCGGTGTCTGCGTTCGTGCTCTCGCCGCGCGCGCTGCAGGAGTTCGCGCATACCGCGGCGTCCACCATCCTGTTTGTCTCCAACATCGATTTCTTTTCGATGTCCGGCTACTTCGACAGCGACGCGCACCAACGGCCCTTGCTGCATACCTGGTCGCTGGCGGTGGAGGAGCAATTCTACCTGCTGTTCCCGATCGTTCTGTTCATCCTGGTGAAGTTCGCACGTAAGAGCTTAAGGGTGATTTTGGCCGCGGGGATAATTCTATCGTTCGCCGCCGCTGGTTGGATGGTGAAGCGGAACGCTTCGGCCGCGTTCTATCTGGCGCCGTTTCGCGCCGACGAATTGCTGATCGGCGCCGTGCTCGCCGGCGTGCCGTTCCCAAGCGCGCTGCCGCGCTGGGTGCGAAGCCTTGTTTCGCTGATCGGGCTTGCGCTGATCGGCTACACGCTGGTCGCCTATAGCGAGTACACGCCGTTTCCCGGGATCGCGGCGCTCACGCCCTGCATCGGCGCGGCGCTGGTGTTGTTTGCGGGAGCGGGCGAGCAATCTCTGGGCGGGGGCTTGATCAGCATCGCGCCGCTGACAGGCGTCGGGGCGATCTCCTATTCGCTCTATCTCTGGCACTGGCCGGCGCTGGTCCTTGGACGCGCCATGTTGGCGAGCGAGCCGACCTTCGAGCAGACCACGGCGCTGCTTGGGATCGCCCTTATCGCCGCGACACTTTCCTATGTCCTCATCGAGAAACCTTTCCTGCGCCAACGCGGCGGGCCGGCTCTGCGCCTCGGCGCGCTGGTGATGGGCGTCGGGCTCGCCTGCGCCGCGATCACGGTGAAGAGCCACGGCTTTCCGCAGCGCTTCGACACTGCAGCGCAGGCGCAACTCGCCGCCGCCGACACCTACAGTCCACTGCGCGGCGAGTGCCACAATCTGCTCGCCAGCGTGCGCGCCTACAGCGAAGCGTGCGTCTATGGCGATCGCAGCGCCACGCCGCACATCGCGCTTTGGTCTGACTCACACGGCACCGAGCTGGCTGCGGCGCTGGGCGAGCGCCTGGCGCGGCGCGGGCAGGCGATGGTGGGCGCGACCAGCTCGGCGTGCCCGCCGGCGCTCGACTTCTCGCCGATCGTGCAGCCGCGCTGTGCGGCGCAGAACGCCGAGACGTTCCGCGGTATTCAGGCCGACACGCGGATCGACACGGTGATTTTCGCCGCCAATTTCACGTCCTATGGCGAGCAGCAATGGCCGCGTCTCGCCGCCGGAATGGCGCGCGCCATGGAAGCGGTCGCTGCATCGGGCAAGCAAGTCGTCATCGTTGCGCCGACGCCGATCTTTTTCGCCGATCCGCCGAGCGAGATCGGCCTGCTGACGCAGCGCGGGCAGGATCCGCGCGCCTTCCGGATTTCGCGCGGCCGCTTCGAAACGACCAATGCGCGCGTCACGGCGTTCATCGCGCGCGAAGCGGGCTTGACCCACGCCATTGCCGTGCGGCCGGCGCGCGCGCTCTGCGACGCCACGTATTGTTACGCGTATGGCGACGAAGCCGGCGTGCTCTACTTCAATCACGACCATCTGAGCATGGCGGGCGCCCGGCTGGTGGCGGCGCAATTCCCAGCGGAACTCGGCGGCGACGACACGCGCGCGATCGCGCGCGGGCGCGGGCGCACGCCCCCGGCGCTCAGCGTAGGGCGCGTGCGCCGCGCTTGAAGCCCCCGTCAGGGATGCGTCGCCGGCGCCGTGGGCCCCGCTGCGTTGATGTCCTGCACCGCGAGCCAGCTTCCGTCGGCCTGCTTCTGATAGACGGTGACGTAGCTGCCGGTTTCGGTGTCGACGTGGTGTGTGCGCGCGTTGGTGCTCGACTGCGTGTAGTGCCCCTCGGTGTAAGCGAGATCACCGCCATCGCTCACGCCCACCTTGTCGGTGGCGAAGCTCAGCGTGAAATGCTGGTCCGAGAGTGCGCCTTGCAACGCTGTCTTGATCGCGTCGGCGCCATGCATCAGGCCCATGCCCGGCACGTGCAGGTCCGCATCCGATGCGTAGTGCGCGGCGATCTTCGCGGCGTCGCGCGCGGCCCAATCGGCGTTCCACTGCGTTTCGCCGGCGCGAAGCGCGCTTTCGATGGCGGCTTTGTCGACCGCTGGCGCGGTGGCGGTTGTCGTCGCCGCCGGCGTGCAGGCTGCGAGCGCGAGCGTCAAAGCCAAGAGCGATGCGGTGTTTGTCATGTTTTCCTCCCTCAAGTGCCGCCGGTTCTTATACGCCCTCTTGCGCGGCCTTGCAGCGCGCTTCGAGGCTCGGCGCGCGAAAACGGACAAGAGCGCGAAAAACAAAGCGAATTTCATCCCGATCCTCCGCGCCCGTTTGGTGATACGGGCCGGGCGGGGATTTGGATTTGGCCGGGCATGGTGCGGCGCCGCCTTCGCCGCTGCGGTGAAGGCGCCGAGAGGAGGTGGGAGTGGGGCGCGTGCGTCGCGCCTAAGAGTTTTGGTTCGACGCCGCTTCCGCGAAGCAGCGCCTGCGCAAAGCACGCGCCCCTTGCGATCGTTTTATCTTCGGCTCGCAGGGCGGAGGTGTTTCACTCCGCCAAGACAGGTGGCCG
>DASZSK010000104.1:0-8240 GCA_035548735.1 Caulobacterales bacterium | reverse complement strand
GTGTCGGGCAATCGCACGACGCGGACGCCGGAATGGACCGCCAATCTGTCGGGCATCTACACCCACCACACCGACAATGGCACGTTTGGCGCGACGGCGAGCATCGCCTACAACAGCGGCTACTATGTTGCGCCCGACAATCGTTTGGCCACGCCGGCTTACACCATTCTCAATGGCGAGCTGTCGTGGACCACGCCGGACGACCGCTACAAGTTCGCGCTGTGGGGCCGCAATCTGACGGACGAGACCAAGCTTCTCTACCTGACGGCCGCTCAGTTCGACCTTGCGATCTATGACGAGCCTCGCACCTGGGGCGTGTCGGTGACCGCGAACTTCAACTGATAAGAAAAGAGGCCCGCCGGACGCGCGACGTTCGGCGGGCCTTTGCTTTGGGCGCTCCTCATTGCGCCGGTGGAGAGGTGCTTTCGGTCAGATGCGGGCGATCGTAACCGGCTCGGCAAGCGGCATTGGCCTTGCGGTTGCGCATAAGCTCAACGCGGACACGAAGGCGCGAAGCGGTCGCGGGGCTCAGCTGGCGATCGTCGACATTTCAACGGCAAAGTTGGACGAAGCCGCGCATGCTTTGCGCGACGAGGGCGCCGAGGTTGAACCGATTGCGGCGGACCTTATCGACCCTGCCGCGCCAGAGGCCGTTGTTGCGCGCGCCGTCGCGCGGTTTGGCGGCTTGGATGTTCTGATCAGCAATGCGGGCGCCATCGCGCCGGCGTCTCTTCTCGAACTCACGCTCGAACAATACGAGCGGACTTTCCATCTCAACACGCGGGCGACGTGGCTGTTGGCGAAGGCGGCGCATCCGCATCTCAAAGCGTCGCGCGGCTGTATTGTCGCGACAGCGTCGATCGCCGCGCATCATCCGATCCCGACGCTGGGCGTCTATTCGCCGAGCAAAGCGGCGCTCTTGATGCTGGCGCGGCAGATGGCGTGCGACTGGGGGCCGGATGGCATCAGGGTGAACACGGTTTCACCGGGCTCGACGCTGACCGGCATCGGCGGAACCGACCCAAGCGCGTTCGATCCGCGCTTAACCGAACCGGGTGGCGCGCCGGACCGCAATCCGCTTGGGTTCTTCTCGCGGCCGGAAGATCAAGCGGCGGCGATTGCGTTTCTCGCAAGTCCGGACGCGCGTTTCATCAGCGGCGCCGATCTGCAGGTCGACGGCGGCGTCCAGACGCAATTGATGGTGAAATCGGGACATCCGCGTAAAACATAAGCGATCGTTTGCGCACGCATCGATCCGTGGAGGAACAATGTCGACGTGGGATTATGAAACGGATGTCGTCGTCGTCGGATCGGGTTCGGCAGGGCTCACCACGGCTTGGACGGCGGCGAAGTGCGGCCTGCAGACGCTGGTGATTGAAAAGACGGAATTCTACGGCGGCAACAGCGCCATGTCGGGCGGCGGCGCGTGGATGCCCAATTCCCCCGAATTGGTTCGCCACGGGCAGCGCGACGATCCGAAAAAGCTCGTGCAATACCTGCGCAATATCGCGCCGGAAGTGGAACGGGCGCGCCAAGAGCGCTTCGTTGAAGAATGTGCGAAGGTCGCCGCCGCGCTCGAAGAGACGCCGTATTTCCGCAATGGCTATTATTGGGGCAAGGGTTATTCGGATTATCATCCCAGCAAGGGCGGCAATCCGCTTGGGCGCGGCATCTGGCCGAATCCGCTCGATCTGCGGACGCTGAAGCAGGAAGGCAAAGGTCTGCGCCCGAGCGCGCTGATGGCCGGCGCGCCGAAAGGCGTTTGGATGACGAGCGCGGAAGTGAGCGACGTCATCCGCGTGCGCTGGGGCGCTTCGCTCAGGCGCTACAAAATGATGATGAAGATGGGATGGCGCAAAGTGCATGCCCATCTCACCGGCGCCGAGATGATCACGTCCGGGCGCTCGCTTGTGGCGCGCTTGCGCCTGGCGCTCCGCGATGCGGGCGTGCCGCTCTGGCTGAAGACGCCGATGAAATCGCTCATCGTTGAGAATGGCGTCGTCGTCGGCGTCAACGCGGAGCGTGAGGGTAAGCCAGTTCGCATCCGCGCGCGGCGTGGCGTGATGATCGCCGCCGGCGGCTTCGAGTTCAGCGAAGATTTGCGTAAGAAGTATCAGCCGCTCTTGGGCGGCGTCGGCCACAGTCATGGGTCTCCCGGCAACACCGGCGACGGGATCATGGCCGGCGCCGCGATTGGCGCGAAGATTGATCTGATGGACGACGCCTGGTGGATGCCGGCGATCGACACGCCCGGTTCCGCGCGCCCTACCGTTATGGAGCGCCAGGCGCCGAACCAGTACATCGTCAATGTCGAAGGCAAGCGCTTCGTGAACGAGTCCGGTCCGTATACGGATTTCGGTCACGCCGTTCTGGAAGGGCAGGCGCGCGGCGTCGATCACACCAAGTTCTGGATGATCCTGGATCAGGAGGCTTGGACTCATAATATGATCGCCAGCCACGTGCCGGGCATGCCGATGCCGCAAGCCTGGCTCGACAACGGCACGGTGGCCGTGGCCGATTCGATCGAAGAGCTGGCGCGCAAGATCGGCGTGCCGCCGGATGCGCTTGCCGCCACGCACGCGCGTTTCAACGCATTCGCGGCCAAAGGCGTCGACGATGATTTCCATCGCGGCGAAAGCTCGTACGACAACTTCTACGGCGATCACCGCCAGAAGAACCCGAACCTCCGCGAGGTGAACAGGCCGCCCTTCTACGCTTTCCGCATGGTGCTGGGCGATCTCGGTACGAAGGGTGGCCTCGTCACCAACGAGAATGCACAAGTGCTGGACGAGCAGGGGCGGGTGATCCCCGGGCTCTACGCCGCCGGCAACAGCAGCGCGTCGGTGATGGGGCACAGCTACGCCGGGCCGGGCGCGACGATCGGGCCAGCGATGACGTTTGGCTGGATCGCCGCGCACAACATGGCGGGACGCAACACGACGATAAGCAGCGGCGAGCCGGTCGCGGCGCGCGCGTAGAGGGAGGCTCTCATGCCAGTGCCGAAGGAGTTGCAGAAACAGCCGGATCGCAAAACCGTGCGGCCCGACGAGTTGAAGGCCTATGACCGCGTCGTCGGCCGGCAAACGTTTTACGGCTACACGAAGGGCACGCCCGGCTATCCGGTGCGCGCCAAGGGTGAAGAGGCGGGGCCGTATTTCGGCGTGCTGCTCAATGCGCCGCTGATCGCCGATCACCTTAGTGAATTGGGCGTCTATTATCGGACCCGCGGTGAATACCCGAACAGTTATTCGCACGCCGATCGCGAGTGGGTCGACATCGTGCTGGGCGAATATCTCGAATTCAATATGTGGGGGCACATCCTCGATGGCATCGCCGTCGGCGTGCGGCCGGAAGCGATTTTCGCAGTGCTTGAGCATCGCGAAGCGGATCTCACCGACGATGAGCGGAAGCTCGCGCAATATATCCGCCGTCTGGCGGATGGCGCGCTCGACGCCTCAGACTGGGCGTATGTGGAGAAGAAATTCGGGCTCCGCGGCGCGGTGGAGTTCACGGGCTGGATCGGTCACCTGCTCACGACCATTCGCCTGCTCCAGGCGTTGATGGCCAATCATCTTGAATCCAATGAGGAGCTGGCGGCGCGTCTTCGCAAGTTTCTAGCGGACGGCGAGAAACTTCCCGATCCGAAAGCGCGGGTTCCGAAAATGGAGTATGAAGAGCAGGCAGGCTGAAGATCAGAGTGGACCGAGGCTCAAGCCGCCGCACACGGTGATGATTTGGCCGGTGATGTAGCTCGCCTCTTCGGACGCAAGGAAGCGGACGCAGGCCGCGACCTCGCGCGGTTCGCCGGCGCGGCGCATTGGAATGGCTTGTACGCCCTTGTCCTGGTACTCCTTGGGTACGGTGCGGAACATGCCGGCGTCGATCAGCGCCGGCGCCACGCAATTCACGGTGACGCCATAGCGCGCCATTTCAATGGCCGCGGTGCGCGTCAGCCCCTCGATGCCGGATTTGGCCGCGGCGTAGCTCGCGCCTGCGATCGAGCCGCGTCCCGCCAGCGAACTCATCGTCACCACGCGGCCATAGCCTCGCGCGCGCATGCCTGGAAGGAACGTGCGCAGTGCATACAGCGTGCTTTTCAGATGCGTGGCGAGCACGAGGTCGAAGTCGTCGTCTTTCACTTTGACGAGCAAATCGTTGCGGATGACGCCAGCCATCGGCACCAGGATGTCGATCGGCCCATGCTCTCGTTCGATGCGCGCGCCCAACTCTTCGATCGCGGTTCCTGAGGTGGCGTCGCAAGCTTCGCCGTGCGCGATGAGTCCTTTTGCGACAAGTGCGGCCGCGACCGACACGGCCGCTTCGCCATTGCGATCGGCGATGGTGACGCGATGGCCGGCCTCCGCCAGCGCTTCGCAAACGGCGGATCCGATGCCGCCGGCGCCGCCGATAATCAAGCTGTGGCGCATGAACTGTCCCTCCTCAGATCGCGGCGTTGACGACGCCGCAGAAAGCAATAATCTAACGAGCGGTTGGTTGCCAGTGGGCGCAGGCAATTGGGAGGGTTTCGTGTCGGACTTGGTGAGCACGCGGACGGAGGGAGACGTCTGCGTGGTGACCATCGACAACCCGCCCGTGAACGCCTTCCACCCTGATGTGGCGGAAGCGCTGATTGCGGCGTTCGACGCGCTGGAGCGTTGCAATCCGCGCCCGCGCGCTGTCGTGCTGACGGGCGCCGGTCGCTACTTCATGGCCGGCGGCGACATCCGCTTCTTCCAGACGCTGGATGAGACGTCCGCCGAACGGTACGCGCGCCGCATCCAAATCTGTCAGGAGATCATACTGCACTTCCATGCGCCGGTGATCGCGGCGATCCATGGCGCCGCGCTCGGCGGCGGCTGCGAGCTGATGATGGCGTGCGACATTCGTGTCGCCGCCGAGGACGCCGTGTTCGGCCAGCCGGAGGTGACGCTGGGCGTCATTCCGGGCGCCGGCGGCACGCAAAACCTTCCGCGGCTTGTGCCGATCGGGACCGCCAAGAAATTGTTGTTCACGGGCGAACGCATCTCGGCCACGGAGGCGCTTCGCATCGGTCTCGTGGACGTGGTCGCGCGCAGTGGCGACGCGCTCAACGAGGCGATGGCGCTGGCGCAGCGCATCGCCAAGAACGCGCCGCTCGCGGTCGCCGCAGCCAAGCGCGCGGTCAATGTCGGGCTCGAACTCAATCTGTCGGAAGCGTTGCGTCTTGAGGCGCGCCTGCTGGGCGAGTTGTTTCGCTCTGAGGACGTGAAGGAAGGCGTCGCGGCTTTTGTCGCTAAGCGGCCAGCCGAGTTTCAAGGGAAATAGCGGGGGCCTCGGGGAGCGTCATGAAAATCTGCGTCATCCACGTCAATTGCGAGGAACTCTCGCGTGACTATACGGGGCTCATCTCGAAAAATCTCGATCGCGTGAAGCGCAAGGATACGGAGCTGGTTCACAAGTACGTCGCACATTTGCGGCGCGCGTCAGACACCGTGCTGGCGTTTCCGATCCTCCTCAACAAGGTCGACGTCGTGCAGCGGGCCGTGGAGGCCCAGGCGGAGGGATGCGACGCCGTGCTGGTCGCCTGTTCAGGTGATCCGGGCGTCACGGAGGCGCGTACGCTCTTGGATATTCCAATGGTCGGTCCGATGGAGGCGGCGCTGCATCTCGGCGCGCAATATGGACGCAAGATCGGCATCGTGACGGCGCTGGATCCCTCTTGGGCCGAATATTGCGAGACGATGGCGGACACAGCGGGGCTTTCTTCGCGGCTCGCCGGCGTTGAAAGCATCGACATTCCCTCGCCAGTCGCATTCACCGAGGGCTTTGCGAACCCGACTCCGGTGCGCGAGGCGATGGTCCGCGCCGCAAAAAAGCTTGTTGCGCGCGGCGCCAATGTGATCGTGCTCGGCAGCGCCGGGCTGAGTGTCATGGCGTCCAACACAGGTTTGGCTGAAGTGCCGGAAATGGGCGTGCCGATCCTCGACACGATCTCGGTCGGGCTGAAGTTCGCGGAACTGCGCGTCGATCTCACGAGGGCGTTCAACGTGCCTGTGATCAGCCGCGTCGGCATGTTCGAAAAGATGGACGAAAAGAATCGCAAGCGGCTCGTAAAGCTTTTCCAACTCGGCTGGGACGCCGAAGGCCAGGCCTCCTAGATGACCGAACTTCTCACCGACGAAGAGCGCAGCCTGCAGGAAAGCGTTCGCCGCTTCATGCTGCAGGAAGTGGAGCCGCTGGTTCCGCAGATGGAAGCCAATGGCGAACCGCCGCGTAGTCTGTTCAAGCGGCTCGCGGAGCTGGGTTTCTTGGGCACGTTCTTCAGCGAAGATGACGGCGGAAGCGGCGGCTCCTACGCCACGCGCGCGATCGTCAGCGAAGAGACCGCGCGCGTTTGCGCCGGGCTTGACCTCGTCTTGTTCGCCGACGTCGTGCTGTTTGGGCGAGCGCTGATGTTGCACGGCACGCCGGCGCAGAAAGAGAAGTATCTGCGACCGGTCCTGGCGGGTGAAAAGATCGGTGCGATGGCGATCACCGAGCCCGCTGGCGGTTCGGACGCGCTCAATCCATCGACGCGCGCCATGGCCGATGGCGCTGGGTTCGTGTTGAGCGGACAAAAGACCTTCATCACCAACGCGCCGATCGCCGATTTCGTTCTGGTGATCGCCCGCACCGGCGAGGGCCGCAGCCGGCTCGATGGCGGCACCTGGTTCATTGTCGAGCGCGGCATGCCGGGTTTCAGCAGCGGAAAGCCGTTCGACAAGCTCGGCATGCGCTCCTCACCGACGGGCGAGGTGTTTTTCGACAATGTGCGGCTGAAGAAGGAGCACGTGCTCGGCCCTGTCGATGGCGGCTTCCGCATGCTGGTGGATTCACTCGACACCGAGCGCGTATTGGTCGGCGCATCCACGATCGGGCAAGCGCAAGGCTGCCTGGATGAAGCGGTGCGCTACGCGAACGAACGTGAAGTCTTCGGTGTCATGATCCGCGACTATCAATTGATCCAGGAAAAGATCGCCAACATGGCGACCGGGATCGAAATGTCGCGCTGCATGCTTTACCGGTTGCTTCGCGCACTCGACAAAGGCGAGCGCGTCACGCGCGAGGCGGCGATCCTCAAATATTTTTCGTCGCAGATGCTGACGCAAGCGTCGTCGGACATGGTGCAGATCTGGGGTGGCGCAGGCCAACTCGAGGACAACAAGACCGCGCGCTTCTACCGCGATGGAAAACACCATGAGATCGGCGCGGGCACCAATGAGATCATGAAGGTGCTGATCGCGCGCGAGACCTACAAGGCCATGGGCTATCGCCGGTGACCCGCGTTTATCTCTGCAAATAGAGGCGGCGGAAGATTTCGCGGCGCTGTTCCGGCGTCGGCGGCGGGCTCAGGCCCATGAAGCTGTTGATCGCGGCGTCACGGAGTTCGGGTAATTTCGCGCGCACCGCAAGCGGCAACATTCGCCGCAAATCTTCGGCGCCGAGGTCGGTGCAATAAACGGGCGAGCCGGGCTGTTGGCGCCAGGAGGATTGGAGATCGCCGGCCTCGACGGCGTCGAAGCCTACATCATCGACGATTGACGCAGTCGCCTTGAGCATTTCCCGGTCATCACCGGAGATCGGCAGTGCGATGCGATCGGGCGCGCCTGCTGGCCGGCCGAAATGTGCGAGGCTGTTGGACTGAATGCTGTTGAACGCCTTCACCACCGGACGATCGATCTGCTGCGCAACCCAGACGCTGTCGGCGAGGCCGTTGTCGAGCGCTTCGATGCGGCCGTCGCGAAATGGATAATAGTTGTTTGTGTCGATGATGAACGGCGCGCGCGCAAACAGCGTCTTCTGCAAAGTCGCAACTGCGCGTTGGGGGATGGAGAGAATGAGCGCGTCCACGTCATTCCCGACCTGCTCGATCGTCACGGCTCTTGCGCCCGTGGAGGCTTCGATCTCGCGCAGGCTCTCGGGTCCGCGGGAGTTGGCGACAGCAACTTTGTGCCCAGCCTTGGTCAAAGAGCGCGCCAACGTCGCGCCGATATTGCCTGCGCCGATGATGCCGATCCGCATACCTAACTCTTCTTGTGCAGCGCGGTTTAGTACAGCCGCTCCAAGGCTTCCTTGGAGAACGGGACAAGGTCGTCGAAGCGTTGCTCCTTGATCTTGCGCACCCAGGTGGGGTCGGCGAGCAAGGCGCGGCCGACGGCGACGATGTCGAATTCGCCCGCGGCGACGCGCTTGGCGATCGGCGAGAGATCGGCGGAGACGCT
>DASZSK010000103.1:0-3714 GCA_035548735.1 Caulobacterales bacterium | reverse complement strand
GCGCCTAAGAGGCCAACGAACTCGACGCCAGTGCGCAATCAAGCAGGCGCCGGGGAGAAGGACGAGGTTGGGTTCAGCGACCTAACCCGAAAGCGCGGCCAGCAGCCCCAGCGTCTCTTCGTCCGCGACGCCGTCCACGCGCGCTGGCCGGAAGCGGCGCTGAAACGCGGCGAGCGCGGTGCGCGTCTGCGCGTCGATCACGCCGCTGGCTCTGACGCCATAGCCCAGCGCTGCAAGACGCTCCTGCGCGAACAAGACCGGATCCCCGGTCGGCGGCGTCGCGCACGCGCCCGGCCAGATGGCGACGCCGGCTTCGGCCAGACGCTTCCACGGAAATTTCTCGCCGGGATCGAGCTTGCGATCCGGCGCGATGTCGGAATGCGCGACCACGCGCGACGGATCGAGCTTGTGACGCGCGAGGATATCGCGCAGCAACAAGATCAGCCCCTCGATCTGCGCGTCGGGAAAATCCGGCAAACCGAAATCGTGGCCGCCGTTGACGATCTCGATGCCGATGGCGCGCGCGTTCACATCGCCCTCGCCCTCCCAACTCGAAGCGCCGGCGTGCCAGGCGCGGTGCTGCTCGTCGACGAGGCGATGCGCGACCCCCGCTTCATCGAGCACGTAATGGGCGCTGACGCGGGGCAGCGGCGCACTCGGGTCAGTGTCGTGTGTCTGCCAGGGGCCGGGATAGCGGCCGGCTTTGGGTTCGGGATCGATCAGCCGCGCGATCGCCGTCTCGGCGTCCTGCATGCCGGTATAGTGCAGCACCACGAGATCGATCGGACGGGTGCGCGCGTCATAGTTCGGCGAAGGCCGGTCGCGAATGTCGAGCGCCATTAGCGACGCCGCTTGGCGCCTTCCACCACCCAGCCGTTCGGGGTCACGCGCGCTTCCAAGAGCTTCGGATCCTGCGCGCGCGGCGGCGCCATGTGCAGCGCCAAGGCGGCGCCGACGACGATCAGACCAATCACCAAGGCGGCTGCGGCGGCGAAGACGATCGCCAACATGGCCGCAAGGCCAAGGATCGTCATACCGAGCAGGCGCACCGCCATGCCAAACAGCGAATGGTGCTGGTCACTCATGGTCGTCGGCATGTCGAGACGGCTCCTTCCAAAGCCTAGCTCAATATTGGACGCAAAGGCTGCGCAAGCAATGCGGCGGGGTTGCGGCGATCATGACGCCGATTCGAGCAGCTCCTCGCGAATTCGCGCGTAAGCAGCGTTAATGGCGGCGGTTTTTTCCGCAGCGATGGCGACGAATTCCGGCGGCGCGCCGCGCTGGGTCATGCGGTCGGGATGGTTTTCAGCCGATAACCGACGCCAGGCTTGGCGCACTTCCTCCATGGTCGCGCCCGGCAGGAGGCCGAGCACGGCGTAGGGATCGTCGGCGTCGGGGCCGAGATTGGTCGCCTTGATGCGGCGGAACTCGGTCTCCGAGAAGCCGAACAGCTCCGCCACCGTCTGCAGATAGGCGATCTCCGCATCACCCACCGCGCCGTCGGCGCGGGCGATGTGGAACAGGCCGTCGAGCACGTCTTCCAAGAGGCACGGGCGCGCGCGGTATTTCCGGCCGATCTGGCGGGCGTAGGAATCGAAGCCCAGGACCGTCTGCTTGGCGATCGAGAAGGCGCGGCGGAAGGCGGCCTCCTCGCCCGGCGGCGGGCGGAACACCTGGGCGGCGGCGCGCAGCTCGGATTCGGTCGCCTCCCCGTCCGCCTTGGCCATCTTGGCGGCGAGCCCGATGACGGCGGCGGTGAACCCGACGTCATTCGGCTGCGGCGCGCAGAGCTGGTTGGGCGAAGGCGGATCGGCCTCGGGATCGAAGGCCCGGGCGGCCAGCTCGACGATGTTGGACCAGACGGACATGCGAGCCATTATCATGACGCATGCTGCGTCGCAGCGCCAGCCGGCGCTGCTTCGCTCACAGTCTTGTCACCTTCCCCTACCGGAGGCTTAGCCGGCGGCTGGCGGCGGCGCGGCCGCGCCGCGCAACGCGGCGACCTCGCTGCGCAGCGCAGTCAATTCGTTCAGGATGCGCCGCTGCACGGCGACGGCGTCTTCCTGGCCTTGGGCGATGTCTTCGACGTCTTCCTCGATCTCGGAGACGTCCTTTTCGATCTCGGCCACGTCTTCCTTGATCGCCGTGTTGCGGGTTTCCTGCACGGCGTCGACGATGACGCCGATAAACAGGTTCAGCACCGCGAACGCGGCGATCACGGTAAAGCTCATCAGAAAGGCCCACGCCCACGGATATTTCGCGTCGAGCCGCGCGATTGTATCGCCCCAGCCGTCGAATTGCGTGAGCTGGAAGAGCGACAGCGCGCTCTCACCCAGATTGTGGAAGCCGTCCTCGGCGCGGAACAAGGTCGTGGCCATCACCGCGCCGATATAGAAGACGACGCACAGCACCATGGTGGTGGCGAAAATGCCGGGCAGCGCGCCGATCAGCGCCTCCACCACGCGCTTCATCTGCGGCACGTTGGAGACGAGGCGCAGCACCCGCAGCACGCGCAGGGTCCGCAGCGCCGTGATCGCCCGGATGCCGGGCACCACGGCCGCGTAGCTGATGAAGACGATTACGCAGTCGAACAGATTCCAGCCGTCGCGCACGTAGCGGCCGAAACCCTGCGCCAGGAATTCGAGCACGAGTTCAGCGGTGAACACGTAGAGAAAGTACGTATTCCACTGCTCGATCAGCGCATGATGCGGGTTTGCTTCGCCGAAGTGCGCATCGTAGCCCAGCATCGCCGAGTTCACGATGATGCAGAGCAAGATGAAAATCTTGAACGGCGGATTGTCCGTCAGAATCTCGAACAGACGAATGCCGCCGCGCTTGGTCGGCTTCGCCGGCTTCGCGCGCACTGCCGGTTTAGCCTGAGTTTGAACGCCAGCCGCCGCTGTTGCGCCGTTCCCCATCGCGCGCACCCCTTTTGTCCCGTCGGTCCCTCACCCGACGGAAAAGGCTAGCGCGGAATAAGGTCTATTGGAACGCCCTTAGCTGGTGGCTGCGTTGGCGTTGCTGGCTTCCTGGCGCTTGGCCGGCGCGTTCAGAATGAAACCTTGCACGTTGTAGGTGCGCGCGCCCCAATGCGCCTGCACCACGTTCCACACCTGCACCTGGCTCCAATCGCCGCGCGCAGAGACATCGCGAACGGGAACGTCGCGGGTGATCTCGCCGCCGTTCAGCCAATTGGCGTGATCGACGATGATCATGCGCTCGGAGACAATCTGACGAACCACGGCGACGTGGCCGCGCTCGGCGCCGGCATAGCCGCGGAACACCGCGACCGCACCTTCGTGCGGCGCACGATCGCGCTGATACCGATCCTTGGCCTGCGCCCACCAAGTGTTGGCGTTGCCATAGATTTCGATCCCAGCCTCACGGCGCGCGAAGGGCACGCACTGCAGGCGCACGTGGCGGTCAGGCCGCGACGGATTTGGCTCGAACGCCGCATCGGGCGTCCGGGCGAAATCCCGCGGGGCCAAGCGGGCCTCGGCGAGCGGGGTCTGCGGTTCGGTGGAAGCGAGCGTCTCGTCCATCGAATAGGGCGCGAGCGCTTCAGCGTTGGTCGCCGAGAAACCGGCCGCAAGCGCGGTGGCGGCGACCAGGAGAGAGCGAGTGCTCATCACGCAACGTGTCCAGGCGAGGCATTGCCCCAGAATGAGACATAAAAACGCCCGTTGAGACTTAAAGAACGCTTAAACAACCAGC
>DASZSK010000102.1:0-3003 GCA_035548735.1 Caulobacterales bacterium | reverse complement strand
CAATCCGGAGCTGCTCTTCTACAAGATCGAACAGGCGGCCTATAAGTTCGCCTTCCTGCTCATTCCGATTTCGCTGCCGTTCATTTCGCTGCTTTTCCTTTGGAAACGCGGCGTCACGCTGTTCGATCACGCGGTCTTCTCCCTTTATTCACTCTCGTTCATGAGCCTCTTTTTCTTGGTGTTGGGGCTCATCACGCCTTACGTGATGGGTTTCATGCCGACGCGCGCGGTGCGGGACGCGCTGCTGTTCGGCGTGCCGCCCGTGCATATGTTCTTTCAACTCGGCGGAGCGTATAAGCTCGGCGTGTTCTCGGCGCTGTGGCGGACCGTGGCGCTTTTGAGCATTTGCGGTCTGGCGTTCTTGATCTTCATCGCGTTCATCGTTGGCGTGGGGTTGTTGGGTTAAGCGAATGGCGCTGCCCGTTCTGGTTCAGGTTGGCGGCTCGGCGGCGGTGGTCGCTTTCATGGTCGCGGTCGCCGCGCTTTTAGGTTTTCGCCAATCGGCGCGGATCGATGCCGCAGCGCTTGAGCGTCTCGCAAGGGAAGCCGATCCCGACGCCAAAGTGGAAGCGACGTTCACCGCGCCGAATGGCGCCGCGGGTCTGGCGCGGTTGGCGGATGGGCGCGTGCTGACGGCGCGTGTCGTTGGGGAAGATACGAGCGTGCGGCTGACGCCGGCGCGTTCGCTTCACGTGCGTCTCACCCGCAAACGGCTGACCGTGACATTTGGCGATTTCGGTTTCCCGCCTCTACATATCGCCTTGAAGAATACAGCGCCGCCGGACTGGATCGTTCGGCTCGCCGGCGACCAGGGAGAGAAGACGTGAACCCGTCCGAGGCGCCGCCGCCGCCCTTCGAGATTCCGGATATCGTTACGTACGCGATCCCGGGCTTCGTTCTGCTGATCCTGATCGAGATGATCTACATCCGCGTCACCGGGCGCGGGCGCTACGAAGCCCGCGATTCCGCCGGCAGCCTGCTGATGGGTTTTGGCAATCAGATCATGGGGCTGTTGCTCGGCGGCGTCGCGGTCGCTGGCTATTATCTCGTCTACCACTTCCGTCTCAGCACCATTCCCTGGACGTGGTGGTCGCTCACGCTTTGCTTCTTCGGCGAAGACCTCGCCTATTACTGGTTCCACCGCATCGCCCATGAGCGGCGCTGGTTCTGGGCGAGCCACGTCATCCACCACACCTCGCAGCATTATAATCTCACCACGGCGCTTCGTCAGACCTGGACGGGTACGCTCAGCCTCTCGTGGATCTTCTGGCTGCCGCTGGTGTGGATCGGCTTTCCGCCGGCCATGGTGCTGATGTTCTCCGCCATCAGCCTTGTCTATCAATTCTGGATTCATACCGAGACGATCGATCGCTTGGGTCCGCTCGAATGGGTGATGAACACGCCGTCGCATCACCGCGTCCACCACGCCACCAATCCAAAATATCTTGATGCGAATTATGCGGGGGTGCTGATTATCTGGGACCGTCTGTTCGGCACCTTCGTGCCTGAAGATGCGAACGAAAAGCCGCGCTACGGCGTCATCTCCAATCTCGGCACGTTCAATCCGTTCCGCGTGGCGACGCACGAATGGATCGGCATTGCCCGCGATGTTGCTTCGGCGAAATCCTTTGGCGAAGTCGTGGGCTATCTGTTCGGCCCGCCGGGCTGGAGCCCGGATGGGTCACGCAAGACGAGCGCCTCGATCAAGGCGGCATGGGCGGCGCGTCAGCCCGGGGCGTCCGCCGCATCGGTCGCGGCCGAATAATGTACGTTCCTGCGCACTTCGACGCGAAAGAGCCGGAAGCCTTGCTCGCTTCGCTGGCAGCCAAGCGCATGGCCGTGCTGGTGACGATGAGCGAACAGGCTGGCTTGTTTGCGACGCATCTGCCGATGCTGTGGGATGGCGAGCGCCGCGTGCTCGAAGGGCATATCGCGCGCGGTAATCCGCACTGGAAGCAGGGCGCAACACAGGCGCTGGCGATCCTTCCGGGCCCCGAAGTTTATGTTTCGCCGTCGCTTTACCCGTCGAAGGCCGAGCACGGCAAAGTCGTGCCAACCTGGAATTATGAGGCGGTGCATGTGAGTGGCCCGGTGGAATGGTTCGACGATGCCGAGCGCCTGAAAGGCGTCGTGCGCCATTTGACGGATCGCCACGAGGCGGGTCGCGCAGAGCCCTGGGCGATCGACGACGCGCCGGAGGATTATGTGCGCGCCACGTTGCGCGGCATCGTCGGCGTATCGGTGAAGGCGGAGAGAATCGAGGCGAAGCGCAAGCTGTCGCAGAATCGCAACGCGGAGGATATGGCAGGCGTCGTTTCGGGCTTGTCGGACGCGGCCGATCCGTCTGCGCGCGAGGTTGGCGCGCTGATGCGAATGCTGAAATAACGCGTTCGCCATGACCATTCACATCGTCAAGCTCTGCGTCGGCGCCGACAGCGTTGAGGATCTGGCCGAGTGGCATATCGGCCAATTGAAGCGCGCTAAGCAGGCGAATGCTGGCGCTGTGCATAGGCTGCAGAAGAAGCATCCCGTCTGCGGCACGCGCATGTGGCCCAAGCGCATCGACGACGTGCTCGCGGGCGGTTCGCTCTATTGGGTGATCAAGGGCGTGATCAGCGTGCGCCAGAGCATCGTCGCCATCGACCATGTGATCGACGATCACGGCGAACGCTGTGGGCTCTATCTCGACCCGGAGCTGGTGCGCACGACGCCGCAGCCGAGGCGCGCCTTTCAGGGCTGGCGTTATCTTGAGGCCAAGGACGCGCCCGCGGATTTAGGCGCCGCGGCGGGCGGCGCGGACTTGCCGGAAGAATTGCGCCGTAAGCTCGTCGAGCTGGGCGCCTGGTAACTCACTTCAGTACGGCGGCGGCCTTCTCGCAAAATGCCGCGATATCGTCCGCATCGATATAGAGCCCTAGGCCGATGCGGAGCACGTCGTCGCGCGCGTCGGTGATGATGTCATGCTCCATGAGCTTGGCTTTCCATTGCATGGCGCGCTTGTCG
>DASZSK010000101.1:0-9326 GCA_035548735.1 Caulobacterales bacterium | reverse complement strand
CGCACGACGAAGCGTTCGACGCCGCCCGCTCGGAAGTCGAGATCGTAGGCGATGATGTCGAGCGCATCGCGGCCATCGACGAACCATTTGCGTTTCTGCTTCGGGTCGGCGAAGGCCGCGAACACGCGCTCCGGCGGTTTCGCGAAGCTGCGTTCGATGACGAAGGTGCTGTGGATCGTGGTGGGCTCCGCCATGGCCGTTCTCCCATTAGTGAAGTATCAACTTCAGTAACGGCGACCCGTTCATATAGTCAAGTATAAACTTCAGTAATGCGACAAAAGAGAAGCCCGCGCGCCCGGCGCGGGCTTGAAGCGAAGGGATATTCCAAGAACCCAGTGTCGCCACGAGCGCCAGTGAGGACTGCGGTCGGGCGTCTTTCGACTACAAGACACCCAACATGCTGGCCACCAACGGATGACGGACAATGTCAGCATCGCCCAAACGGATTACGGAAACGTTTTTGAGCGCGTCGAGCCGGTCGGCGATGGCCGCGAGCCCGGAGAGATCCGGGAGGAGATCGGTCTGCGCCGGATCGCCGGTGACGACCATGGTCGAATTCCAGCCAAGCCGCGTCAGTAGCATCTTGATCTGTCCGTAGGTGCAGTTTTGCGCTTCGTCGATCACCACGAACGCGTTGTTCAGCGTGCGCCCGCGCATGAAGCCGACGGGCGCGATCTCGATCAGCCCTTCCGCCATCAGCGCTTTCAACCGCTTCGCGGAAAGCCGATCGGTCAGCGCGTCGTAGAGTGGGCGCAGGTAGGGCGCGAGCTTGTCTTCCATCGCGCCGGGCAGGAAGCCCAGGCTTTCGCCGGCCTCCACGGCGGGGCGCGAGAGGACGATTCGCCCGATCTTGCCCGCTTCCAGCGCTTCAACCGCCTTGGCGATGGCGAGATAGGTTTTCCCGGTGCCGGCGGGGCCGAGCGCCAGCACCAGAGCGTGCTGATCGATCGCCTCCATCAGCGCCTGCTGGCCTTTGCTTTTGGCGCGGACGTTTTTGACAAAGCGCTGTTCGCGCATGTCGTTGGCGGGTTGATAGCCTCCCTCCAAGACCTGGAGATTGCGGGCGCGCGGTTCCTCACGCTGATAGTCCTCGACGTTGAGGACGCGCGCGGGTCTGCGCTTCGCGGTGCGTTTCGCCATGGCGATCTCCTTCTTGGATCGAACGGACGATGAAGCCGCCGGCCTATTGCCGGCGGCGGGCGGATCGAAGAATTGCTGGGAGTCGAACGAATCCGCCGATGGTTCGGAGCGGCCTAAGTAGCCCGGGGCATGTGCACCTTTACGGCGCCGTTGAGCCACGCACTCCCCCACAAGAGGCGGCCCGACGGCGCCTCGTAGACGGGACGGATCGGAATTTCGATCCGATGTTGATAGGGTGCGGCTGAGGTAGTTAACGACCTATTGCGGTCGCGAAAACTTCACGGAGCAAACGCATATGCCGATTTACGCCCTGGCCGACGCCGATCTCGAAGTCGAGGAGGACGGAGCGTGGTGGGTCGCGCCGGGCGCGGTCCTCATCGGCAAAGTGGTGCTGAAGAAAAATGCTTCGGTGTGGTTCGGCGCCGTGCTCAGGGGCGACAACGAGCCCATCGTTGTCGGCGAAAACTCCAACGTGCAGGACGGCTCGGTGCTGCACACCGACATGGGCGCGCCCCTCACCATCGGCGCCAACGTCACCATCGGCCACCAGGTGATGCTGCATGGCTGCAGCATCGGCGATAACGCGCTGATCGGCATCAAGGCGACCGTGCTCAATCATGCGCGCATCGGCGAACATTGCCTGGTCGGCGCGCATGCTTTGGTGACGGAGAACAAGACGTTCGAGCCCGGCCATCTCATCACCGGCTCGCCGGCGCGGGTCGCCCGCGCGCTCGATGACGCGCAGAAACAGATCTTCGCCTACTCGGCCGATCATTACGTGCAGAACTGGAAGCGTTACGTGCGGGACATGAAGCCGTCCGCGACCCGTGGCGGATGAGGCCGTTACCGCTTCTCCGCCTTCAGCGGCGCGTTCCAAACATGGCCGATGGCGACGTCAATGCCGGGGCCGAGATTGAACCAGGCCAGCCGGTCGCGGGTCGCATCGACGACGACGAAGCGATCGCCTTTCTCCAGCGTTTGCGACAGCGTGTTGCGCACGACGCCGACGCTGAGCCGCGTGCGCAGCAGCCAGAGGCCGGGCGTCAGTTCGCAGATCGGCCCCATGCTTTCGAGCGCGGCCATGAACGCGCCCCAGGCGCCGGTGATGATTTCGGCGTGTACGAACACATTGGCCACATCGATGGCCTGCGCGTCCTCGTGTCCAGATGCGGCCCGCAGCGGCGCCATGAGGGCGTCGACGCGCCGGGCCTCGATCCAGCCTTTTGACGGCTGATCGGAAATCCGCGTCGCCGGCCGCACGCGGCCTTCCTCCACGAAACGCGTCATCTGATCGAGCGTGTAAGGGCCGTACGCGTGGCCGCGCACCTGGACCCACCACTGGGCTCGGGCGGATGTTTCCGCGGGTGCTGCAAGCTCGCTCACGACACACAAGGCTCCAATTCGGGACAGGGCGCGGTTCGCGCCACTGACGAATTGTCAGGCGTGCAATCGCCATGCCGGCGATCGCCTGCCGCTTTAGTGTTCTCTAGTGAACACAACCTTTGAGATTGATTAACGCCACGGTTACTGCCGGCCACGCGGCTCGAAATCGACCGCAAAACCGCCGTCGATGCGTCGCGCGACCCGTCCATAGGCGCCGCCGACGCGGACCCAGGCGCCCAATGGCGGCGGAGGGTTAGGCGAGCGGATGGTCATGCCGGCCAAGGAAAAGTCTAGCACTTCGCCGTCAATCACCTCGCCATCCTCGGTTTCGAGGCGGGCATAATGCAGGCCATCGCGCAGCGTGCGCTTGGGCGCCTCGTCTTCAAGGCCAAGAACCGGCTTGTTCATCATCCAGGTCAGCGCTTCAGCGAGCTTCTCGCGCTTGTGTACGCTGATGTCGAAGATGATGGCGAACTCAGTCTCAGTGCAGCGCCGCGCGACATGCCCGGCGATACGGCCGAAGCCTTCCAGATAAAGCACAACGCGCTGTCCAATCTCGAGAGCGATGGGCGCGGCCAAGCGCGCATCGCCGGGAGAGAGATCCGCCGTGCGGCAATCATGTTCGCGTCCAAGCGGATCGAGCATGCGTCCGCCAACCACGATCGGCGCGCGATAGAACCTGCGCCGCTCGCGCCCGCTGGCGCGCGTCGAACTCAGACGCTGCGCCGCGCTTGCGAAACCGGAAGAAGACGTCATGAGCACGATCAATGCGCTGTTCACCGTAAACACTTTGTTTACGTGACGGGGCGTCAGCCACTTGCTTCCGGCCATCGGCAGGGCGCAAGCTCGCGCAAAAAGGGAGAAGGACTTGGCCGAGGCCGAAGGCGGCGAACGCTATGATTACGTCATTGTCGGCGCGGGCAGCGCCGGCTGCGTGCTGGCCAACCGGCTGAGCGAGGACCCCAGCGTCAAGGTGGCGGTGTTGGAGGCCGGCGGTAAGAACGCGTCCGTGCTCGTGCGCATGCCGGCCGGCGTTGGGCGGCTCATCCGCGACAAAAGCCAGTTCAATTGGGGTTTCGAGACGACGCCGCAGGCGAACCTCGACGGGCGCCGGCTGTACCAGCCGCGCGGACGCGGTTGGGGCGGATCGTCAGCCATTAACGGCATGATTTATGTGCGCGGCCATGCGCGCGACTATGACCAGTGGCGCCAGACCGGCCTGACGGGCTGGGGCTATGCCGACGTGCTCCCCTATTTCAAACGCTCGCAGCATGCCGAAGACGGCGCGGACGCCTGGAACGGCGAGGGCGGACCGCTTTGGGTGTCGCGCGGCGCGCCGGGCAATCCGCTCTACAAAGCCTTCATCCAAGCCGGCGCACAGGCGGGCTTCCCGGTCACACGCGACTTCAACGGGCGCCAACAAGAAGGCGTCGGCCCCTATCATCTGACCATCAAGAACGGTCAGCGCTGGAGCGCGGCCGCGGCGTATCTCGCGCCGATCGCGGGCGTGCGCGAAAACCTGACGGTCATCTCGAAGGCTTATGCGGGCCGCATCGTCATCGAGCGCGGCAAGGCGACCGGCGTCGAATTTTCGGCGGGTCCCGGCAAGCCCGTGCGCACCGTGCATGCGACGCGCGAAGTGCTGGTGTGCGGCGGCGCGTTTCAGACGCCGCAATTGCTGATGCTGTCGGGGATCGGCCCCGCCGATCAGCTTGGCAAGCTCGGCATTCCGGTCGAAGTGGATTCTCCGCAGGTCGGCCAGAACCTGCAAGACCATCTCGACGTCAGCGTGATTTACGAATGCACCAAGCCGATCACCGCTTTTTCGGTGACGAAGGGCAGCCGCGAACTGATGATCGGGCTCGAATATATGAGCCGCGGCACTGGCGCGGGCACGTCCAACTGGCTGCATTCCGGCGCGTTTCTGAAGACGCGCGGCGAACTCGATCGTCCCGATATTCAGCTCCATTTCGTGGCCGCGGTGATGATCGAGCACGGTAAGGTGAAGCCCGATCGCGACGGCTTCACCATTCATGCGTGTCAGCTGCGGCCCGAGAGCCGTGGCGATGTCCGCCTCGCTTCGCGCGATCCGTTCGCGAACCCGCTGATCGATCCGCGCTATCTCTCGGCTGAGAACGATCGCCACACGCTGCGCGACGCCGTGCGCATCTGCCGTCAGATCGTCGCCCAGGACGCCTTCAAAATGTATCGCGGCGCGGAGATGCGGCCGGGCGCGGAGGTGCGCACCGACGCCGAGATCGACGCCTGGGTGCGCAAGACCGCCGAAACGATCTATCACCCGGTCGGCACTTGCCGGATGGGCGCGGACGATAAGGCGCCGGTCGATGGCCAGCTTAAAGTCCGCGGGGTCGAGGGCCTGCGCGTCGTCGACGCATCCGTGATGCCGACGCTGATCGGCGGCAACACCAACGCCCCGACGATTATGATCGCGGAGAAAATCTCCGACGTGATCCGCGGCCGGCAGCTGCTGCCGCAACAGGATGCGCCGATCGCCGAGGACGAGCGCGCGACGGCTGTGTAACGAGGAGGGCGGGAAAGCGGCCAAATCAGGAACAAGGTTCCGCAGCATTCGTTAAGTGCGCGGAAGGGGCTATGGCCGCGCACGATTCTGCCAATGCTGCTGTCCGGGTGTCCGTTGCGGCGCCCACGGGGACAGGCTTCACGCTCACGGCTCTCAAGCTGATCGCGTTCTGTATGGCCGTGGTGACGCTGTTGTCGCTCGGCTTTACCGCGTATGCGGCGCGCGAGTTCCTGGTGCCGATCGCGGTCGCCTTCCTGCTGGCGGTGATGACATCGCCGATCGCGCGCTTTCTGGAAAAGCGCGGCTGCTCCTCCTTCGCTTCGGCGGCCCTGGTGACGTTCTTCGTTCTCGCTTCGATCGGCGGCTTTATCTGGCTGGTGATCCCTGAAGTGACGCTGCTTTCCGAGCAATTGCCGCAAAGCCTCGCTGCGCTGCACGAGAAGATCGCCGGCTTCCGCACGACCATGCTGCAATTGCAGCACGCCTCCAACGCCATTCAAACCGCGACGCAAACGGTGGGCGCGACGCCGTCGACGCATCCTGTGGTGATCCAGGAAGCGACGCCGCTGGAATTGGCTCTAAGCAGCATCGCCCGCATCGCCGCGCAGGGCGCGGCAGTGTTCATCCTGATGTTTTTCCTGCTGTCGCAGCGGCGGCGGATGAAGACGATCGTCGTTGCGATGGCGAAGACGCATACGACCAAGAAGCGTTTGGTGACGATGTTCAACGACATCAAGACGCGCATTTCGACGTACCTGCTGGCGATCTCCTGCACCAGCGTGGGCTTGGGCGTGGTATCGGCGGCGGCGCTCTATCTGCTCGGTTTTCCCAATCCTTTGCTGTGGGGCGCGGCGGTGACGCTCTGCAATTACGTGCCGTTCGTCGGGCCGCTGGTGGTGCATCTCGCCGCACTGTTCGCCGGCGCCATGGTCTATCAATCGGTTTGGCTTGCGATCACGCCCGCCGCGGTGCTGTGGGTCTTGAACCTGATCGAAGGGCAGTTCGTGACGCCCTGGTTCGTGGCGCGCCGCGTTGTGCTCAATCCGCTTTCGGTGTGCTTGGCGGTCGTGTTCGGCGGCTGGATTTGGGGCGTCGCCGGCGCTGTCGTCGCTGTCCCGGCTTTGATCGTCGCCGCCAGCGTCATTCAGCATTGGTGGGCGCCGTGCGCCACCAACAGCCGCCGCCCCATGCATGGAGGCGGCGCGCCGCACGTGGAATGGCGCGGTTGGGCGATTCAAGGCGCACTCCCGGTCTTTTACGGGCGCCGCGTACGCAGCGTCGCCGCCGTGAAGCCGCGTGATGTTCAAGAGCTCTGAGCGCGGCCCGCCTAATCGTTGACCACGACGAGGCGCATGCCTTTGCGCTCTTTCGCTTCCGGCGGATGCAGCGAACCGAGCTTGAGGCGCGTGATCGGCCGGCCTTCGAGGAACGCTTCGCCGCCCAGCGATTGAAACAAGCATAGGAAGCGATCGCCGAAGCTTGGTTCGACGCGAAGCGGCGTGATCAGGATTTCAGCGCCGAGGTGGCGGCCGTTCGCCGTCTCGGCGGTGATGCGCGCGATCGCCGGCTCGCCCGCCGCGGACGAAGCATCGACCAGCGCCGTCATCAGCTTGAGATCGGGCTCGAGCCAGAAGCGCGCGAAGTCGTGCTCCTTCAGGTCGCGCCCGAAAATGGCGATAAGCTCTTGGCCAAACGTGCGCACTGGCCAGCGTCCGTCGACCGTCCGTTCGATCACGAAGAGGCGTTCCAGCACCTGGTCGGCGCCGCCCTTCTTCGGAGCTGCGCCGGCGCCCGCCAGGGCGCGACCGTACGCGAGCAGGGCCCGCGTATCGGGATGAAAAGTCTCTTCGCCAATCATGAATGTGCTGAACCGTCCCCAATATCGCCGCCTTCGACGCAAGGGCCGGGCCCGCTCGCGGAAAGCGAAATCCGTGCGGGGATGGCAGGCTTTCCCGCCTGACGCGAAGCTTGGCCGCGGATTTGCAGCGCCAGGAGGGAACCAGAGGAGGCGCGGCGCGTGAGCGTTCCGATCCGATACATTTTGGCGGCCATCGCCTTCGGCATTGCGGTGTTGGGCTTCGTGCTGCTGCCGACGGCGGCGCACGCTTGCGATCAATGCCAACCGCCTCCGCCGCCGCCTTGCCATTGCGAACCGCCGCCGTCTTGCACCGCGTGTTCGGAATCGCATGCTTCGGCGCATGCCGAGGCGTTCTCGGTTAACGTCGCCCGCGCGCGGACGCCCGACGTCGTGCTGCGCAATCGCGGCGGCGGGGTCGATGTCAGCGTCTATGCCGGCGTCGAAAGTTCGTTCGCGATGGGCGGCGGGGCGGATTTCGCGGCTGCGGACGCCGGCGTTTCGCTGCGCGCGGTTTGCGTTGATCCGCAAGGCGTCGAGCGCATGGCGTCGCAGACTTTCGCGGACCGCGACGTGCCGCGCGATTTCGCCGGCGAGATTCATCGCTGCGCCGCCGGTTTGCGCATGCGCGCGACCGTGCAGGGGCGCGTCTATGAATGTGCGCCGGCGCAAGCTCTGTGGTTCGAACGCGGCGTCGCGGAATGCCGCGCCCAGATCGCCCGCGCGCGCGGCTACGAGCAGCAGCTCATCGCCCGCTACGGCTACACCGATAAAGTCGTCATCCTCACGCAATCCGCTTCATCGAGCGAAGCCCCGGCGGCGCCATTCGCGCAAGCGCAACTCGGCGGCGTGGGCGGTTTCTGAACCTCAACCTCAAGACTCCCTCGAACCTCAAGGCCCTGAGGGCCTGCCCCGCGGAGCAATTCGCGGGGTTTTTGTTTGCCCCGCCGGGTGGGGTGACGCGGCGGAGCGAACCGCTTACATAAACCCCATGACCGAACTCGACGTCCGCACCGCCCGCCCAGATCAACTCGTTCCCGGCATGAAGGGGGAATGGGAGCTTGTGATCGGCCTCGAAGTGCACGCGCAGGTGACGTCGAACGCCAAGCTCTTTTCCGGCGCCAGCGCTGCTTATGGCGGCGAGCCGAACGCGCATGTCAGCCTGGTCGACGCGGCCATGCCCGGCATGCTGCCGGTGATCAATCGCTATTGCGTCGAGCAGGCGATCCGCACCGGCTTGGGGCTCAACGCGGAAATCAATCTGAAGAGCCGTTTTGATCGGAAGAATTATTTCTATCCCGATCTGCCCGCCGGCTATCAGATCAGCCAGTACAAGGAGCCGATCGTCGGCGAGGGCGAAATCGAGGTCGAGCCCGACGGCGAAGCGCCGATCATTGTGCGCATCGAGCGGCTTCACCTCGAACAAGACGCCGGCAAATCGATTCACGATCTGTCGCCCAGCGAAACTTACGTCGACCTCAACCGCGCCGGCGTCGCGCTGATGGAGATCGTCTCACGCCCGGACATCCGTTCGGCGAAAGAGGCGGCCGCCTATTTCAACAAGCTGCGCGCCATCGTGCGCGCGCTCGGCACGTGCGACGGGAACATGGAGGAAGGCTCCATGCGCGCCGACGTGAACGTCTCCGTTCGCAAGCCGGGCGGGGCGCTCGGCACGCGCTGCGAGATCAAGAACGTGAATTCGACGCGCTTCATGCAGCAAGCGATCGAATACGAAGCGCGCCGGCAAATCGAAATCCTCGAAGACGGCGGCAAGATCGATCAGGAGACGCGCCTGTTCGATGCGGTGAAGGGCGAGACGCGTTCGATGCGCTCGAAGGAAGAGGCGCACGATTATCGCTACTTCCCCGATCCCGATTTGCTGCCACTCGTGTTCGATCAAGCCTGGGTCGATGAGATCAGGGCGAGCTTGCCCGAACTGCCGGACGCCAAGAAGAAGCGCTTCATGGAAAGCTATGGGCTCTCGGCTTACGACGCGCGCGTGCTCTCCAGCGATGCGGAAGCGTCGGCCTATTACGAGACCGTCGCCAATGGACGCGATCCGAAACTCGCGGCCAATTGGGTGACGCAGGAGCTGTTCGCCGCGCTGAACAAGCAGGGCCTCGAACTCGGCGCCTCGCCCGTCAGCGCCGCGAACCTGGGCGCTCTGATCGATCTCATCAAGGACGGCACGATCAACGGCAAGATCGCCAAGGACGTGTTCGCCAAGATGATGGAGAGCGGCGATGCGCCGAGCGTCATCGTCGAGCGCGAAGGACTCCGCCAAGTCACCGACACGGGCGCGATCGAAAAAGCGATCGATGACCTGATGGCCGCCAACGCCGACAAGGTCGCCGACGTGCAGAAGAACCCGAAAGCGTTTGGCTGGTGGGTCGGCCAGACCATGAA
>DASZSK010000100.1:0-36317 GCA_035548735.1 Caulobacterales bacterium | reverse complement strand
GTCTCCGCGCCGATCGGCATGATCATGAATTCCTGAATGTCGATTGGATTGTCTGCATGCGCGCCGCCATTGACGATGTTCATCATCGGGCACGGCAGCAGGCGCGCCTGCACGCCGCCCACATAACGATAAAGCGGCTGCCCTCGCGCTTCAGCGGCGGCTTTGGCGACGGCGAGCGACACGCCAAGAATCGCGTTGGCCCCTAAGCGCGCCTTATTCTCCGTGCCATCGAGTTCGATCATCGTGCGGTCGAGCCGGCGCTGGTCTTCAGCGTCCATGCCCAGCACGGCGTTGGCGATCTCGCCGTTCACGGCTTCGACGGCGTCGCGCACGCCTTTGCCCAGATACCGGTCCGGCTCGTTGTCGCGTTTTTCGTTGGCTTCGTGCGCGCCGGTCGAGGCGCCCGAGGGGACCGCCGCGCGGCCAAAGGAGCCGTCCTCAAGCAGCACGTCGACCTCGACGGTCGGGTTGCCGCGGCTGTCGAGAATTTCGCGGCCGATAAGGTCGGCGATGCCGGTCATGGAACGGTCCCCAAGCGATTTGGAAAAATCGCGCCCTTTGGAAACCGTCAGGCCGGAAAACGCAAGGCGCGTCCGGCGCAAAGCCGGCATGCGCAAATTCGCGAGATCAGTCTTCCTTCGCCGGAAGCACTTGCTTGCCGTTGTAGCGGCCGCTCTTCAGGTCGATGTGGTGCGGACGACGGAGTTCACCGGATTCCGCGTCTTCCACGTAGGCGTTCTTCGGCAGCTTGTCGTGAGAACGGCGCATGCCGCGGCGGGACGGCGAGGTTTTTCGCTTCGGAACGGCCATAGCCGGAAAACTCCTGAGCCCCAGCGGGGCTGGCGGGACCCTGCCCGCGGGAAGCGGGGCTGATAGTCGAAATGGGCCGCCGAAGCAAGGGCGGCCGGGCGCCGGAACCACCCCTCCCCGCCCGCGTTGCTCGCCGATGAGGGGCCGCGCGGGGCAAACCGGAGGCGGACATGAAAATCCACGACCTGATGACCCGCGACGTCCGCACCGTCGCACCCTCCACCTCGCTGCGCGAGGCCGCGCGCATGATGGCCGACATCGACGCCGGTTCCCTGCCCGTGGCCCAGAATGATCGCCTGATCGGCATGCTGACCGACCGCGACATCGCCGTCCGGGGCGTCGCCGCCGGGAAAGGCCCGGACGCTACGGTCGGCGAAGCCATGACCCCTGAAATCCTCTATTGCTTCGACGACGAAGAGATCGAGGACGTCTGCGAGAACATGGCGGACATGCAGGTGCGCCGTCTGCCGGTCGTGGATCGCGACAAGCGTCTCGTCGGCATCGTCTCGCTTTCCGATCTGGCCACCAAGGGCCAGACGCGTCATGCTGGTGAAGCGCTCGAAGGCATCGCCCGGCCCGGCGGCGCGCATACCCAATCAGCAGACGGGCGCATGTGAGCGCATGGTCGAAGACCCGTTCCCGGATCCCGTCGAAATCCCGCTGTCGACGGAGCAGCTGGCCTATATCGTTCTCAAGGCGCGCGAGTATGACGCTCAAGTCGGCGTCGACGATCCCGATGCGGGCTCGAATGCGTCGGACGACCGCAGCATCGATGTTCTGGAAGGCTCTCGCGACAATCCGACGGCGCGCGAGCTGGCTGCGGCGATCCGCAGCCTCCATGAAGAAGAGCAAGCCGCACTTGTCGCGCTGGCCTGGCTTGGTCGTGACGATTACGAGGCCGAGGAATGGGACGAGGCGCTTGGCGAAGCCCGCGCGCGTTCGGAAGGGCCGACCTGGCGCTATCTGATGGGCATGCCGCTGCTCGGCGATCTGCTCGAAGACGGGGCCGAGAAGCTCAATATCAACCTCACCTATGACGAGCAAATCGGGATGCATCACCCGGTCACTGAGCGGCCCTCGGAAGAAGATCGAGACTAGCCGGCCGGCGCGGCCAAGCCTCGGCGTTGCCCGCTTGCCAATCCATAATTCGTTGGTTATGTATTGACGCATAACTCCTGGGTTATTGTTTGGCGATGTCCGACACGGCTGAATTGCTCTTCAAGACTCTGGCCGATCCGACCCGGCGGGCGATCTTCGAACGGCTATGCCGGGAGGGCGAACAGACGGTTGGCGCGTTGACTGCTTCCGCGGGCGTGTCTCAGCCGGCTGTGTCCAAGCACCTTGGCGTCCTTAAGCATGCGGGCTTGGTGCGTGATCGCCATGCAGGCCGGCAAACACACTACGCCGCGCAACCGCGCGCGCTCGCGCCGCTGCTTGATTGGACAAAGCAGATGGCCGGCTTCTGGGAGGGCCGGTTCAACCAACTCGACGATCTGCTGAAAAGGATGGACCAATGAGCCAAGCTTCGCCCGAAACGCGCGCCGTCGTGATCGAACGCGAGTTCCATCACGCGCCTGAGAAGCTGTGGCGCGCGCTGACGCAGCCGCACCTGATCGAAGACTGGCTGATGAAGAACAATTTTGCGCCTCACGTGGGTCATCGTTTCAATTTGCGGGGCGATTGGGGCGGCGTGCTGGATTGCGAAGTCCTCGCCGTCGAGCCTAATAGGATGCTCTCCTACACATGGAATTTCGCGCATCACGATCCGGCGTACGCGCTGAAAAGCGTGGTGACATTCACGTTGACGCCGACGCCCGCCGGCACGCATTTGCGCATGGAGCAGCGCGGCTTCCGCCCAGATCAACGTCAGGCGTTCGGCGGCGCGCAGGTCGGCTGGAACGGCTTCCTGGACAAGTTGGATGGAATCCTCGCGCGCGAAACGTAGCGCAAGCTGAAACGGAAAGTGTGCAGCATGGCCAAGCAGACCCGGTCGAAGCCCGCACCCAAAGCGAAGAGCGCGAAGTCCGTTGCGGCGCGAAGCGCGGATTGGCGGGCTGAGACGCTGGCGCGCGTGCGCGCGATCATTGAGGAAGCCGATCCTCAAGCCGTGGAAGAGCGCAAGTGGAAGAAAGCTTCCAATCCCGCCGGCGTGCCCGTGTGGTCGCATGAGGGGATGATCTGCACCGGCGAAACCTACAAGACGCACGTCAAACTGACGTTCGCCAGCGGCGCTGCGCTCAAGGACCCCGCGCGGCTTTTCAATGCAAGCCTCGATGGCGGCGCGCGCCGCCCGATCGATTTCCATGAAGGCGACGAAATCAACGCAAAAGCGCTGAAGGCGCTGATCCAGGCCGCGGTGGCCTTAAACCAAGAGAAAGCGATGGCGCGGTCGGCGAAAAAGTCCAAACGCGCCTGAAATGCAAAGGGCGCGGAATTGCTTCCGCGCCCTTCCCCCGCGCGCTTCGTCGCGCTCTGGCGACGAGGTGCGCGCGTGGATCAGTTCAGGATTTGCGCCGCTTGCGCCAGGGTCGCGTACGCCATCGGGGCGAACAGCGCGGCGGCTACGATCATCGTCGAAAGGCGGGTCGTGAAGGTCATTGTTGTGGCTCCGTCAGGTCTTGAACTCGTGTCGCCGAAGCGATGAGGAGACCTTATTCAGGCGCTGACCGTATCGCTGTGACCTCGGTCACCCGCAGTGAAGGGTCTCAGTCAAAACTGACTTCGCCGCCCATAGAGCTGTGGCTCTCGCGCTGCGCGGGCGCGCCGGACACCGCGATCACGCCGCCCATCGAGGCGCTGGCTTCGACCGCTTGCCGCGCGGTGACGCGCAGCGTGCCGCCCATCGAGGCCGCGGCATGCACGTGCGTGCACGCGAAGGCGCCGGCGTCGATCTCACCGCCCATGGAAGCCGCCGCATCCAGGCGTCCGCATCCGCCGGCCAGCCGTAGCACCCCGCCCATCGAAGCGTCCGCATTGAACTGGTCCGATCGCAAATCGCGCACCTCCACATCGGCGCCGCGCGAGGCTTGCACGCTCGCTAACGCGGGAGCCGTCACCCGCACCACGGCGTGAATTTCCGGCTCGGAGCCAAACCAATTGCGGTCGACAGGCGAAAGCACCAGCTCATCGCCATTGACCCGCGCGGCGATGCGTTGCGCATCCGGCCCGTCGATCTCCACGGCCCGGTTCGCGCCGGCGACGATTTCGACGCGAAAGCGGCCGCGCGCGTCGACAGCGTTGAACGCGCCGACCGAGCGCGTCTCAGCGCTTGCCGCGGCGGCGAAAGCGGTGGCGATCAGGGCTGCGGCCAGAACGTTCTTCATCCGATCTCTCCCGAAACGGCGCGCGGACGCGCAGCTCTTCTCGCCGTTCTACCCGGATAGATGCGTGCGACCGGCCTTTGGATGCAGTCTGGATGCAATTGAGTGGAATCGCCCGCAGGCGTATGCTTAGCCGCGATGGAGCCGGTTCATGGCGTTCTATCACGATGGTCAGCGTGCGCTGCAGGCGCAGTTTGCCTCGACCGCTCTCGCGGATCGGCTCGAGCAGGTGACGCATCGGACCGCCTTCACCGAAGCTGACAAGAAATTCATCGAAGCCGCCAGCTTCTTCTTCCTTGCCACCGCCGATGCCGATGGACGCCCGGACTGTTCGCACAAGGGCGGAGCGCCCGGCTTCGTCCGCGTGACCGCGCCCGACCAACTCGTTTTTCCCGACTATGATGGCAACGGCATGTTCCGAAGCCTCGGCAACATTCAGGTCAATCCGAACGTCGGGCTGCTGTTCATTGCAATGGGCGACACGCCTAAGCGACTACGCGTCAACGGGCGCGCCACACTATCGCTCGACGATCCGCTCATGGCGCAATTCGCCGGCGCCCACGCGCTCGTTCGCGTCGCCGCCGAGCACATTTTCCCGAACTGCCCGCGCTACGTTCACGACCTCGAACACGACCGCGCCTCGAAATACACGCCGCGCGCCGGTGAGGCCCCCGTCGAACCCAACTGGAAGAACGCCGACGAATTCAGGGATGTCGTCCCGCCACGCAAGGCATGAGCAAAAAAAATGGGGGCGCGAGGGAATATCGATAGGGAGAACAAAGATGACAAAAGCCCCGATCCGCTTCGCGAGCGCGCTGCTTTGGCCCATCACGATCTGGACCAGCTTCGCCCATCTCGATGAGCATCCTGCGGACGATTATGTCGAGCGCACCACGCCGATTGCAGCGCTCTCAGTCGCGTTCTGGCTGGCGCTCGCCGGCTACCTGGTGCTGACGCTGGCGCTGCAGCAACGCATCGCCCTGGTGGCCCAGGAAGATGCGCTGGTGCAGCTCCGCTATTCGGATAATCGCTGGCGCCCGCTCGCCGATGTGATTCTCTATTTCCTACCGGCGATCTACGCACTCGGCCTCTGGCTTTTCACGTCGCGCGAAGCGCACTTCCCGGGGACGGCTCGCAAAGCCTGATGCTCACGACGTCGCGTGCAGTTCCGCGGCTGTGGCGCGCATCGGCGCATTGAGTTCGAAGCGGCGCACCGACGCGCTTTGCACCACGCCCTGCACCACCTGCAGGACCTCGGCTTCGACGACGTCAGGGCTGGGCTTGCGGATCGCTGTGAACGCACACGGTTCGTGGCGCACGCGGAGCGAAAGCGTGCCGCTCGTAATCGCCAATGCTTGCGTGCCAATCAACCGCGACGACGCAAAGTGCAAATGGCCCGCCAGGAAGAGCTCCGCGCCGGCGGCGATGAGACGTGAAAGCGCGCTTGCGCCGCCGATGGTGGCGCCGTGGATCGGCGCATCATTCGGCCAATCCAGGGGGTGGTGAGTGATGACGATGCGCAATGCGCCCGGGGCGGCGCGAGCGAGCGCGTCGCATGCTTGCTTGATCTGCCCTTCATCGATCGCGCCCTGCGCCCAATTGAGCCGCGCCTGGACCCCGCGCGCCGTGTTGATCGGAACGATATGCCATTGCCGCGTGGCCCACACATCCGTTCGCAGACCCGCGGTCACCCGCCTGAAGCGAGTCCACGGAAAGAACATTCGCCCCCAGACATTGAAGTACGGAACGTCATGATTGCCGGGCGTTAGGATGACCGGCGCCGGCAGCGAACGCAGCCAATCGCACGCGGCGCTCAGCTCATTGGCCGTTCCGTTTCGCGAAATATCGCCGGTGACGATCACGGCGTCTGGACGCTGTTCATCTATGTATTTCGACGCGGCGCGAAGGGCCTGGATGTCGGCGCAGCCGAAATGCAGGTCGGTCAGGTGCACCAGCAGCACGCCCTACTCCGCTTGCGGTTCGAGCACGATCACGCGCGGCCCTAGCGCATCGTAACGGATGCGCACGCGCGAGAGAAACGTCTTGGGCTCGCCGTCGAGCACCGCCGGAATGACGCCGCGCGAACGGATTTCGCCGCCCCTGCAATGAAGGATTTCAACCGCCGGATCCTCACGCCATCCCGCGCCCAGCGCGCGCAGGCTGACCCGGGCAAGTTCTCCAAGGTGGTGCGCCTTCAGCCTAACCCATTCTAGATCGGGGCCCTCGACGCCGCCGGAAAAACTCGGGGCTAGCACGCCAATGGCCTCCGCCTTGGCGGCAGGACCGCAATCAGGTCGCGCAGCCAGCTGATAGGAAAAAGCACGCTTCAAATAGTGCTGCGCACGCCGCCACGCCAAGAGAAGCTTGCCCTCGCGCACCGCTTCTCTCGCACGCGCGAGGAGTGTTGGCGCGCCAAAGATGGCTGCAATGAAGAAGCGATGCTCGTTGGCGCGGCCGCCGACGAGGCGCCTGACTATGCCCTGCGAGAGCGCGTCGCGAAGCGCATCAGGCCACGCACGTTCGCCATAGAGCGCACGGGGCAGCAAATTCAGCGTCCCGCCGGGGAGCAAGATCAGCGGCGGACCGTTGAGCGGCGCGGATTCGGCCGCGGCCAGCGCAGTACCATCACCGCCGAGCACAATGATTACGTCGAATGCGCGTGCCTTAGAGAGCGTGTCCGACGAAAAGTCATCGACGTCGATGATGGTGTGATGCGAAACGCCCGACGCTTCGAGAATGGCGCTTAGTTTCTCTCGATCGCCCTCGTTTGTGCTCCCCGCTTTGGCGTTGAACAGCACCAACGCTTTGGGGTCCGGACCAAGAAGCGATGCGCCCGTTCGTACAGGCGCCGCTTGCACCGCAGATGTCGAAGACATGCGGGCGAGCAACGCCTGCCGATCCGTCCATGTTCCAAAAGCCTACGCGGCCGGAACCCACTGGCCCGCCGCGTTACGGCAGAACGTCTCGGGCGGGAGGTCTTGGCGACCGTTCTGCGGATCGTTGATATGCGCGGTCACGGTCCGACAACCATTGTCGGCGTGCTCTGGACGCGCGACGTAAAGCGAGCGCGTGCCGGCGTCGCTGTTCCAGGAATCATTGACCGCGCGGTTGCGCGTCAACGAACGCTGATAGTCGTTTTCGACCCGCTGTTCTTCGTGATGGGTCAAGAGACGGCAGACGCCCCATGTGCCGACGCCGCCCACTGCCGCGCCGATCACGGCGTTGCGGCCGCGATGATGTCGCGACGCCGCAGCGCCCACCAATGCGCCGACGCCTGCGCCGATCAGGCCATTGCGCATGCATTGCGAGAGATGCGTTTCCTGCGCGTACGCCGGCGCCGGGATGGTGGTGCTGACGGTCGCCAAGGCCAATGCGCCCGCCGTGATCCAATTCGTCCACCGCATGATTGCCTCCATGGCTCAGTGCTGAAAGATGAGCCAATGCGGCAGCGGCTTAAGCTTCGCCGTGACGGAAGTCACGCGCGAACTAGACCAGCCGGCTCTGCTCCACCGCCGCGCCGATGAAGCTCGCGAACAGCGGGTGCGGCTCGAACGGACGGCTCTTCAATTCCGGGTGGAATTGCACGCCGACGAACCAGGGGTGGTCTTCGCGCTCGACGATTTCCGGCAGCACGCCGTCCGGGCTCATGCCGCAGAATTTAAGTCCCGCCGCTTCGAGCTTGTCGCGATAGCGCGTGTTCACTTCGTAGCGGTGGCGGTGACGTTCGCTGATTTCCGCATCGCCATAGATGCGCGCCACGCGGCTTTCGGGATCGAGCGTCGCTTGATAGGCGCCGAGCCGCATGGTGCCGCCGAGATCGCCGGTGGCGCTGCGCTTCTCCAGTTCATTGCCCTTGAGCCATTCGGTCATCAGGCCAACGATCGGGTGTTTGGCCGCGCCGAACTCGGTTGAACTCGCGCCTTTGAGACCCGCCAAATTTCGCGCCGCCTCGATGCAGGCCATCTGCATGCCGAAGCAGATGCCGAAATACGGTACATTATGTTCGCGCGCGAATTTCACGGCCGCGATTTTGCCCTCGGTGCCGCGTTCGCCGAAGCCGCCCGGCACGAGAATGCCGTGAACGCCGACAAGCTCGTCGTCCCAGCCCCTCTCGCCGCGCTCTTCGAACTTCTCGCTTTCGACCCAGCGGAGATCGACGCGCACATTGTTGGCGACGCCGCCATGGTGCAGTGCTTCGATCAGCGATTTATAGGCGTCCTTCAATTCGGTGTATTTGCCCACAACGGCGATGGTGACCTGACCGTCCGGGCTCTTCAGCCGCTTGACGATCGTCTCCCATTTGCCGAGGTCGGGCTGCGGCGCGATCGTCACCCCAAAATGCTTCAGCAATTCGCCGTCGAGCCCCGCCAAGTGATAGGCGAGCGGCGCTTCGTAAATGGTCTGCAGATCGCGCGCCTCGATCACCGAGCTTTCGCGCACATTGCAGAACAAGGCGATCTTACGCTTCTCGTCTTCCGGAATCGGACGGTCGCAACGGCAGAGAATGATGTTGGGCTGAATGCCGATCGAGCGCAGCTCTTTGACGCTGTGCTGCGTCGGCTTCGTCTTCATCTCGCCGGCCGATGGAATGTAGGGCAGCAAGGTGAGATGCACGAAGGCGGCCTGGCCGGGATCGAGTTCCTGGCCGAGCTGACGGATCGCTTCGAAGAATGGCAAGCCTTCGATGTCGCCGACCGTGCCGCCAATCTCGCACAGCACGAAATCGGCGCCGCCGTGGTCCGAGAGGATGAATTCCTTGATGGCGTTGGTGACGTGCGGGATCACCTGCACAGTCGCGCCGAGATAATCGCCGCGCCGCTCCTTGGTGATGATCTCTTGGTAGATGCGGCCGGTGGTGATGTTGTCGGCCTTGGTCGCGTTCACGCCGGTGAAGCGTTCGTAGTGTCCAAGATCGAGATCGGTTTCAGCGCCATCGTCGGTGACAAACACTTCGCCGTGCTGGTACGGCGACATCGTTCCGGGATCGACATTCAAATAGGGGTCCAATTTGCGGAGGCGGACCTTGTAGCCCCTGGCTTGCAGGAGCGCGCCGAGAGCGGCGGAGGCGATGCCCTTCCCTAAGGAAGAGACTACGCCCCCGGTAATGAACACATAGCGCGCCATTTCCCTGCCATTGGACCGCCGGCGTCCTGCCGGCTGGCGTCTATCACGCCGGCGCGAAGCCGACGCTTCCCGTTATTGATCAGGCCCCGCGCGTTCGCGCCGGACCGGTTCCGTCGGGCTGGTAGTCTGAGCCGATTCGGTCGGCGTCTGGGCGCCCGTTGACGGCGCGAGGCTGGGAACACCCGCCAACGGCGCCCGCGGGGTGCTGTTCGCCGTTTGCGCGCCGCCGGTCGCGGCATTTGTCGCGGGCGCGGTCCGGACGGGCGCGGCGGTTGTCGTTCGCTGCGGCGCGGGGACCGAAGCATGCTGGGTGGTCGCGCCGCCGGTCGCACTATGTTGCGGCGGCGTCGAGATCGGCGCGGCGCGCGTGCTGGCTTCCACAGGCGCCGGGGCGACCGCTGGCGTGGCCGTTGGATTGCTGGACGCAAGCTGCGTGGAGGGCTGGACCGCGCTCTCGGTCGGACCCGCGGGAACGGTCGTGCTCGGGGCGGGCGTTGTCGTCGGCGCCGGCGCGATCGGCAGCGAAAGGCCGTTGCTCTGCTGGGCCGGCGTATCGAACACCGAGCGGCTCGCGCTCGACTGACCCCCGCCCGATATGACGGTCAGCACCAGGGATGTGATCAAGAAGAACCCGCCCGCGAAGGACGTCATGCGCGCCAGCGCGTCGGCGGCGCCGCGACCGGTCATCAGCGCTCCGCCGCCGCCGCCGCCCATGCCCAACGCTCCGCCTTCGGAGCGTTGCAGCAGCACCAGGCCGATGAGGCCAATGCAAATGACGACATGCAGGATCAGGAAAGCCAAAGTCATGGATTGGTTCGCGTCCCCTCCGCCGCGACCTCAGATGGGCGCGCCGGAAAGCGGGCTCAATAGCCGAGGCGGAACTTAATTGCCAGCCGCGTTTCAGCGGATGGCGGGATGGGCCTTGATGATGGCGGCAAAGTCGGCGGCATTGAGGCTGGCGCGGCCCACCAGTACGCCGTCCACACCCTCGATCGCCAGAATTTCCGCAGCATTCTTGGCGCTGACGGAACCGCCATAGAGCACGCGGACGCGCTCGCTGGCGGCGCCGAACCGGGCGCTCAGCGCGCCCCGGATCTGAGCATGCATGGCCTCGATCTCGCGGGTGGTCGGGATACGGTCGGTGCCGACGCACCAGATAGGCTCATAGGCGATGGTGAGGCCGATGGGCGCCACGTGCGGCAGGCTGCCGGCGAGTTGCCGTCCCACCCATTCTCCCGCCGCGCCCGATAGGCGGGTGTCGAGCGTCTCGCCGACGCAGACGATGGGGGCGAGGCCGGAAAGGGCCGCCGTTTCCGCTTTGATGCGGACCTGCGTGTCGCTCTCCGCCCGCCCAGCCCGCCGCTCGGAATGGCCCACGATCACGTGTGAGGCGCCGGCGTCCTTCAGCATCGGCGCGCTGACCTCGCCGGTATAGGGGCCGTCGTCCGAGAACTCGGCGCAATCCTGGGCGCCAACCAGAATCGGCAGCCCTTTGACCGCGGCGGCGGCCTCGGCCACCAGCGTGACCGGCGGGCAGAAGAGGATATCGACGGCGGCGGCGGCGGCGGGCCCGACCGCGTCGGCCACGGCCCTCAAGGCGGCCAGATCCGCCCGGCGGCCGTGCATCTTCCAATTGCCCGCGATCAGCGGCTTCCTCGACGCCATTCCAGCAACTCCCCTCCGCGGCGCCGTCAGAGATTGCCCCCCCGGGGCGCCCTCTTTATGGTCGCGCGCCCATCACTTAACGGACGTTTCAATGCTTAGACAGCTACGGGGTGCAACGCGGGGCTGGGTGTCCGGCGTTTTCCTGTTCATCATGGCTGCACTGTTCGTGATCTTCCTCGGATCCGGCAACAGCACGATTTTCGACGCCTTCCTGCATCCGGCCGGCGCCAACAATCTCGCCACCGTGGGCGGCGTCTCGATCACGCCCAACCAACTGGATCGCGAGATCGAACTCACGCTTCGGCGCATGCGCAACAATGGTCAGGATGTGTCGCGCAGCGACGCAATCGGCCAGGGCCTGCACCTGCAGCTGCTTCAAAACCTGATCGAACGCCGCGCCGTCGCCGGCTATGCGAAGCGGCTTGGCATTGTCGCCAGCGACGCACAGGTGGCGAACGCCATCCGCGAGGCGCACGTCGCCGAAAATCCCCTGACAGGGACATTCGATCGCGGCCGCTACCTCCAGTTCCTTCAAGAGATCCGCTACTCGCAGCCGGAGTTCGAGCAGGAACAGCGCAACGATATTGCGAGCACCATGGTGCTCGACGCGATGACGACAGGCACGCGCGCGCCCGCGAGCTTTGGCGCGCTGCTGCTGGCTTACGAAAGCGAGCGGCGCACGATTTCGGTGGCGGCCGCACCGGCCGCGTTGGTCGGCAATGTGGCGCCGCCCACCGATGCGCAGCTGCAAGCTTATTACCAAGAACTGGCGCAAGCCTTGCGCACGCCGGAATATCGCACGCTGACGCTCGTGTTCGCGCGTCCTGCCGATTTCGCGGCGCGCGTGACCGTACCTGAGGATCGCATCCGTCAGGAGTTTGAGAGCCGTCGCGCTTCGCTGACCACGCCGGAGAAGCGCACCTTCGTCCAGATTTCGGCGCCTGATCAGGCGCGGGCTCAGCAAGCAGCGACACGCCTCGGCCAGGGCGAAGCACCCGACGCCGTCGCGCACGCGCTCGGCCTGCAATTCGTCCGCAGCGCCGACGTGGCGCGCGACGCTGTGCCGGACCCCAACGTCGCCAACGCCGTGTTCGGCATGGCGCGCGGCGCCGCGCCCGCCGCCGTGCGCGGCTCGCTTTCGCCTTGGGTGGCGGTGAAGCTCGAAGCCATCACCCCGGCGGTCGAGCCATCCTACGCGGCGCAACATGACGCGATCCGCGATGAACTCGCGCGCAGCGACGCGTCCGACCAGCTCAACGACGCCATGGACGGGTTCGAGACCGCGCGCTCCGCCGGCACGTCGATCGCCGACGCCGCACGCGCCAACCATCTCACTGTCGTCAATGTGCCGGCTGTCGATCAGCGCGGCATGACGCCCGAAGGGCAGCCGGCGGAAGCGTTGGTCGATCAGCCGCGCCTGATCCAAACCGCCTTCCAGACCAATGAAGGCGAAGTCAGCGAGTTCATGCCGCTGGGCGACAACGGCTACGCGCTGTTGTCGGTCGATCATATCCGTCCGCCTTCGACCCGCCCATTGGCGGAGGTGCGGCCTCAACTCACACAAGCCTGGATCGCGCGCGAACGCGGCCGGCGCTTGGATGCTCTCGCCACGCAAGTGAAAGAAGCGGTCGCTCAAGGTCAGCCATTCGCCGCCGCCGCGCGGGCAAAGGGCCTAACGATGGCCGCGACATCCCAACCCGTGTTTCGCCAGAACGTGCAGCAATCTCCCATCGCCTTCATGGCGGCCGAAATTTTTGGGGCGCACCCCGGAGAAGTGGTGAGCGCTACGCGTCCCGACGGCGCCGGCATGCTTGTGGCGATCGTGGAGGACATTTCGCACGTGCAGGCGTCGCAAGCGCCGCAGCGCGTTGAACAGAATCGCCAGCAAATCCAGCAATCGCTGGGCGAGTCGGCATTCGAGGCGATTGCTTCGATCATTGTCGATCAAGCCAAGCCGAAGCGGAATGAAGCACAGATCCGCGCTTTTGCTGAGCAGGCTCAAGGCCAGACGCCACAGCAACCGCAATGACCGCGCTTGAGCCCCTGCTCGCAGAATTCGCCGGCGCGTACGCCCGCGGCGGCAGCGTCGTCTGGACGCGCCGGGTCAGCGACCTGGAGACGCCCGTCTCCGCCATGCTGAAACTCGGCGAGGCGCTGCCCGGCGCCTTCCTGTTCGAGTCCGTGCAGGGCGGCGATTTCCGCGGCCGTTATTCGATCATCGGCGCAAAGCCTGATCTGATTTGGCGCGTTCGCAATGGGGTCGCCGAAGTGAGCCGCGGCGGCTTTGCAGACAAGTCTTTCCGCGTACAGCGCGAAGCGCCGCTGAAGTCGCTGCGCAAATTGCTCGCTGCGTCGAAACTGGACATGCCCGCGAACTTGCCGCCGCCTGCCGCCGGCCTGTTCGGCTATCTGGGCTACGACATGGTGCGCCAGGTGGAGAAGCTGCCGGACAAGGCGCCTGATCCGATCGGCGCGCCAGAGGCTTTGCTGATGCGCCCGACGATCGTCGCCGTCTTCGACAACGTGACCAGCGAGATCACCGTTGTCACGCCAGTGCGCGCGAAGGGCAAGCAGACCGCGACGCAAGCTTACGATCTCGCCCGCGCCCGCCTTGAGCGCGTGCTGCGCGCGCTCGATCGGCCGCTGCCGCGAAACGGCCCGCCTTTGCAGCCGACGCAGGCCGCCCCGGCGCCGCGGTCGAACACGACCGAAGACGAGTACCGCGACATTGTGCGTCGCTCGAAGGATTATTGCCGCGCCGGCGACATCTTCCAGGTGGTGCCGAGCCAGCGCTTCTCTGCGCCGCTCAAGGAGCCGCCGTTCGCGCTCTATCGCGCTTTGCGGCGGCTCAATCCCTCGCCTTTCCTGTTCTATTTGAACTTCGCCGACTTCTCGATCGTCGGTTCGAGCCCCGAAATCCTGGTGCGCGTGCGCGACCGCACTGTCACCATTCGCCCAATCGCCGGTACACGTCCGCGCGGCGCGACGCCGGCCGAAGATCACCAGCTCGAACAGGAATTGCTCGCCGATCCGAAAGAGCGCGCCGAGCATCTCATGCTGGTCGATCTCGCGCGCAACGATCTCGGTCGCGTAGCGAAGCGCGGCGCGCCCGCAGGTTACAATGCAGCCGGCTCAAGCGCCGGATCCGCCAATGTACGAGTGACGGATTCCTTTGTCATCGAGCGCTATAGCCACGTCATGCACATTGTCTCGAACGTCGAGGGCCAACTCGCCGACGGCAAAGAGCCGCTGGATGCGCTGATGGCGGGCTTCCCGCACGGCACGGTCACGGGCGCGCCCAAAGTCCGGGCCATGGAGATCATCAACGAACTCGAAAAGCATAAGCGCGGCATCTATGCGGGCGGCGTTGGTTATTTCGGAGCCGGCGGCGACCTCGACACCTGCATCGCGCTGCGCACAGGCATTGTGAAGGACGGTACGCTTTACGTCCAAGCCGGCGGCGGCGTCGTGCTCGACAGCGACCCGCAACTCGAATTGGAAGAGACCCAGCACAAGTCCCGCGCCCTCTTCCGAGCCGCCGCCGAGGCATGGCGATACGCATAGACGCCCGCCAGTCCACGGATCGTAAACATTTGTTTGTTAATTCACGATCACCTGCGGTGATCGATGGCCAGCAAGCAAGACCTCGCGCTTTTGCGCTCTACCGGCTCGACCGCGCGCGTGCTCAATCTCGCCGCGGTCTATGAGCAATATGGCGGTACCGAAGAATACGCGGCGCGCCCCCTGTTCCGCAGCAAACGGCTGAACCGCTCGATCCTGCTGAAACATACGCTGCGCGACCACGAGCGCGAAAACGTCCGTTCGCGCGGCTCCACCGCCACCAAGATCGTGCTGCCGTTCGACACTACGGAATTGCAGCTCGGCGGCTACAGTTTCTTCGTCAGCGATCGCGAGATCGAAAAGAACCTTCGCAACGCCCTGGGCGCTGAAACCTCCGAAGACGATTTCCGCGCCGATCTCGACGTATTGAACGTCATCGACGGCTTGCCCTCGTTCGATCCATTCCTGCTGCGAGAACGTCTCAAACGGCACGGCTATGAACCCGCCCGCTGCTATTTCGATCTGTCGCAGGCCGACGCCGAGCGCATGCGCACGTTCGTGGAGAACGAGATCAGCAAGCTCGTGAACCTCGCCTTCGCGGGCGGGGCCGGGAATATCGGCGCCATGTCCAGGCGCATGGCCGAGAAGCTGATGACGGACGAGACCGCGCAAAGTCTGGACCCGTTGCGGCAGACCCTGCAACTCACCGGCAACGAGTATCGGGAAGGCGTCTTCGCATGGAAGGGCTTCCTCTATTACAGCTGGTCGGTGTCCGAATTCGCTCCGGCGTTGCCGGAACTTTCTCGTCAAATCCTCGCCGTGCGCATCTTGCGGGCCAGCTCCGAGGAGCGCGCCGAAATCGACGAAATCCGGCGGAAGATCGTGCGCTGTCTCGGCGTCGCTTCCGGCAAAGTGCGCGACGGCGTGCAGCGCTACAAGACGGCATATGACGAACTGGCTGCGGGGAAGCCCACGGCGTTCCGCGATTTCCTGCTCAAGGCGCCGGCGCTTTTTCTCTCGGTGGGCGACGCCATCAGCATCATCAAGCACGTCGATTCCTATTGGCGCTTTCGCTTCAGAGGCGTACGCGGCGAACTCCAGCTTGATATCAACGACGCCATAGAAATCTTCCGGGAGTTCGCGGGTCAGCTGGGCGGGCTGGAAGACCCTGGTCCGCAGCGCTCCTCCCTGTTTTCGGCTTGAGCATTAGACGCGCGCGAATTTGCCGCTAGAATAGGCGCATGCGCGCCGCCCTGGCCCCTTCCGCACATTCCGCCCGATGGCGGGGTTGAGCTTTGCACATTCGCTCACCCTGATATCGGAAGGCCCGCATCCATGATCCTCGTCATCGATAATTACGACAGCTTCGTCTATAATCTCGTCCATTATGTCGAGGACTTCGGCGTACCCACCGAGGTCTATCGTAATGACGCGCTGAGCGTAGCCGATATCCTCAAGAAGAAACCGCAAGCGGTGATCCTCTCGCCGGGTCCATGCACGCCGAATGAAGCCGGCGTCTGTCTCGATTTCCTGGCGCACGCGCCGGAGACCCTGCCCGTGCTCGGCGTGTGCCTCGGGCACCAGGCGATGGGCCAAGCCTTCGGCGGCGACGTGGTGTCGGCCAAAGCGATCATGCACGGCAAGGTCTCCGAGGTCTTTCACAAGGGGCGCGGCCTCTTCCGCGGCCTGCCTTCCCCGTTCAAGGCGACCCGCTACCACTCGCTCGCGGTGAAGCGTGAAACCCTGCCGCCGGATTTCCAGATCGACGCCGAGACTGCAGATGGTGAGGTGATGGCGATGTCGCACAAGACGCGCCCTCTCTTCGGCCTGCAATTCCATCCGGAATCGATCGCCTCCGAATACGGCCACGCCCTCATCGCCAACTTCCTCGAAGCCGCCAAGATCCGCGTCGGAGCGCCGACGCAATGAGCAATCTCGACGCGGCGTTCGCGCGCGTCTTGGACGGCGAAACCACGCCCGAAGAAACCAAGGCGTTCCTGATCGAGTCGATCGGCCGCATGCGCGATCCCGGCGCGATCGCGGCCGGCGCCCGCGCGATGCGCGCGCGCATGATCCCGGTTCAGGCGCCCGAAGGCGCGATCGACGTGTGCGGCACCGGCGGCGATGGCGCGCATACCCTCAACATCTCGACTGCGGTTGGCTTCGTGGTCGCCGGCGCTGGCGTGCCGGTCGCCAAGCACGGCAATCGCGCCATGAGCTCGAAATGCGGCGCCGCCGACGTGCTGGAAGCACTCGGCGTCAAACTGACCGCTGATGTCCCAACGCTAGAGCGCGCGCTCCGGGAAGCGAACATCGCCTTCCTGTTCGCGCAAAACCATCATCCCTCGATGCGACATGTCGCGGTCGCGCGACGCGAGATTGGTCAGCGCACCATCTTCAACTTGCTCGGGCCGCTCTCGAACCCGGCCCGCGTGAAGAGCCAACTCATGGGCGTGTTTTCACCTGACATGGTGACGCCGGTCGCCGAGGCGCTGCGCGAACTTGGCGCCGAGCGCGCTTGGGTCGTGCATGGCGCGGGCGGCCTGGACGAACTCGCCACGGCGGACGGCAACCTCATCACGCTGTTGGACGGCTCGAGGCTGCTCGAACGCGAACTGGAATTCTTCGGCTCGCACACGACGGACAATGACGCCTTGAGAGGCGGCAGCGCGGTCGAGAACGCTGCGGCGCTTCGCGCCCTTCTGGATGGCTCGTCGCCCAACGAAGCCTATCGCCAAAGCGTTGAACTCAACGCCGCGGCCGCTTTGGAATTGGCCGGCGCCGCTCCCGATTTTGGTCACGCCATGATGCTAGCGCGCGAATCCCTGGACGAGGGACTTGCGCTCGCCGCGCTCGAAAAGCTCATCGCCATCACCAGCGAGGCGCCATGAGCGACGTCCTGCAAAAGATCCTCGCCTATAAGCGCGAGGAAGTGGTGATGCGCAGAGCGACAAAGCCGCTCGCTCTGCTGGAAGAGCAGGCGGCCGCGCAAAGCAAACCGCGCGGTTTCGCCGCCGCACTCGCAGCGCCGCGCGAGCGCCCTGCCCTCATCGCCGAGATCAAGCGCGCGAGCCCCTCTAAGGGCCTCATCCGCGAAGACTTCGATCCGCCCGCGCTGGCCCGCGCCTACGCGGAAGGCGGCGCAGCGTGCCTCTCAGTGCTCACGGACGCGCCAAGCTTCCAAGGTTCGTCGCACGATTTGGAGACAGCGCGCGCAGCGGTTGCGCTACCGGTCCTGCGTAAGGATTTCATGGTCGACGTCTGGCAAGTGGCCGAGAGCCGTGCGCTCGGCGCGGACGCCATCCTGATCATCATGGCCGCCGTCGACGACGAACTGGCGCTCGATCTGGCGGACGCCGCCGCCAGCCACGGAATGGACGTCCTGGTGGAATGCCATGACGAAGATGAGCTTGAGCGCGCCCTGCTCCTCGATGCGCCGCTGATCGGCGTGAACAACCGCTCGCTGGCCACCTTCGAGACGACCCTCGAAACGACAGAGCGGCTCGCCCCGCGCATTCCGGCCGGTCGGCTGCTGGTGGCGGAATCAGGCATCTTCACCAATGCCGATGTCGCCCGGCTCCAGCGCGCCGGCGCCAAGGCGTTCCTGGTCGGCGAATCGCTTATGCGCCAACAGGATGTGGCGGCCGCGACCCGCGCCTTGCTCGCGCCTTGACGCGCACCCCAGAACGGATATAGAACAACGACGCGTTCCCTTTTTGGTCCGATCTGGAGCCGTCATGCTGACCGCGAAGCAAAAAGAGCTGCTGCTCTACATCCATGAGCGGATCAAGGAGACCGGCGTCTCCCCCTCGTTCGACGAGATGAAGGAAGCGCTCGATCTGGCCTCCAAGTCGGGCATTCATCGGCTGATCACGGCTCTTGAGGAACGGGGCTTCCTTCGCCGCCTGCCGCATCGAGCGCGGGCGCTTGAGGTGTTGAAGCTTCCCGATTCCGCCGCGCCGGCCGCGCCCCCGAAGGGCCGCGGCTCGTTCCGGCCGAGCTTGGTCGGCGCCGCGGAGAGCCGCAACCCTGGCGAGGGTATCCCGATCATCGGCAGGATCGCCGCCGGCGTGCCAATCGAGGCTTTGCAGAACGAGATCGGCCGCGTCACGCCTCCGGCGGAGCTTTTGGGCTCCGGCGAGCATTTCGCGCTCGAGGTCAAAGGCGATTCCATGATCGGCGCCGGCATTCTGGATGGCGACGTCGTCATTCTGAAGAAGGGCGACACCGCCGACAGCGGCGACATCGTGGTGGCGCTCGTGGACGCCGAGGAAGCGACGCTGAAGCGGTTGCGCCGCCGTGGCAATTCGATCGCGCTGGAAGCGGCCAACCCCGCTTACGAGACGCGCATCTTCGGGCCGGACCGCGTGCGCATTCAGGGCAAGCTCGTCGCCCTCATTCGCCGCTACGGCTGATCATCGTCGCCTTCCGCTGTCGGCGTCCATGGACGGCGGATGTTTGGCGGCGATGCGCGTTCAATGCGTATTCCGCCCGGCGTTGCGTAAATGAAGCCGCCGCCGCGCTTGGCCCTGTCAACAGCATCGATCAGCGTGGCATGGCACTGCTCAGCGTACTCGCTGGGGGTGGCTATCCGTGTGAGCACGACGGCATGCGCGGCGCACGCGCGCAGCAGACCAAGCTCCGTTCGCGCCAGAACGATGCCGCCACCCAGCAGACAGATGTCGGCGCTGCACCCGCCTGGTTCGGCGAGACGCGCGACCTGCACGGGCGAGACGCCAAGCATCGCACCCAGTTTCTCCGCCGCGTAATTTGAGCGGCTATTGCCGCGCACTATGGTCCAATGTGCGCCTTCGCGGGCAAACACCGCCCTGAGATCGCTGTCGAAGGCGATCGTCGGACGCGGCGTCTGCAGATAGGGCACAATCGCCAGCGGAATGGCGACGAGCGCCGCCCAGCGTAGGCGTCCGCGCCAAAGACACGCCCACAACAGTCCGGCGACGCAGGCGATCAAGGCCGCGTCGGGCGGCCGTGGCAAAGCGCGCACGGCTTCGGGCCGGCTGCCGAACGCCTCGCCAATCGCGGCGACGAGATCGAGCGCGCTCGCCATCGCCTTGAGCGGCGCATCCGCCAGCCCAAACGGCGCCAGCACCGCCGCGACGCCCGCTGCTGGCGCGACCACGAACGACATGATCGGGGCCGAGGCGAGGTTCGCCGCCAGCGAATAGAGCGAGAAACGCTGGAAATGATAGAGCGCGAAAGGATCGGTGGAGAGCCCCGCGACGAGACTCACGCCGATCGCGCCGCCAATGCCGCGGCTGATCCATTGCAATCCTCCGATCAGCGGCCCAGGCGCCGGCAGGGATGGCTCCGCCGGCGATTTGCGCATCATCTCGAACAACGCAACGAGCGCCATCGTCGCCGCGAACGACATCTGAAATCCTGGCTCAAGCACCGAATCCGGAAACAGCAGCGTGGAGATCAGAGCGGCGAGCGCCAGACCGCGCATGGAGATCGCTGGTCGGTCGATGATGATCGCACCGAAAGCGACGCCGGCCATGATGAACGAGCGCAAGGCCGGCACGCTCCACCCGGAAATGATCACGTAGAAGGCGAGCGCCGCGAGCGCGCCCAAGGCCGCGATCTTCCTCACCGGCACGCGTAACGCGAGCGGCGGAATGAGCGACAGCGTCCACAGGAGCGCTGCGAACACCAGGCCGCCGACGACCCCCATGTGCACGCCGGACACCGAAAGCAAATGCCCGAGTCCCGAGTTTTGCAGCGTCGTGTTGGTGTCATTGTCGACCGCGCTGCGATCTCCGGCCACCATCGCCGCGGCGATGGCGCCGCCGCGTCCCGGCGCGGCTTCCTGAATCGCCGCTGAGAGATCGTAGCGCATCGCCGCCAACTTCAGCCGGACCCGATCAAGCCAGTTCGCCGGCGGCGGCAGCTCGATGGGCCGACAGCGTCCGTACGAATAGCCGGAGGCGCCCAGACGGTCGAAGAATGCGCGCCGCGCGAAATCGTAGCCGCCCGGGGCAAGCGGACCCGATGGCGGTCCGAGCACCGCCTTGCAGGTGACTGCTCGCCCCGGGGTCAGCACCGCCCGCGCCGGCACGGCGATGCGCACGTAGCGCGGCGGTGCGGCGATCCCCTCCAAGCTTGCGGTCAGAAGGCGAAGGCGCGGACCGGTTTGTCCGGCATCGAGATCGATCACCCAGCCTTGCACCTCGACCGGGCCATGGGTGGCGGCAAAGGGCGCCTCATCGACCGACCAAGCGCGCACCTGCGCAGCAAAACCGCCCAACCCCACGGCGGCGAGAATCGCGAATGCGCCCGCCAGGATGCGTCGCAGAAATACATCGGCGCCGTCAGGCCGCCTGCTCGGCAGAAAAGCGAAGACGCACGCCAGCATGGTTGCGCCGCCAAACAGCCCGGCGCCCAGCCAGATCGGCGGATCGGTTGGCGCAGACAGCCAAGCCGCGGCGCCGGCGATCACGCCAACGGGAAGCCACAGGATCCAACGATCGCGTTGCAGCGCCCATATATCGCTCAGGGCGCGGCTAGGAGAGACGCGCTCGACCGTGCTAGGACGCGCGCCTCCCTTCAGCAACGCCCGATCCGATATGAGCGTCGTCACGCGCTTCGCCCCCTCGCCCACAGGCTTCCTGCACATTGGAGGCGCACGCACGGCGCTTTTCAATTGGCTCTTCGCGCGCCACACCGGCGGCAAGTATCTGTTGCGGATCGAGGACACCGATCGCGCGCGTTCGACGCCGGAAGCCATTGAGGCGATCCTCGACGGGCTAAGCTGGCTGGGCCTCGATGCGGACGAGCCGGCGATCTTCCAGTCGCAACGCGCCGACCGCCACCGCGAAGTGGCTGAAGCCATGGTGGCGCGCGGCAGGGCCTTTCGCTGTTACGCCACGCCAGAAGAGGTCGAGGCGCTCCGTGCGTCGGCGCATCTCGCCGGGCGCGCGCTAAGGTCGCCTTATCGCGACGGCGACCTGCCGCGGCCTTCACCCGATGCGCCCTACGTGGTGCGGCTCCGCGCGCCCGATGAAGGCGAGATCGTCAATAACGACCTCGTGCAGGGCGGCGTGCGCGTGCACGCCCAGGACATCGACGATCTCGTCTTGCTCCGGGCTGACGGGGCGCCCACCTATATGCTGTCGGTCGTGGTCGACGATCACGACATGGGCATTACCAACGTGATCCGCGGCGACGACCACCTCACGAACACCGCGCGCCAGATACCGATCTTTCAAGCGATGGGCTGGGACACGCCAATCTATGCGCACATCCCGCTGATCCACGGCCAGGACGGCGCGAAGCTCTCGAAGCGCCACGGCGCGCCCGAAGTGCAGAGCTATCGGGACATGGGCTATCTGCCCGAAGGACTCGCCGCTTATCTCATGCGCCTGGGCTGGAGCCCCGGGCACGACGACGTCATCTCAAAGGAAGAAGCGATCCCGCTGTTCGACTTGGCGCATGTCGGCAAAGCGCCGTCACGGCTCGATTTCGCCAAGCTCGATTCCGTCAACGCACACTTCATGCATGCGGCCGACAACGCGCGCCTGTTGGCGCTGCTCGGCGATCACATCGCCAGCAAGAAGGGCTGGACGGTAAGCCCAGCGGCCGCCGCACGGCTCGAAAAAGCGATCGGCATGCTCAAGATGCGGGCGAAAACCATCAGCGAACTCGCCGATCAAGCCCGCTTCCTGATCGTTGAGCGCCCGATCGCGCTTGACGCTCAGGCGCAAAAGCTCAAAGAGCAGTCCCGTGATATTTTGCTGCGCCTGCGAGATCGCCTTGTCGGCGCAACGTCTTGGACGGCGGCGGACCTCGCGGAAACGCTCAAGGCTTTCGCGACGGAAGCCGGCGTCGGGATGGGCAAGATCGGGCCAGGCCTGAGGGCCGTCCTCACTGGCGGCGCTCCGGCCCCCGATCTTGGGCAGGTGTTGGAGTTTTTGGGCCCCGAGGAAGCTCTGGGGCGTTTGTCGGATCAGCTTTGAGAACCGCCTCTTCGCGGCAAGGACTAAAGAGCCATGGACAGCAAGATCACCAAAAAGCCGGCCGCCACTCTGACGGTGAACAACCGACAGATCGAGTTGCCGGTCTATGGCGGCTCAGTCGGCCCCGACGTGATCGACATTCGCAAGCTCTATGGTGAAAGCGGCGCCTTCACCTTCGATCCCGGCTTCACCTCAACGGCGAGCTGTGAAAGCCAGATCACCTACATCGACGGCGACGCCGGCGTGCTGCTCTATCGCGGCTATCCAATCGATCAGCTGGCCGAGCATTCGAGCTTCATCGAGGTCTGTTACCTGCTGCTGCACGGCGAATTGCCGACCGAGAAGCAGCTGGCGGACTTCAACAAGGCGATCACCTACCACACCATGCTGCACGCGCAGTTCGATCGCTTTTTCGAGGGCTTCCGCCGCGACGCGCACCCGATGGCGGTGATGGTCGGCACGGTGGGGGCGCTCGCCGCCTTCTATCACGACTCGACCGACATCGACGATCCGCGCCAGCGCATGATCGCCAGCCATCGCATGATCGCCAAGATGCCGACGATCGCGGCGCGCGCGCACAAGTACACGATCGGTCAGCCGTTCGTGAGCCCGCGCAACGAATACGATTACGCGTCGAACTTCCTGCGCATGTGTTTCGCCGTTCCGGCCGAAGAATATCGCGTCAATGAAACACTGGCGCGCGCGATGGACGTGTTCTTCATTCTGCACGCCGATCACGAACAAAACGCGTCGACCTCGACCGTGCGTCTCGCCGGTTCTTCCGGCGCCAATCCGTTCGCCTGCATCGCCTCGGGCATCGCCTGCTTGTGGGGCCCAGCGCACGGCGGCGCCAACGAAGCCGCGCTCAAGATGCTGGAAGACATCGGCACGGTCGACAACATCCCCGCCTTCATCGCCAAGGTGAAGGACAAGAATTCCGACGTCCGCCTCATGGGCTTCGGGCACCGCGTATATAAGAGCTACGACCCGCGCGCCAAGGCGATGCAGAAACTCTGCCACCAAGTGCTGGCGGAAGTGGGTCATGCCAACGACCCGCTGCTGAAGGTCGCCATGGAGCTTGAGAAGATCGCGCTCAACGACGAGTATTTCATCCAGCGCAAGCTCTATCCGAACGTCGACTTCTATTCGGGCATCACGCTGCGCGCGATGGGCTTCCCGACCTCGATGTTCACGGTGCTGTTCGCCGTCGCACGCACCGTCGGCTGGATCGCGCAATGGACCGAGATGATGGAAGATCCGAGCCAGAAAATCGGCCGGCCGCGTCAAGTCTATACGGGCGCGCCACAGCGCGACTTCGTGCCGCTCAACAAGCGGGGCTAACGCTCAAGCACGTCGAGCACCGCATCCGCCGCGATCTCCGCGGCGGGGCGGGCGCCGCGTCCCATCGAATCGAGGGCTTCGTTTTGCAGGCGCACGCGCTCGGCGCGCGCTGAGGCATCATCCAGCAGCGGCGCGGCCGCGGCCGCGAGATTCTCCGCCGTGAGCCGCTCCTGCAGAAACTCCGGCACGATCTCGCGCTTCGCCGCGACGTTCATCAGCGTCACATAGGGCGTGCGGATGACGCGCTTCATCAGCGCGCCCGTGATCGCGCCGACCTTGTAACCCACGATAACAGGCGCGCCCTGCAAAGCGACTTCCGTCGTCACCGTGCCGGATGCGGCCAAGGCGATCGTCGCCGCCGCGAAAGCATCTTCCTTCTCAGGCTCGTCCACGATCAACGCCGCTTGCGGCGCTTGCTGCTTCACCGCGTCCGCCACCGCCCCCGCGGCGACAACGGCCAGACGTAATTCCGGCCGCTGCGCTTGCAACAGGCGCGCCGCTTCCCAGAGCACGGGCCCAACGCGTCGCACTTCCGTTGCACGGCTGCCCGGAAGCACGAGCACCATTTTTTCGTCGGCGCCCAGCGCATGGCGTGCACGGAACGCCGCGGCGTCACCGGCTTTGTACCGGCCGAACGCGGGATGCCCGCACACCGTAACCGGCAGACCAAACGGCATGTAATATGGCGCTTCAAAATCATGGATGGCGATCAGATGGTCGACGCTCTTCGCCAATGTTTCAGCGCGGCCCGGGCGCGTCGCCCAGACTTGCGGGCCAATATATTTCACCAGCTTGATCTGCGGCGCGGCGGCGCGCACGCCTTGCGCGACGCGCAATGTAAAGCCCCAGGAATCGATCAGCACCACGACGTTCGGCTGTGCGGCGAGGATCGCGGCCACGGCCTCCTTCACGGCTTGCTTCACGCGGCCATAGGCTTTGAGACCTTCGACGAAACCCAGCACCGCTAGGCCGGAAATATCGACGGCGCTCTTCACTCCCTGTTCGGCCATCATCGTCCCGCCGACGCCGGCGATCTCCAGCTTGGGATCACGCGCGCGCAGCGCGCGAACGAGGTCGGCGCCCAAGGCGTCGCCCGAAGATTCCGCCGCCACCAGAAAAATGCGGCTCACGTCTCGCCCACTTCGGCGCGCGTGAAGCCGTAGATGAACATGCCCAGGCGATCCGCTTCCGCGACGAGCGCGGGGCGATTCATGACGAGTGCGCCGCCGGCTTCGACCGCAACGCCCGCCAGACCGGCCGCCGAAGCGCCTTCGAGCGTCTTCATACCGATGACTGGGAGGTCGATGCGCCGCTCTTGCGCCGGCTTTGGGCGCTTCAGCAGCACACCGCGGCGATTGTCGGCGTCGCCGCGCACCGCAAGCGGCAGCTCGGCGATGCGGCGAAGCAAGCCGTCCGTGCCCTCTTGCGCTTCAACGCCCAGCACGAGTCCGTTCGCCACAACGGCGGCCTGCCCAATATCGAATGCGCCCATTGCGGTCACGACGGCGGCCGCGCGCTTAATGTCTGCGAGGTCTCGTTCGCTCGGCGCAATGGCGCCATAAGCGCCAGCGCGCGCTGCAAGGTCGGGCGCTGCTTCCTCCGCTCCAAGCACGGTGAAGCCGGCGGCTTCGTGGAACTGAACCAGCGCGCGCAGCAGCGGATCGTCGCCCTTGCCGGCCGCGCTCTTCAGCGTTTGCATGAAGGCCAGTGCGCCTTCATCCAGCTTGAGCTTGGAGAGGTCGGGACGCGCCACTTGCCCCGCGATCACCACGGCGTCGCAGCCCGCAGCCTTGAACGCCGCGACGCGGCCCGCGAACGCGCCGAGATCAAAGGTCTCGCCCGGATGCGCATCGAGCGCCGGGTCCGCATAACCGGCGAGCCGCGTGACGAAATAGGGCTTGCCCGCTCTGCGCGCGGATTCAGCGATGGCGAGCGGCAATTCGCCGCCGCCGGCGATGACGCCGAGCTTTTTCCACTCGGCCATTCGGCTCAATCTCGTGGCATGCAGAGCGGACGCGGCGCGTCCGCGCGGACGAAATCGACAATGCGCATCACGTCGGGATTATCCGCGTAGATTTGCGCGGCGTCTTCGACCCGCTCTTGGAAAGTGCCCTCTTCCGCGAACAAGAGACGATAGGCGGCCCGTAGGTCGTGGATCTGTTCGCGCGTGAAGCCGCGGCGCTTCAGGCCGACAACATTCAGGCCCGCGAGATGTGCGTGATTGCCGATCGCGGAGCCGAACGGAATGAGGTCGGTCGTCATCAGCGCCGAGGCGCCGACGAAGGCATGTGGTCCAACGCGGCAATGCTGATGGATGCCGCACACGCCGCCCAGGAAGGCGTAGTCCCCGATCACGACGTGCCCGCCGACGGTGGCGGTCTGCGCCATAATGACGTTGTCGCCGACGATGCAATCATGGGCGATATGCGTGTTGCCCATGAAGAGGCCGTTGGCGCCGATCTTCGTCACGAACCGGCCCCGCGCGGTGCCGCGATGCATGGTGGCGTGCTCACGGATCACATTATTCGGACCGATCTCCAGCCGCGTAGGCTCGTCCTTGTACGAAAGGTCCTGCGGCGGCGCGCCCAGCGCAGCGAACGGATAGATCGTGCAATCCGGCCCGATCGACGTGTGCCCATCCACATAGACGTGCGCGATGAGCCGCGTGCGCGCGCCAATCTTCACGTTCGGGCCGACCACGCAGCCCGGCCCGATCTCGACCTCCTCGCCGATCTCCGCCTTGGGATCGACGAAAGCGGCGGCGTGAATGCGGCTCATGGACGGTCAGCCTTCATGGCGGCGAATTCGCATTCCGCGCAGAGTTCTCCGCGCACTTCGACCTGGCCGTGAAACTTGAAGATGTTGCGCCGCGCGAACAGCACTTTCACTGGCATTTCCATCACATCGCCGGGCAGCACGGGCTTTTTGAAGCGCGCATTGTCCACCGACATGAACAGAATGAGATGCTTGGAAATGTCGGCTTCGAGCGTCTTCGACATCAACAGCGCGCCTGTCTGCGCCAACGCTTCGATCTGCAGCACGCCCGGCATCACAGGCGCGCCCGGAAAGTGGCCGGGAAAGAAGGGTTCGTTGACCGTGACGTTCTTGACGCCGCGGATCGAGGTGTTTGCGATATAGTCGACGGCCCGGTCGATCAGCAGGAACGGATAGCGATGCGGCAGACGCTGCAGCACCTCGCCGATCTCGATCGTCACGCCGTTCTCACTCATTCCGCGTCCCCACCTTGCGGGTCAGCCACGCCGCTTCGCGCATCCATTTGCGGATCGGTTTGGCCGGATAGCCGGCCCAAGTCTCGCCAGCGGGGACGTCTTGCAACACGGCGGAGCCGGCCGCAAGCACGGCGCCGGGCCCGATGTTGCGATGGTCAGAAACGCCCACCCGGCCGCCCATCATGACGCCGTCGCCGATCACGGTAGAGCCCGAGATGCCGCCGAAAGCGGCGATCAGCACGCCCCGACCGATCATCACATTGTGGGCGATCTGGCAGAGATTATCGATCTTGGCGTCTTCGCCGATGACCGTGTCGTCGAACACGCCCCGGTCAATCGTGGTGTTGGCGCCGATTGTGACTCGGTCCTGGACGATCACGCGACCGAGATGGGGCATGTCGACCGGCCCGCCCGCTCCGCCCGCCACGCCAAATCCGGCTTCGCCGATGCGCGCGCCGGCAAGAATGTTCACGTCGTCGCCGATCAACGCGAAACCGATCGACACGTTCGAGCCGATCCGCGTCCGCCGGCCGACGGCGACGCCTGGGCCAATCACTGTGTTCGCGCCGATTTCCGCTTCCGCGCCGACCTGCGCGCCGGCGCCAATCACTACGCCCGGCGCAAGCTTCACTCCAGGTTCGAGTTGAGCGCTGGGATCAATCGCAGCAGCGCCGCTCAGCACACGCGGCTGCGCCAGCTTGACGACAAGGCGCGCAAACATCGCCCGCGGATGATCCGACAGGATCAGCGCTTTCGCATGCGGCGCCAGGTGCGCCGAGGCCGGCGTGACCACGCAAGCGCCGGGCGCGCCTTCAAGCGCTACGCCAACCTTGGCCTCGTAATAGCAGAGGTCATCCAGGCCGGCGCGATCAGCCGACGCAGCACTCAGGATTTTGTGGTCGGCGTCGCCGCCGATCTCCGCAGATGGCGCAAGCGCCCGGACCGTCACCGGTCCGAGCGCCTCGTAGAAACGTGGATCGATCATCGCGGCGCCATGCTGGCGCAGCGCGCCGTCAATGTCACTAATGCGCCGGTGCGGGCGCGGGAGCCGGAGCCGGCGCGCCTTGTTGTTGCGGCGGCGGGGCCGAACGGCGGGTCACATTGAGAGTGTGCAGACGCTGATTGAGGCGCTGCACCACGTCATTGGTCGCATCATATTGCGGCTCGGCGATCTGGATGGCGTTCGAGTCGAGCACGACGCCGGCGCCGCGGGCCGTCATCACTTCGCGCACCACCGGCGTGATCTGCTGGTTGAAGTCCTGCAGCGTCATGGCCTGCGTGTATTCGAAGTCACGCGCCAGCGTGGCGCGATGCGTTTCGAAGTTCTGACGCTGCTGGCCGAACCGCTGCACACGCTGATTGAGCGCCGAGTTCGCCTGAACTTGCTGGTTGGTCATGTTCTGAGTGGCCGTCTCGAGGCTTTGGCCTTCGGTCTGCAACGCGTTTTGCTCGGGCTGCAGTTCGCCCTGCATCTGCGTCGCGATCTGCTGCAGCTTGGTGTTCATGTCGCGGCCGATATCCGAGTTGGCGACGACCTGCCCCATGTTCAGCACGATCACGTTCGCGCTTTGCGCGGGCTGCGCCATCGCGGGCGCGGCGGCGAGGGCCGCGGCGAGCGCCGCAGACACGATGACGGTTTTCACGAAACGCATACCAAACGCCTTTCTTGATTTTAGAAGCGGGTCCGGGTCGAGAAGCGGAAGCTTTCGCGCCGGTCGTAGTCCTCGTAAGCCAGAGGTTCAGCAAAATCGAACTGCACGGGGCCGAACGGCGAGTCCCAGAAGACGGTCAGGCCGGCCGACGCCCGGAAGCTCGGGGAGTCGTCCACGTAGAGCGTGGTGACTGTATTGCCGGAAGTTATGACGCGAGTTTGGCGGCTATCCGCGTCGATGATGCCGAGCGTGCCGAATTCCGCGAACAGCGCGGTGTCGATGCCGAAGGAATCCGGCAAGCCGTTCGGGAAATCGAGCTGCAGCGTGCCGATCGCGTACGCATTGCCGCCGACCGCATCGCCGCGCTGGAACGACGTCACGACATCGTCCGACGGATCCGCCGTACCTTGCGTATCGACCGTGCGCACGAGCTGACGCGGGCCAATGCCGGCGATCTTGAAGCCGCGGAACGAGGAACCGCCCTTGAAGAAGCGGTCGTTGATGCGCACATCGTCGCCGCCCCAGCCCCAGATGTAGCCTAGGCTCGTGTGGAAGCTGGCGCGCAAGCCGGGCAATATCCCGTAATAGATCCCCGACTCCATTTCGGTGCGCAGGTAGTTCACCTGCCCGCCGATCCCGGCGATGTCCTGATTGATCGAAAGATCAAAACCGCGGGTTGGCGTGACCGGATCGTTCTTGTGGTCCCAGTTAAAGCTGAAGCCAATCAGCGACGTGAGGAACGTCCCTTCCTGGTCGCACAATTGCGGGCGCAGCACGTAGCTCGGATCGCACTGATTGACGATGTCGTTCGGCGTCGTGACCGTGTTGCCGTCCGCATCGACAAGGATGTCGGCGATGTTGGTGTTGTCGTTGATGAGCGAATAGCTGAGGCCCAGGCTCGAATGTTCAGAGAGAGGGAAGCCGAAGCGGATGCCGATCCCAGTCGACTGATTTTCGAACGAAGACTGATCGAGGAAATCCGTGCGCAACGAGTAAAGATCGAAGCCGGCCGACATTTCCTTGCCGAGGAAGCGGGGTTCGGTGAAGCGCAGATCCAATTGCTGGCGATAGGAGCTCGTCGAGGCGCGCAGGCGCAGGAACTGGCCGCGACCGCGCAGATTGCGCTCCGAGATCGAAGCGTCGAACAGGAAATTTTCCGTCGAAGAATAGCCGGCCGCGAAGGCGAGCTCGCCGGTGGATTCTTCTTCCACCGTCACAGTGACGACCGAGCGATCCGGTTGCGATCCCGGCGATTCTTCCACTTTCACGTCATGGAAAAAGCCGAGCGCGCGGATGCGGTTCTTGGAGCGGTCGAGCAGCACGCGATTGAACGCATCGCCTTCGTTCACGCGCATTTCGCGACGGATCACTTCGTCCACGGTGCGCGTGTTGCCGACAATATCGATCCGCTCGATGAAGACGCGCGGGCCTTCATTCACTTCGAAGCGGATGTTGACGCGACGGTGCTCGGTGTCGCGCTCGATCACCGGGCGCACGTCGACGTTGGCGTAGCCGACCGTGCCGGCCACGTAAGTGATGGCGTCGATCGCGTCTTCGATCTGGTCGCCTTTGAACACTTCGCCGCTATGGATCGGCACGGCGGCCAAAAGCAGATTTTGCGGCAGACGATTGAGATCGGTGGAGACGGTGATGTCGCCGAACTCGTAACGCTGACCTTCGTCAACGGTGAACGTGACGAAGAAGTCCTTCTGGTCGGGCGTAAGCTCCGCGACCGCCGACACGACTCGGAAGTCCGCGTAACCGCGATTGTTGTAGAATTTGCGGAGCTGCTCGCGGTCGTATTCGAGACGATCCGGATCGTAATTGTCGTTCTTCGAAAAGAAGTTCCACCAATGCGACTCGGTGGTGACGATCGCATCGCGAAGCGTGCGATCGTTGAATTGGTGATTGCCGATGAAGTTGATGTCGCGCACGCCCGTGACGGGGCCTTCATCGACTTCGAAAATCAGGTCGACACGGTTCTGATCGAGTTCGCGCACCTGCGGCGTCACCGTCGCGGCGAAGCGGCCCGCGCGGCGGTAGAGTTCGACGATGCGCTGCACGTCGGCTTGCGCGCGCGCCGGCGTGAACACCGAGCGCGGACGCGCCTGCACTTCCTTCTCAAGGTCATCTTCCTTGAGCGTATGCAGGCCTTCGAAGATCACGCGATTGATGATCGGGTTTTCGATCACCGACACGACGAGATCACTGTCGCGCTGTTCGATCTGCACGTCGGCGAACAAGCCGGTCGCGAACAGCGTTTTCAGCGAAAGGTCGATGCGCGCCGGATCGAACGTGTCGCCCGGATGCACGAGCAGGTACGACGTGATCGTGCTCGGTTCGATCCGCTGATTGCCTTCGACGACGATGCGGCGGATGGCCTGGTTGGGCTGGGCGATGTTCGCCGTGGGCGCCGGCGCATTGGCCGTAGGCGCGCCTTGCCGTGCGGCCGGCGCGCGCGCTTGAGGCGCGCCGGTCGGCGTAGGCGTCGGCGCAGTCTGCGCGAACGCATCGGATAGGAGCGCACCGGTCCCCGCGCCCACCGTGGCGACGCTGGCGACCGCGCCGACCACGACATCCCGCAACACCCGCTTCATTAAGCCCTCGACGCTTCGGCGCTCCCCTGCGCCGCGGATTTAAGACAGCATCCCGCCTCGAAAGACAAGGATGCGGCGCCGTTCACCCCTGTGACCAGAGGTGACGTGTAATGTCATTCCAGGTTGCGAACAAAAACAGGCTCGCCATCACCGCAAGTCCGGCGCGGAAAGCCCATTCCTGAGCCGCAGGCGGCAGCGGGCGTCCCCCACGCAGGCCCTCGATCAGATAGAACATCAGGTGGCCGCCATCCAGGATCGGAATCGGCAGAATGTTGACGAGGCCGACCGCAACCGACAGCATCGCCGCGAAATTGAGGAGCGACAGCACCAGCGAGATCGCTGCGTCGGAGGGCGTCTGCGGCCCGGACAGCGCCCCTGCGGCGACTTGCCCTGACGCACTCAGAATGCCGAGCGGACCAGCGATGTCGTGGCCGGAATTCTTGCCGGTCACCATCCCATAGAGATAGATGCCGGTTGAAGCGACGAGGTCCCACGTCTGCTGCGCGCCGCCTTGAAGGGCGGCCAGCGGCGAGATGGGCTGAAACTTCGAGGGATCGCTGACGTGGGTGATCCCCAAGGCGGGGCGGCCTTCGATCGTCGCGGGCGTGATCACCGCACTCAAAATGCGATCGCCGCGTTGATAACTGACCGTGGCCGTGTTCGCGCCGCCGTTGACGATGGCCATCTGCAGGCCGCGGAAGCTGTCCACGGACTGGCCATTGAAAGCACGGATCACATCGCCTTCGCGCAGGCCCGCATGCGCGGCGGGCATGTTCGCGGGCACGCCGTCAACGCGCGGCGGGTCGCGTCCCACGAGCATAAGCAGGAAGGCGAACACCGCGATGGCGAACACGAAATTTGTGAATGGGCCGGCGGCCACGACGATCGCACGCGTCAGAACCGATTGCGCATGAAACATGCCCTTGGCGCGCGCCTCTGCCTTGGCGGCGGGATCTTCGATCTGCTCGCTCGGCCCCATGCTGATGCCGTCGCGATCGTCGGCGAACTTCACGTAACCGCCGAGCGGCAACGCGCCGATTTTCCAGTTGACGCCGCTCTTATCGCGCCACCGCACGATGGCCTTGCCAAAGCCGATCGAAAACGTGTCGACGGCCACCTTGCGCAAGCGCGCGGCCTGGAAGTGGCCGAACTCGTGCACGAACACGACGATGCTCAAAACCACAACGAAGGGCAGGATCGAGAACAATAATTGCTGGATAATCGCCATGCCCTCGTCCCTTCGACCCTAGCCTCAAGCCGCCGCCAATTCGCCCATGATCGCGCCCGCGGTCTCGCGGGAGGCCAGATCGATGGCGGCCACCTCATCGAACGATGAAGGCGTTTTTGCGATCAGGCCCGGCTCCCGGACGTCAAGTGCAGCCAGAGACTGCTCAACCAGCCGGGCTATGTCCAGAAAGCCAATGCGGCCCTGCAAGAAAGCCTCCACCGCGACTTCGTTGGCGGCGTTGAGCGCCGCCGGCGCCCCTGCCCCCGTTCCAAGCGCCGCCCGGCTCAGGCGGAGCGCCGGAAACCGTTCCTCATCGGGGGCTTCAAACGTCAACCTGCCGATCTCGGCCAGCTTGAGCCGAGCCGTCGACACTGCCGCCCGGTCCGGCCAGGCCAGCGCGTACGAAATCGGAATTCGCATGTCAGGCGAACCCATCTGGGCCAGCACCGACCCATCCACGTAATGGACCATCGAGTGGATGATGCCCTGGGGGTGAACCAGGACGTCGATCCGCTCCGGCCCCACTCCGAACAGGTAGGAGGCCTCGATCAGCTCCAGCCCCTTGTTGAACAATGTCGCGCTATCGACCGAGATCTTGGCGCCCATTGACCAGACCGGATGCGCAACCGCCTCGGCCGGCCGCGCCGAGGCCATTTGTTCACGGGTCCAGGTGCGGAATGGCCCCCCGGATGCGGTCAGCGTCAGCCGCTCGACCCGCTCCGGCGTGCCGAGCACCTGGAAGATCGCGTTGTGCTCGGAATCCACCGGCAACAGGCGTGCGCCGCTCTCGGCTGCGGCCTGCAGCATGAGCGGCCCCGCGCAGACGAGGCATTCCTTGTTGGCGAGCGCCACACGCGCGCCCCGCCGGATCGCCGCGAGCGTCGGCGCTAAGCCGGCTGCGCCCACGATCGCCGACATCACCCACTCGGCCGGCCGCGCGGCGGCCTCCGCCAAGGCGCTTGGGCCGGCGCCCACCTCGACATCCAACCCGGCTAGGGCCTCCCGGGCGGCCGTCAGCAGGTTTGCATCGGCGACCGCCGCGAAGCGCGGCTTCAGCCTCCGGCAAGCTTGAGCAAGTTCGTTGATGTTCCGAGCGGCTGTGACGGCTTCGATGGCGATCTCCTCACCCTGCCCACGCAACTCCTCAATCACGTCGATGGTGGAGCGCCCGATCGAACCGGTCACGCCCAGGATCGAAACGGAGCGCGCGCTCATACGCGACCCGTCAGGAGCGCGGAAAGCGAGGGCCAAAGCGCCAGCACGACCGCCGTGAGAAGCGTTGAAGCCATCAAACCGTCGATTCGGTCGAGCACCCCGCCATGGCCAGGGATGAGACGGCTGGCGTCCTTCACGCCGAACCGCCGCTTCAGGAAGGATTCGAACAGATCGCCCATCAAACCGGTAAAAGCCAAGACGACGCCCACGATGACCCAGGCGCCGTAGAGCTTTGAGCCGAAGAAGGCGGCGCAGAAAAGGCCGGCCGCGGCCCCGGCGAGCGCCCCCGCGGCGATGCCGGACCAGGTTTTGTTGGGTGAGAGCCCTTCGGCGATCTTGGGACCGCCGATGATCTTGCCGCCGAAATACGCCGCCACATCGGCGGCCCAGATAACAAGAAAAAGCGTCAAAACCGTTTCCCAGCCCTCCGGCGCGCGCGCACGGAGCCAGAGGAACACAGCTGCCGGCGAACCAATGTAGAGCAGCCCCCCGGCCGTCTCGATCAGGCCAGCGAGGGACCGCCGCCTCAGGGCCGAGAGCACCGCGCAGAGCGCCAGCCAGCCGGCCGCCCAGCCCCACTCTCGCCAGCTGGCGAGCATCACCGCGCCCAGGGCCCCGGCCAGGGCGAAGGCGAAAGCCGCGGTGATCGCCTTCGGCTCGCTCATCCGCGCCCATTCATAGGACATCGCCACGACCGCTGCGCCGGCGGCGGCCGCGAGCCACGGGCCGCCCGCATAGGCGGCGACGAGCACGGTCGGAATCAGGATGAGCGACGAGAGGATGCGAAGCCCGAGATCGGACCAATCGCGCCGCTCGACTGCCGTTGGCGGCGTGCTCATCTCGACCTCGCCCGACGGCTCATGCGGCCGTTTCTGGGTCCGCGGTTCCGAACCGCCGATCGCGGCGCCGGTATTCATCGATCGCGGTCTCCAGCGCGGCCTTGTCGAAGTCTGGCCATAGCACGTCCAGGAACACAAGTTCGGCGTAGGCCGCCTGCCACAGCATGAAGTTGGAAAGCCGCCGCTCGCCCGAGGTGCGGATCAGCAGGTCCGGCGGCGGCAGCTCGGCGGTGTCGAGGTAACGCGCAAACAGCGTTTGGGTCACATCCGCCGGCGCGATTTTTCCGGCCTTGGCGTCTTCCGCAATCCGACGTGCGGCGCGAACGATCTCATCCTGCCCGCCATAATTGAATGCGATCGTGAGGTTCAGCTTCTCATTGGCCTTCGTACGCGCCTCGGCGCGGCCGATAATGTCGGCGATGTCCGCCTGCAGACCCTCGCGCGAACCGATCACGCGGATGCGCACGCCCTCTTTCGCCAACCGATCGAGATCGCGCGCTACGTAGAGACGCAGCAGATCGAGCAAGGCGCTTACCTCTTCGGCCGGGCGCGTCCAGTTCTCGGTCGAGAACCCGAACACCGTGAGATAGCGCACGCCGAGATCGCCGGCGGCCTCCACCGTGCGCCGCAGCGCCTCGACGCCTTCGCGATGACCGAACGTGCGTGGACGCGCGCGCTGGCGCGCCCAGCGTCCATTGCCGTCCATGATGATGGCGATGTGTTGCGGCGTAGCGCCTGCGGACGGCGAGGGAACGGCTTGGGCCATGAACCGAAAAGCGCAGGGTCAGACCTGCGTGATTTCGTCTTCCTTGTGCTTCAGGGAGTCGTCGATCTTCTTGATGTGCGCATCGGTGGCTTTCTGCACCGTTTCACTGTGTTTCTTGTGCTCGTCTTCGCTGATAGCGTGCTCTTTCTCGAGCTTCTTCAGATGCTCCATCGCATCACGCCGCACATTGCGCACAGCAACCCGCGCCTGTTCGGCGTACTTGCCCGCAAGCTTCGCCAATTCAGCGCGGCGCTCGCCCGTCAGCGGTGGGATCGGAATGCGGAGCGTCTGCCCGTCCATGATCGGGTTGAGACCCAAGCCGGAGGCGCGGATCGCCTTGTCCACCGCGGCGGCGACGCCCTTGTCCCACACCTGCACCGAGATCATGCGCGGTTCGGGCACCGTCACGCCCGCGACCTGATTGAGCGGCACGTTGGAGCCGTACGCGTCCACATGGATCGGATCGAGCAGCGCGGCGGAGGCGCGCCCGGTGCGCAAGCCGCTGAACTCGTGCTGCAACGCGCTGAGCGCGCCATCCATGCGCTTGCTGTAGTCCTCGAGCTTGAAGGGCGGCGAAGCGGCCATTGTTTCCTCTATTCGCTGATTGTCGTGCAGACGCCCCTGCCCGAAAGAACATCGGCCAACCCGCCGCGCTGCAGGATCGAGAACACGACGATGGGGATGCCGCTGTCGCGCATGAGGCTGATGGCGGAAGCATCCATGACGCGGAGATCGCGCGCCAGCACTTCGTGGTAGGTGAGGTGATCGTAGCGCGTCGCGGTTTTGTCCTTCTTCGGATCAGCCGTGTACACGCCGTCGACCTGCGTGCCCTTGAACAGCGCATCGCATCCCATTTCGGCGGCGCGCAGCGCCGCGGCGGTGTCGGTGGTGAAGAACGGATTGCCCGTGCCCGCCGCGAAGATGACGATCCGCCCCTTCTCCATGTGGCGCATGGCGCGACGGCGGATGTATGGTTCGCACACCGTCACCATCGGG
>DASZSK010000099.1:0-3042 GCA_035548735.1 Caulobacterales bacterium | reverse complement strand
AGGCGGCTGGCGCGTATGGGTGGCGATCGCCGACGTGTCGCATTACGTGACGCCGGGCTCGGCCTTGGATCGCGGCGCGCTGAAGCGCGGCAACTCCACCTACTTCCCGGATCGCGTCGCGCCGATGCTGCCGGAGACGCTGTCGGCCGAGCTCTGTTCGCTGCGCGAAGCCGAAGAACGCGCGACGCTCGCCGTCGAAATGGTGTTCGACGCAAACGGGCGCAAACGCGGCCACAAATTTGCGCGCGGCCTGATGAAATCCGCGGCCAAGCTCTCCTACGAGAAGGCGCAGGCGGCGATCGACGGCAAGCCCACCGATGTGCCGCCCGCGCTCCTCGATAACGTGCTGAAGCCGCTCTGGGCCGCTTATGCGGCGCTGAAGAAAGCGCGCGACGCGCGCAATCCGCTCGAAATCGACGCGCCAGAGCATCGTATCATCTTCAAGGACGGGCGCGTCGCCGGCGTGAAGCGGCGCGAGCGCTTCGATGCGCACAAGCTCATCGAAGAATTCATGATCCAGGCCAACGTCGCCGCCGCCGAGACGCTGGAGCAAAAGGCGCGCCCGCTCATCTATCGCGTGCACGACCGCCCGAGCGACATGAAGATCGCCGCGCTGACGGACTTCCTGCCCACGGTGAACATGAGCTGGGCCAAGGGCCAGGTGGTCACGGCGGAGCGCTTCAACCGCATTCTTTCCCTCGCGGCCAACGGTCCGAACGCCGAGATCGTCAATGAAGTCGTGCTGCGCACCCAAGCGCAGGCGATCTATTCGCCGGACAATATCGGCCATTTCGGCCTCAACCTCTCGCACTATGCGCACTTCACCTCGCCGATCCGACGCTACGCCGACCTCATCGTGCACCGCGCCTTGATCAAGGCGCTGAAGTTCGGCGACGATGGACTGACGCCCGAGGAAGAAGAGAAGCTCGACCAGATCGCTGAGCACATCTCTCAGTGCGAGCGACGCTCGATGGCGGCCGAACGCGACGCCACCAGCCGCTACATCGCCTCCTACCTCGCCGACCGCGTCGGCGCGGAGTTTGAAGGCCGCGTCACCGGCGTCACGCGTTTTGGATTGTTCATCCGCCTCGACGAAACCCAGGCCGATGGCTTGGCGCCCATCGCGACGCTCGGCAACGAACGCTGGCATCATGATGAGACAGCGCACGCTCTCGTCGGCGAAGCCAGCGGCGCGCGCTTTCCGCTCGGCATGCGCGTCGAGGTGCGGCTTGAGGAAGCAACGCCAATCTCGGGCGGGCTCATCTTCACGGTGCTCACCGATCCGCAGCCGCCGCAAGCCGGCTGGCGCAAAGCGCGCATGAGCCGCCAAACGCCGGACCGCGCCCGTTTTCGCGGCAAACGGAGACGCTGAGCGAAAGCGGGGATGACGGCGCCCGGCGGCGCGGCTAGCGTGTCGCTCGGGTCTTGGGGAAAGCCGTAATGAACGAGCCGGCCGCGACGCCGCCTAAATTGTTGGGCTTCTGGTCCTGCTGGGCGCTCGCCGTCGGCACCATGATCGGCTCAGGCATCTTCCTGCTCCCGGCCGCGCTCGCACCTTATGGCATGCTGAGTTTCGGCGGCTGGATTCTCGGCGGATTGGGCACAATCGCGCTCGGCCTGGTGTTCGGACGCCTCGCTTCGCGGACAACGCGCGACGGCGGCCCTTACATTTATGTGCAGGAGGCGTTCGGCGATCTCGCCGGCTTTCTGATGGCGTGGGGCTATTGGATCAGCTTTTGGATCAGCATACCGGTCGTGGCCATCGCCTTCGTCGGCTATCTCGGCGTCTTCGTGCCGGGCTTGAGCGCCAATCCGATCGCGCAAGCGCTTGCGGCGCTCGCGCTCATCGCGGTGTTCACATTGGTCAACATTCGCGGTCTCAAGGAAATGAGCGCCGTGCAGATCGCCATGACCGTGCTGAAAATCATCCCGCTGGTTGCGATCGTCGGCGTGGCGCTCTTCTTCGGGGCGCCGCGCAATCTGCCGCCCTTCAATCCTTCGCATGCGCCGATCCTGCCGTCGCTCGCGGCGGTGACGCTGATCACGCTCTGGCCCTTCACCGGCTTTGAAACCGCCGTAACCAGCGCGAGTTCGGTGCGCGACTGCGCCCGCACCATCCCGCGTGCGCTGACTGCGGCGATCCTGCTGGTGACCGCGATCTATCTGGCGACCATGTTCGGCGTCATGCTGCTGGTGCCGGCCGATCAGCTCGCGCGCTCGCAGGCGCCGTTCGTGGACGCGGCGCATGCGCTGGGCCCATGGGGTGCAGGATTCATCGCCATCGGCGCCATGATCGCGACTGCCGGCACGCTGAACGGCATCGTCTTCACGTCAGGTCAGATGCTGATGGCGGTGGCGGAGGATGGGAAAGCGCCGCGCTGGCTTGCGACGCTCAACAAGGGCGGCGCGCCTTACATCGCCATCCTGATCTCATCGATCTTTGGCGCAATACTGCTGCTGATGAATTATTCGCGCGGCTTCATCGGCGCCTACACCTTCCTGCTGATGATGGCGACGGCTGTGACCCTCATCTATTATTTCTTCAGCGCGCTGGCGGAACTGAAGCATTCGTGGCGCGCCGCCAAAGGCTGGACGCTGCTCGCGCTGTTTGCCTGCCTCTACGCGCTGTTTGCGATGGTCGGCTCCGGACTCGAGGTCCTGTTCTGGGGCGGCGTGCTGATGCTGGCGGGCGTGCCGCTCTTCTTCCTGTTCCGAAGCAAGAAACCTGCGTCACTGGCTTCGCAACAGGCGTGAACGGCTGCGCTCGCGCTTGGAACGCGACTGCAGAGCATCGCGTTTTCTCACCGAACAGCACGCTTCAGGAGTTCAGCCATGCTGAAGACTTTGACGCGGGCGGGGATTGTCGTGGCGATGGCCGCGGTGTTGCAGGTCCAGCCCGCTGCGGCGTATCCGCGCCATCATCACCATCATTATCGCCACGATAGCTACGCCTACGATCGTCACGTAAGGAATTGCCGGACCGGCGGCACGGTGCTCGGCGTCGCGGGCGGCGCGCTGGTCGGCAACGCCATCACCCACCAC
>DASZSK010000098.1:0-12428 GCA_035548735.1 Caulobacterales bacterium | reverse complement strand
GGCGGCGGGTGCCGTTCCACCGTGGCGCGCAGCCAATTGTTCAGATCGGACGTTTTCACCCGCGCCGTCCAATCCTCATGCGCTTCCAACACGGACTTCATCAGCCGGTCGAGCCCGACGCCCGCTTGCGCCGCTAGCGTCACCAACGGCGCGCCCCGCGCCTGTGGCACGCTCTCCTTGGCGACGAGCTTCATCTCCTCGAAATACGGACGCGGCTCTGCGATCGTGTCCCACTTGGCAAGCGCGAACACGAGCGCGCGCCCTTCGCGTACGATGAGATCGGCGATCGAGAGATCCTGCGCCGAGAACGGCTCGGCCGCATCCATCACCAGCACGCAGACATCAGCGAAGCGGATAGCGTGCAGCGTCTCCGAGACCGAGAGCTTTTCGAGCTTGCCCTGCACCTTCGCCTTGCGGCGCATGCCGGCGGTGTCGATCAGGCGAAACGGATGCTCGCGCCAGGTCCAGTCAATGGCGATGGCGTCGCGGGTGATGCCGGCTTCCGGGCCGACCAACAGACGGTCTTCACCGATCAGCGCGTTCACCAGGGTAGATTTTCCGGCGTTTGGACGCCCGACGATGGCGAGCTTGATCGGCTTTGGGCCGCCGGGCTCTTCGCCAGCGTTCGCCGCCATCGGCCGCGCTGCGACGATCGCCGCATAGAGATCGCCCATGCCTTCATTGTGCTCGGCGCTGATGGCGACCGGCTCGCCAAAACCCAGCGCATAGGCCTCGAGCAGCCCCTCGTCGCCCTTCTTGCCTTCCGTCTTATTGGCGACGAGCACCACCGGCTTGTCGGCGCGGCGTAAGAGATCGGCGAAGCGTTCGTCCAGCGGCGTGATCCCCACGCGCGCATCGATCACGAAGAGGATGAGATCGGCTTCGGCGATCGCGACCTCCGTCTGCGCGCGCATGCGCGCTTCAAGCGATTCGTCCTGCAGATCTTCAAAGCCTGGCGTGTCGATCAAGGTGAAATCGAGATCACCCAGTCGGCCGTCGGCCTCGCGCCGGTCGCGCGTGACGCCGGGCGTATCATCGACGATCGCCAGTTTCCGGCCCGCGAGCCGGTTGAACAGCGTCGACTTGCCGACATTGGGTCGGCCCACGATAGCGAGCTTCAGCATAGGTCAGGCGCCAGTATTCAGGTGTCAGATAACACGCGCGCGATTGGCCGACACAGAACGCCTGCCTTCCGACGCCTAGTGCAGCACGATCAGCTTCGCCTCGTCGGTGACGATGTAGATAGCGTTGTCGGCGGCGATCGGGGCGATGAAGATCGGCTTGTGCAGGTCGACGGTGTTGCCGGTTTGGCCGTTCTCCGGGGCCACCGAGATCACTTCGCCGAGCGAGTTGGCGAGGATCAGCTTGCCGCCGACAAGGATCGGCCCCGACCAAGCGATGCGGCCCTTATGGTCCTGCTCGTCGCGGAAGCGGCGCAGCTGCTGCACCCAATAGACGCCGCCCGTGGCCTTATCGAAGGCCGCCAGTTCGCCATCGACGCTCACCGCATAAAGCACGTCCCCCGCGATCCAGGGCGTTTGCGTCGAAGCGAACGCGCGCGCCCAGACCCGCTGGCCGGTGCGCACGTCAATCGCCGTCAACACGCCGGAATGGCTGGCGGCGTACACGACGCCATTCTCGATCGCAGGACGCCCGGCGATGTCGTTGATCGAAGAGAGCGACGTGAGGCGCCCGCTGCGGCTCAGCGAATCCTGCCAAAGCCGACGGCCGTTGGCGCTCAGGAATGCGATCAGTTCGCCCGAAGCGAACGGCGCGATGACGGTGTCGCCGTCCACCGCGGGGCTCGACGCGGCGAGAATGCGCGCCGGTTCGGCGATCGCCTGATAGCTCCAGGATTGCTCGCCGGTGCCCGCGTCGAAGGAGATCAGTTCACTGTCATTGGTGACGGCATACACGCGCGAACCGACGACGGTCGGCGCGGCGTCGAACGGCGCGCCCGCCTGCGAGCGCCACACTTCATGGCCGTTCTGCGCATCGAGTGCGACGGCGAAGCCGAAGCCCGTGGTCACGAACACGCGTCCGCCCGAAGCGGCGACGCCGCCGCCGCGCGCGCGGTGATCCTTGCTGTGCTGCGGCCGCAACTCCACCGACCAAAGTCGGTGGCCGCTCGCCGCATCGAGCGCGATGACGCGCTGATCGGCGTCGATGAAGAAGAGCTTGCCTTCCGAGATCACCGGCGGCGCCGCGAGATGCGAGCGGCGGTTTGAGCCTTGGCCCAAATCGGCGCGCCAAGCGACCTCGAGCGAGGCCTGACCGGCCAGATGCGTCGGCGAGTTGTCCGGCGTGCCCCCCGGCTGTTGCCAATCCGTGATCGGCTCGACCGGCGGAACGACGACGGCGTGCCCAGCCAGATTCGGATCGGGCGCCAGCGCTTGTTCGAACGTAAGGATGGAGACGCGCCCATCCTGCGGCTCGGCGCGCTCATGGCTGCGATGATGCCCGAACGGCATGACGCCGCCGATCTTCTGCGCCGTCGAACACGCCGACAAAGCGGCGGTCGCGGCGAGCAAGGCGATCGGACCAATGCGGCTCATTTGGTTTCTCCAGGTGTAGGCGCGGTGTTCTGATGCGCCGGCGTCGCGGCCTCGGCCGGGCCGGCGCCGATGACGGCGAGTTCAAGCTGAGCGCGCTGACGCACCGATTGCGGCGCATCGAACGCGAGCGTGATGCCGTTCAACGCGTCGCGCGCCACCTGCATCTGCCCCGCTTCCCAAGCCTCGACCGCCAGCAATTCACGGGCGAGGTACGAGAACTGATTGTGTTCGTCGATCAGCGGCTGCACGCGATGCTGCACCGCCTGAAAGTCCTGCGTGTCGGCGACCAGATAGGCGGCGCGCAGACGCGCCGTGTCGCGCATGATGGGATCGGACGCCGCTTCGGCGGCGCGATCATACTCCGCGATGGAAGCCTGCAGATCGCCCTGCGCCTGTAGCGCTGCGGCGCGCTCCATCATCGCCAGCACGCGATAATTCTTTGGCCCCCGATTGGAGAGCGTCTCGAACGCGGTCGCCGCCTCCTGCGCGTTGCCGGCGCGGAATTGCTGCTGCGCTGCGGCGAACGCGTCACTCTGCTTGCGCGCTTCGTCGCGCTGGTGGTTCTGCCAGAACTCCCAGCCGATGACGCCGATCAGCACAGCCGCCAGTGCGCCAAGCGCCCACGGACCGTAGCGTTTGCCCATCGCCATGAGGCGATCGGCGCGCACACGCTCATCGACTTCCTGGATAAAACTGTCGCTTTCGTCCGACACGCGGTCCCTATCCTGCTCTCAAGCGGAATGGGCGTGACGTGGGGCCCCCAACCGCAAATCGGCGGGCAAGCTAGCCGCGCTCGCCCTTTCGGGCAACGCGCGCCTGCCGCCGCTCTCCGTTCAGTGCATAGGTCTCGGCTGCGGCAGGAAAACGGCGGGCGCGGACATCTTCGGCATAGGCCTGGGCCGCCCCGTTGATGACGCTCTTCAGATCGGCGTAGCGGCGGACGAATTTGGGCGTCCATTCAAACAGCCCGAGCAGGTCGTCGGTGACCAGGATTTGCCCGTCGCACGCGGCGGACGCGCCAATGCCGATCGTGGGGGCCTCGACCGCCGTGGTGACTTCCCGCGCCAAATCCTCGGCGACGCCCTCGACGACGATGGCGAACGCCCCGGCTTTGTCGCAGCCTCGAGCCTCTTCCAGCACTCGGTCGCGCTCGAAATTGGTCCGCCCCTTCGCCCGGAAGCGTCCGTCGACGTTCACCGCCTGGGGCCTAAGGCCCACATGGCCCATCACCGGAATGCCCCGCTCCACCAGGAAGGCGATCGTTCCAGCGATGGAAGGGGTGCTTTCCACCTTCACGGCGTGGCAGCCCGTTTCCTTCACGATCCGGGCGGCGTTGGCGTAGGCCTGCTCCGGGCTCATTTCGTAAGAGCCGAACGGCATATCCACCACCACCATGGCGTGCTTCGCACCCCGCATTACCGCCTGGCCGTGCAGGATCATCATGTCGACGGTGACGCCGACGGTGTTGGGCAGCCCATGCACCACCATCCCCACGGAATCGCCAACCAGCAGCAAGTCACAGTGCGGATCGAGGATTTCCGCCATCGGCGCCGGGTAAGCGGTCAGACACACGACGGGATCGCCGCCCTTGCGGGCGCGGATGTCGGGCGCGGCGATGCGGCGGACGTCGGTTTGATGGGACATGAGCGGTCCTTGCGCTGTTGCACTGCACAAGGACTTAGGCGGTCTGGAAGCGCCGCGCTAGCTGGCTCGCCCGAGCGGTTTCAGCCGCGGGCCTGGCGAAGGGCGGCCACGCCCCCGCCGATGGCCGCCAGCACGATCAGCGCTTCGGTCATCAGCGCGCCAAAGCTGGATTGCGCCACCGCGCCGTGGGCGCGCGCCAGCTCGAGCCCCAACGAGGCCATCAGCTCCGGACCCATGCCGGTGAGAAGCTGGGACACGCCGTAGGCGACGGCCGCGCCGGCGGTGGCGACGCCCAGCGTCTGCGTGGCGATCCTGAGCTTGGCGATCCGTTCGCTCAGCGACACCGCCTTGGAGACGCGCACGGTGAAGCCCGCGTCTTCGGGTTCATGGGCTTCCGCGAAAGCCCGGGTCAGCGCGGTTTCAAAAGCGTCCATCAGGCCGCCTCCAACATGCGGCGAAGCTTCTCGGTTCCCCTCAAAACATGGGATTTTACCGTCCCCAGGGGAAGACCGGTCAGGTCCACGATCTCAGAATGACTCAAACCCTCGCCGTGATTCAAGGTGACACACAGCCTTTCGGCATCCGAAAGCCGCGCCAAAGCCCGTTCCAAGTCGATTTTGGCGCCCGCCGCCGCCTCCGGCGACGAATCCTCGGAGGCAACCGGCGAAGCGTCATCGATTTCCTCGAAGATCGCCTTCTGCTTCCGCTTGGCCATCAGGAACGTGGTCACAGCGATTCTCCGGAACCAGCCTGGGAAAGCAGCGGCCGTCTCCAGGCTCGTCATATTATCCCACGCCTTGATGAAGGCCTCCTGAGCGAGGTCATCAGCCTCGGCGTGGTTCGAACACATGCGCCTGAGCAAGGCGCGGGCCCAGCCTTGCCGGCGCCGGACCAGCTCGGCGAAGGCCGTCTGGTCGCGGGCCTGGGAAGCCGCCACGAGGGCGGCTTCCGTGGCCGAAGCCCAATCGATTTTCCCCCGGGCCACGTTGCAGTGCTCACGCGTCCGTCTTCTTCTTTTGGCTGCTGTAGTCCACGATCGCGAGGACCAGGAACGCCAGTCCCAGCGCCCCGAGGATCGCGGACGGCATGAACCACCAATCGTCCTCGCCCGGGCCAAAGCCGCCGCCAGACATGAAGTGCGCGGCGAGGAACCCGCCCGACAGGGCGATCATCACCACGGCGCTGCCGAGCGTGCGGCGCGGGCTGCTTTGGCGGCTGGCGATATCGGCCGTGAGGCGTTCCATAAGCGCGGGATCCAGCGTCTGCCCCTTGGCGATCGCCTCAGAAATCAGCTTGTGGGCCGATTGCTTGGTCCGCTCTCGGAACCACATCGGCAGGGCGACAATCGCCACGATCGAGCCGAACACGACGGCCACCAGAACAATGACAAACAGACTGACGGTAGGATCCACGACACTTCTCCATAGCCCGGGGGATCGCCCCTATTCGGTCATAAAGATGCGGGGGCTGCGGGGTTCGGATGCAGCCAAGGCGCCTCAAACGCAGGCAGGCTGAAGGCCCAGGGTTAACGGGCGAATACCTTCTCGTACAGGTCGGGCTTAAACCCCACGACTGGCTTGCCGCCCGCTTCCAACACCGGGCGTTTGATCATCGACGGCTTGTCGAGCATCAGCGCCAGCGCCTTCTTCTCGGTGAGGTTCGCCTTTGATGCGTCCGGCAGATTGCGGAAGGTCATACCGGCCTTGTTGAGCAACGCTTCCCAGCCAATCTGGCCGGCCCAGCTTTCCAACTTCGCCTTATCGATCCCCTCGCTCTTGTAGTCGTGGAACACGTGGGCGACCTCGTGCGCCTCAAGCCAGGCGCGCGCCTTCTTCATCGTCTCACAGTTCTTGATCCCGTAGATCGTGACAGTCTTCGCTTTGGTCATGGGCGCCCTCGTCATCCGACGCGTACCGCAGTCATGTTCCTTCGCTCAAGCGCCTCACAAAGCTCGATCCGAACCAAGCTTGAGGTAGACAGAGCAAAACCCTCGCGCGCATGGTGACGCACCCACACGCAAGGGAGCCTCACATGAATCCGGTTGAAGAGAAGATCGACGGCGCGGACGGCATGAGACTGTTCCTGCGTTCGTGGCGGCCGGAAACCAAACCGCGCGGCGTCGTGGTCATCTGCCATGGCTTCAATTCACACAGCGGACAATATCTTTGGGTCGCCGATCAACTCGTCGGCGCGGGCCTTGCGGTCTATGCGGGCGACCTGCGCGGGCGCGGACAATCCGATGGCGAACGCTTCTACGCCGATGCGGGGCAATACGAGCGCGATCTCGGCGCGTTTGTCGCGCTTGCGAAGTCGCGCGAGCCCGGCCTGCCCGTCTATCTGCTGGGGCACAGCGCCGGCGGCGTCACCTCGTGCATCTACACGCTCGACCATCAGCAAGAACTCGCGGGCCTCATCTGCGAAAGTTTCGCCTTCGAGGCGCCCGCTCCCGATTTCGCCATCGCCGCACTCAAGGGCCTTGCGCACGTCTTCCCACACGCGCACGTCCTTGCACTCAAGAACGAGGACTTTTCACGCGATCCAGCCGTGGTGAAAGCCATGAACGCCGATCCGCTGATCGCACATGAGACACAGCCGACGCGCACGGTCGCCGCGCTCGCACACGCCGACGAGCGGTTGAAACGAGAGTTTCCAAAAATCACGCTGCCGGTCTTCATCCTGCACGGCACCGCCGACAAGGCGACGAAGTATCAGGGCAGCCAGATGTTCTATGACAAGGCCGGCTCGAAGGACAAAACGCTCAAGCTCTACGAAGGCCATTACCACGACCTGTTGAACGACGTCGGCAAGGAGCAAGTGATGGCCGACATCATCCAATGGATCGAAGCGCGCTTGGGCTAGCGCTCATTTTGGCTGGCCCTCGATCCGCAACGTGCTACGTGCTACCACTTCCAATTGCGGAGCGGTTTGATGGATAACGAACTCCACAATCGATACGGACGCGCTCGAATCTCCAGTCGGCAGATCGACGAATTGATTGGAATCTCCCGGGGACTTGCTGCAGACGGCGTAATCAACCAGACCGAGGTCGAATTCCTCCAGCGTTGGCTGGAAGCAAATGTCGCGATTAGCGACGAGCCCGTGATTCGCAAGCTCTACGTAAGAGTTGGCGAAATACTGTCCGATGGCCTCGCAGACTCAGACGAACGCACCGATTTGCTCGATACGCTGCTGAGATTTGCGGATCCGAGAACCGAGCCTGCGGAGATGCTTAAGGCCTCAACGCTTCCCTTGTCAGACCCTGCTCCTCTGCTCACATTTGAAGGCAGACGCTACTGCTTCACCGGGACGTTTGACTATGGATGTCGGACTGCATGCGAAAGCGCGGTGAGCAAGCGTGGTGCGGTGGCAGGCAGTCTTACACAGAAGACCGACTTCTTGGTAATCGGTGCATTCGCCACGGAGTCGTGGAAGCACTCTGCGTTTGGCAACAAGATTTTGAAAGCGTGCGAATATCAAAGCAAAGGTATTCCGATCGCGATTGTCTCCGAGACCCACTGGGCGCAACACCTATGACTCGGCGCGTCGAAGCGCGCTTGGGCTAGCGCTCGGCGATGTCGAGATAACAGAGGTAGCCGCGTTCGACCATGCGCCGCACGGCGTCATAGACTTGCGTCATCTCCTCATACGCCGTGCGCAGCGCGGCCAACCGCGCGATGTCGGCGGGCGAAGCGCTGGCGGCTTTTTCCGTCATTTCCACGGCCGCCGCGACCCAATGTGCACGCGCATTGGCGGCGGCGCTGGCGAGACGTTTGAACGTGCGCACGTCGACGCGGCCCACGGTGCGGGCGAGCACCTGACGATTGGCCTCGAACGTCGCCGCGTCGACCTCTTCCAGATGCGCCAGCAGCTTGCGCTGCTCCTGCGGGTCAAGTTCAAGCGCACGTTGAAAGCGCTCGGCGGCCATGAGCCTCTCCAATCAATCAAGACGGAGACATTAGCGCACCTGCCGTTAACGCCGCGTGGAACGCCCTGCTATTTTCCGCGCTTCTTATAGTCCGGGTGGCGGAAGCAGGTGACGGCGTGGTCGTTGACCATGCCGACGGCCTGCATGAAGGCATAGACGATCGTCGGCCCGACGAACTTGAACCCGCGCTTCTTCAGATCCTTGGAGATGGCGCGCGAGACGTCCGTTTCAGCCGGGGCGCGATCTTCAAGCCGTAAATGATTGATAATCGGCTTGCCGCCGACATAAGCCCATAAATACTTCGAGAAGCCTTCGCCGGTTTCCATCATCTCGAGCCATGCGCGCGCGGACAACACCGCGCCCTCAATTTTGGCGCGATTGCGGATGATGCCTTCATCCTGCATGAGCCGTTCGATCTTCTTCGGGGTGTAGCGCGCGATCTTTTCCGGATCGAAGCCGTCAAAGGCGCGGCGATAGTTCTCGCGCTTGCGCAGGATGGTGATCCAGGAGAGGCCCGCCTGCGCCCCTTCCAGCACCATCATCTCAAACAGAGCGCGATCATCTTTGACCGGTACGCCCCATTCCTTGTCGTGATACGCAAGATAGAGCGGATCGGCTCCAGGCCAGGCGCAGCGTGGTTTACCATCCGCATGCTTGATGTTTTCAGCCATCCGCTCACCGTTCGATTCAACTTTGTAACGCGCCGGAGAAACGCCACAAGTGTTGACGCGCGGTGAGTTCGGTAAACGATTTGGCGTGAAAGAAAATCGGGATTTCCAGCCCGAAAATCCGCGCCAGGCACACGGACCACTAACCTGAACGGCCATACACTCCACTATGGAGAGGCCTCCCATGGCTAACAAAGAATTGACGACCGAGCGCTTGACGCTGCTCGAAGCGATGTGCGCTGACCGTCGCGCGTCCCACCCCGATCTCCACATCCAGAAGGTGCTGCAGATCGTGCGCGCGCATCTGGACATGGACGTCGGATTCGTTTCGGAATTCTCAGAGGGCCGGCGCGTATTTCGCCACGCCGACGCCAAGGTGGAGAACTCGCCGGTCGTGGTCGGCAATTCCGATCCGCTTGAAGAAAGCTACTGCCAGCGCGTCGTCGACGGGCGCCTGCCGCCAATCATCCACGACGCCACGCAAACACCCGCCGCGTTGGAACTCCCCGTGACGACGGCGTTGCCGGTGGGCGCGCATATCAGCGTGCCGATCCGGCTGCCGGACGGACGCCTCTACGGGACGTTCTGCTGCTTCAGCTTCACGGCCGATCACACGCTCAACGAGCGCGACTTGCGCATGCTGCGCGCCTTCGCGGCCATCGCCGCCGACCTGATCGCCGCCGAACTTGAATTGCGCCAAGACATCGAGCAAAAGCGCGCGCGGATTCAGCAAGTTCTCGCCGATCAGAGCTTCGATATCGTCTACCAGCCGATCTACGAGATCGTCCGCGACCGGCTTACGGGCTTCGAGGCGCTGACGCGTTTTCGCGCCCAACCTCAACGCCCGCCGGATCAATGGTTCAACGAAGCCGCCGAAGCCGGACTCGCCGTCGAATTGGAATTCGCTGCGCTGCGCAAGGCTTGCGCGAGCCTCGATCGTTTGCCGCAAGCATGCTCGCTTTCGCTCAATCTGTCGCCTGCGTCGATGCTGACGGGTGAATTCAAGGCGCTGTTCGACACGCTGCCGCTCGATCGCATCGTGCTGGAGATTACCGAGCACGCGCAGGTCGAGAGCTATGCCGCGCTTGACGCCGCGCTGGCGCCCTATCGCGCCCGCGGCCTACGCCTCGCCGTCGACGACGCCGGCGCCGGACACGCCAGCTTCCGGCATGTGCTCGATCTTCGCCCTGAAATCATCAAGCTCGACATGAGCCTCACGCGCGACGTTGGACACGACCCGGCGCGCCATGCGCTGGCGACGGCGCTCACCATGTTCGGTCGCGCCATCGGCAGCCAGATCGTCGCCGAGGGCGTCGAGACGCGCGCGGAGCTTATGACGCTGCGCGCCATCGGCGTCACCAAGGTGCAGGGCTATGTCGTCAGTCGTCCAATCTCCCTCGATGCCGCCGCGGCCATGGCGCCGTCTGGCGCGATCGCGGAGATCTTGCGCACCTCCAACGCCGCCTAGGACGCAGCGCGATCCAACGTCGCGTAGTCGTCCTCACTTAGATCAATCGCGGCCGCCGCGACATTTTCCTCCAGGTGCGCGACCTTCGACGTGCCGGGAATGGGCAGCATGACTTCGCTGCGCTTCAGCACCCATCTGAGCGCGATCTGGCCGGGCGTCGCGTTGTAGCGTCGCGCAATCTGATCGAGCGGTCCGCCTTCGCGTGCAAGTTGACCGGAAGCAAGCGGATACCAGGGTATGAACCCGATGCCCTTGCGCTCGCAATATTGCAGCACCGCTTCGCTGCGGCGGTCGCCGACATTGTAGAGATTTTGGACGGTCGCGACAGGAAACACATTGAACGCCGCTTCGATGTCATCAACCGACACTTCGCTTAGACCTGCGTGGCGAACGAGTCCGTCGTCCAAGAGCTGACGCACCGCGCCGAATTGCTCAGCCCGCGGCACTTTCGAGTCGATGCGGTGCAGCTGCCATAGCGGGATCTGTTCGAGGCCAAGCCGCTTCAGGCTGTCTTTCGCGTCACTGATCAGCTTTTCGGGACGGCCGTCCTGCCCCCACACGTCAGGGCCGCTGCGCGTCAACCCGCCCTTAGTGGCGATGAGGAGCCCATCATACGGATGCAGCGCCTCGCGGATCAGCTCTTCGGAGACCAGCGGCCCGTATGACCACGCCGTGTCGATGAAATTCACATTGAGTTCCGGCAACCATCTCAGCACGCGAAGCGCCTCGGCGCGATCAGCCGGCGGGCCCCAAATGCCGCGCCCAGTGATGCGCATGGCGCCAAAGCCGAGCCGATTGATCTCTATCTCGCCGCCGATCTTGAACGTGCCGGACAGCGCGGCGTTGGCTTCGGTCATGGGCGCAAGCCCCTCTCGGTATGTTTGTTGGAGACAAACACCGAGATGGGCCTCTTGCCCGCCGAAACAAGCGGCTGCGTTATTTTGGCAGCGTCGCCCGGCTGGTGATGCGGAACTGCGTCGCTGCGCCGGACGCGGGGACGAGGCCAGCGCGCGCGCCGGGTTGGCCTCCGCCCACCCATACGTCCACCTGGCCGGGCGTGATCCGACGCGCGCCCGTCTCGTCCACCGTACTCAGCGCGCGGTCGCGAAGCGTGAAAGCGACGGTGCGGGCTTCGCCACGCGCGAGATGGATACGCTGGAAGCCGGTCAGCGCACGGATTGGCGCGCCGGCGACGCCAGGATGCGTCAGGTAGAGCTGCACCACCTCATCGCCATCCATCGCGCCGCTGTTGGTGACGTCGACTGAAACGGTGACGGTTCCGCTCGCGCGCAAGCGCGCATTGCTCACACGTGCATTGGCGTAGCTGAAGGACGTATACGAGAGCCCGTAGCCGAACGGATAAAGCACTTCGCCGTCGAAGTAGCGATAGGTGCGATGGGCCATCGAGTAGTCCGTGAACGCGGGCAACTGATCGACCGACTTGTAGAACGTCACCGGCAAGCGGCCCGCTGGGCTGTAGTCGCCGGCGATGAGGCTGGCGACGGCGGCGCCGCCTTGCCCGCCCGGATACCAGGCTTCGATGATCGCCGGCACGTGCGCGTCGGCCCAGTTGATCGAGACCGCGCTGCCGCTCATCAGCACGAACACAACCGGCTTGCCGACGGCGCTGACGCGCTCCAGCAAGCGTTGCTGCGGCGCCGGGAGATCGAGGCTGGTGCGATCGCCGCCGGCGAAGCCTTCGGCCTGTACGCGCATTTCCTCGCCTTCGACGCGGGCCGACAGCCCGCCGACAAAGATCACGACATCAGCTTGTTGCGCAGCAGCCACGGCGTCGTCGCCGTTGGACGCGGGCGTGCTCCACACGAGGTGCTGCTCGCCGCGCACCGCGCGCTGCACGCCCTCGACCTTGATCGCGTAGGCATGATTAGCCTGCAGCGTCACCGCACCCGTGGTGAGCGCGGGCGCATCGCCCACGCCCCATTCATCGACGACAAGCCGATTGTCGACCCACACGCGATAGCCGTTCTGGCTGGCGAGGCGGAAATGATACTCGCCGGTCTGCGTCGGCGTGATCCAGCCGCTCCAGCGCGAAGAGGTTTCGCGGTCCTGATTGTCCCACGCGACCGCTGCGTTGGCTTCCACGCCGGTGGATACCGGCGCGCCTTCGAGATTGACGCCATTGTAGTGCTCGGCGCGCAAGCCGTGCG
>DASZSK010000097.1:0-11377 GCA_035548735.1 Caulobacterales bacterium | reverse complement strand
TGGCCCGTTTTGAAACGATGGCGTTCGCTTAGGAGGAGTCGCGCGGCGCAGGCGCGTCGGCGCAGAGCGCGCCGCACATGAGCGCGTCCGGCGGCGCGGTCGCAACGAAGCGCGCGCCTTTCAGCCCAGCGCGGGCGCGCTTCAGAAGTTTCGCGACAAGACGCTGAGGCGCAGCCATCCCGACAAGCAGATGGAGGAGGCGCGTCTTCACGTCGCCACGCCTGCGCACGCCAAGGCCGCGCATCAGCGCGCGCCAGCCCATGGCTTTCGCCGGTACGCGGCGAAAGCCATTGAGCTTATGCAGCGGGCGGCGTCCGCCAAGCTGTGGCGGCCGGCGCATCGGAATGTGTTTGGCGGCGAGGAGAATGATCAGCGCTTCGAGCACGCGTTCGAATTGCCGCGCCATGGCGCGCAGGAAAGGAGTGTCGCCCGCCAGCGCGGCGACGGCGAGCGTCGCCGACACCGCGCCCCACAACGCCATGCGCGCCGCGGCGATGAACGCCTCGGGCGGATGGGGGTGATGGGAGCGGACGATGTGCATGCGCGTAGTATCGGCGCGGCGCGAACCCGGTCGGATAGAAGGTGTAACAGTTGCACTCCCAGCCTGACCAAAACAAAACCGCCGGCCTTGCGGGCCGGCGGTGCAATTGGTTGGGGAGGAGTTGTTGTTTAGGCGGCGGCGCCGACGCCGCGTTCGACTGCGGCGCGCTTCATGGCCTTTTGCAGCTTCTCGAAGGCGCGCACTTCGATCTGACGCACGCGCTCGCGACTGACGCCATATTCCTTGGACAAGTCCTCCAGAGTGGCGGGCTCATCCTTCAGGCGGCGCTCTTCGATGATGTGGCGTTCGCGTTCGCTGAGTTCGCCCATCGCGGTTTGCAGCAGGCTCATGCGTTCGTCGAATTCCTCGCGGTCGGCGAGACGCGTTTCCTGCGTGCCTTCGGTCTGATCGTCGGCCAGCCAGTCCATCCATTCGGCGTCGCCTTCGCCGCCCGCGCCGCCGATCGGCGCGTTGAGGCTGGCGTCGCCGCCGCCGGCGAGCCGGCGGTTCATGGAGACGACTTCGTCTTCGGTGACGGCCAGCTTATGGGCGATCGTCTTCACCTGATCGGGCCGGAGGTCGCCTTCTTCAAGCGCGGCCATTTCGCCCTTCAAGCGGCGCAGGTTGAAGAACAGCTTCTTCTGCGCGGCGGTGGTGCCCATCTTCACCAGCGACCAGGAGCGCAGGATGTATTCCTGGATCGCGGCGCGGATCCACCACATCGCGTAGGTGGCGAGGCGGAAGCCCTTATCGGGATCGAACTTCTTGACCGATTGCATGAGGCCGACATTGCCTTCGGAGATCACTTCCCCGATCGGCAGGCCATAGCCGCGATAGCCCATCGCGATCTTCGCCACCAAGCGAAGATGTGAGGTGACGAGCTTGTGGGCGGCTTGCGCATCCCCATGTTCCCGCCAGCGCTTGGCGAGCATGAATTCTTCGTCCTTGTCGAGCATGGGGAATTTCCGGATCTCGGCGAGATACCGGGAAAGGCCCTGTTCAGGCGAAAGCGCGAGCGTGAGCGCTGTAGATGCCATGTTCGTTTTCCCCTCTACCGCGGACGCGGCAAAGCCTCATATAGGGAGCCATCCCGAGGGTCCCAAGCGGGGCCAGGAAAGCGCTTCCAAGAGACTTTCTAAACCCGGACGGCGCCATTCCAGTGGCGCCGCGCAGGCTTGATCCGAAGGAAACATATAGGGAACAACCGGCCCGGTTCAAGCCCCTGTTGGTCGGGCGGCCCGCTAGCGGACGCGCTTGCGGACCGGGGCCTTGGAGCGCTCGAAGCTGTCGGCGATGGCCCAGAGCGAAAGCGCCACGGTGAGCGCCACGAGACCCCAGCGGACGGCGAGATCGGTCACGCTCAGATAGACCTGCTGTGGCGCGCCGAAGGCCCGCAGGAAAGCGCTATGGATGAAGCCGTGGGCGGTGTCCAAGACGCGCGGGCGGTCGTTGAACAGCCGCATCTCGTTCAGCGTGAACAAGAGCAGCGCCGCGACGGTCGCCAGAACGCTCTCAAGCCGACGGAACATTCAGTCCCCCACAGAAGTTGAATTCGGTTGCGCCTGTTAACCCAAAATGCCGGCGCGGGCGAGGGGCGGAGCGCAGTTTGGCGCGCCCATCATGGGATGGCGAAGCCTTGGCCGAAAGAGACGGCGCCTGGAAGGCGAAAAGTCGAGGTTTTCCGCTCCGCCAAGGTCACGTCTCCGCAGGAAAAAGACCCCGATCCCTGAAAATCGCCGACGCGCGCGCCGATCACGCGCCCGCCCTGGATGCGCAAAGTGGCGCTCCTGATGGTGAGCGCAAGTTTCAATTCGAAAATGAATTTGAGGCCGGTGGAGACGCCATTGATGATGACGTCGACCTGCGGGTTGCGCTTGAGCGCGATCTCGTGGCCGACGAGCGGATATTCGTTCACCTGCTCCGGCGGATAGGCGTTGGGATCGGCGAAGCGCTTCAGATCCTTGCGCGTGGTCCAGGCGTCGGCCAGCAGATCGGTGATCGGCGAACTCAGCAATTCTCGGCCCGCCCCGACGAGGCCGTCGGCGGCGGCGGCGCGCACGATCGGCGTGATCGTGTCGATATTGAGCTCGCGCCGCTCCAGCGCTTCGGGATTGGCGGCGCGGTCGTAATCGAAGAATTGGCGGAGCGTTTCGACCTCGATGGTCATTTGCGATCCTTCCACGTCACGCTGAGCTGCTGAGAACCGCGCCCGTCATCGGTGATGCGCGTGGTGACGCCAGCCTTCGGCGTGTTGCGCGGCGCGCGCGGTTTCGACGGCGGTTTGCGTGGCCAGAGCATGATCACGCCGATCAGCAAAGCGCCGACGCCGACGGGTATGGCCCAGGATGGGAGCCCGGTTGGCGCTTCCGTTGGTTCCGCGGGCGCCGGTTCCGCGGTTGCCGTGGTGGTGTCGACGCCGGTCGTTGTTTGCGTCGTGGTTTCGGTCGTTGTTTCAGTTGTCGGCGCGGGAACGGTGGTCTGTTCGGGCGGCGGCGGCGCGGTGACGGTGATCGATGCCGGCATGCGGCCGGTATTGTTGGCGTAGCCGCCCGGCAGATCGTTGATGGCGAGGAAAAGCGGGCCGTCGGCGTTGGCTGTGGCGTCGTATTTCGAGCCGACCAGGAACGGCGTTCCATTCTCCCCAATCTTGCCGATGAGGGCGCCGAGATTGGCGTCGGGCACGCGCGCGTGCGGATCGGTGCGCCCGGCATAGCCGTCGGCGTTGGTGAGCAGGTTCTGCAGGCGATTGACGGCCGCTTGGCCGGACGTGGACCACGACCCGTCGCCGGCGCTGATCTGCAGGCGCGCGCCGTTCTGTACGACCGCGCGCGTCAAGGTCCATTCCTGATTGGCCGGCGCCACAGCCTGGATCGGCTGATCGGCGGCGGCTGTTGTGGCGGTGGTCGTCGTGGCTGGCGCGCCCTGCACGCGGCGCTCGATTTCGCGCTGGACGCGCTGCTTCACCGCGTCGGCGAGCGGATGGGCGGTCTGCGCCAGACTGAGCGGCGCCGCGGCGAGCGCGGCGGCGGCCGCAAGTGCCAAGATCAAGCCGCGCATCCCCACCTCCGCAGCTATGGAAGGCCCTGACCCTATCCCGAAAGCGGTGGGCCACGGAAGGCCAAGCCAACCCGGTTTTGTTGTGCTAAGCGGCTCGGCAGATTCTTGGGTGGAGGGGCTTGATGTCCTGGCGGGATTTCCTGGCGTTCGTGGATGGATCGGAAGACGGGCTGGCGCGGATGAAGATGGCGATCGACGTCGCCGCCGCGCACAAGGGCCGGCTGGAGGCTCTGGTGCTGGTGGAGTTGCCGGCGCCGGCTGTGCCGGTCGGTCAGGGCATGATCAATGAAGTGCTGGACGAAGCCATCCACAAGCGCCGCATCGCCGGGCAGGATGCGGTGGAAGCGCTACAGAAGATTGCGGCTGGCGCGTCGAATGTGAGCGTCGCATCGTGGGAAGTCCCCAACGGACAGGCGCGCGAAGCGGCGGCGCGGGCCGCGCGCACGGCCGATCTCGTGATTTTCGGCAAACCGGAAACGCTCGACGATTCCGATCTCGACACCGACATCTTCGTCGGCGCGACGCTCGCGGGCGGACGTCCGTGCCTGATGCTGCCGCGCTGGATCAATCCGCACAGCTGGGGCCGCCGCGCCGTGGTGTCGTGGAAGGGCACGCCCGAGGCCGCGCGCGCCGTGCAGGGCGCGCTGCCGTTCCTGAAGCAAGCAGAGGCGGTTCGTCTGATCGTCGCCAATCCGCGTGGCGAGCGCGACGGGGAAGACGAAGCGGGCATCGCCCGCGCGGTTGCGTACCTGCAGCATCATGACGTGAAGGTGGATGGACCCGTGGTGCGCGAGTCCTGGGAAGGGCCGGAGCGCATGGTCGTCTCCGAAACCGAAGGCTTCAACGCCGACTTCCTGGTGATCGGCGCTTACGAAAGCTCGCGCCTGCAGGAAGAAGTGTTCGGCGGCGTCACCGCGCGGGTGGTGCGCGACGCCACCATTCCGGTGCTGATGGCGCACTAGACCGCGCGCAATTTGACGGCGGCGGTGGTGACGAGCATGGCGGCAAGGCCGAGGCCCGCCGCCACCGCGACGCTCAAGGCGTAATTGTTGACGATCACGGCGACGATGATGGCGACGAGCGCCCAAATGACGGCGGCCGCCAGGGCGATCGCGCCGCGCGCATAGACCGAGAGAATACAAGCCGCCAATGTTGCGCCGCCGATGCACAGCATGCCGAAGGCCGGAACGGGCAGGCCGAACCGGTTGAAGCCCAGTTGCGGCGCGACGTCGGCGATGTTCACGAAGCTCGCGCACGCGGTCCAGCCGGCGTAGAGGCCGAACGGGACGGCCACGAGCCAAGTGCGCGCCCGAGTTTGCACGGGCGGGTTCATGGCGACGACAAGCGCGGCGGCGGCGCATCCAGCGATCGCCAGCAGGACCGGAACGGTGGCCCATACCGGTCCGAACTGGGCGATCGCGAGCCAGATCGAGGAGCCGAGATAGATGGCGATGGCGAGCGGCGCGAGCCGCTTGGTCACCGCATCGGCGCGCCCGGACGGCGTCAGTTGCCACACCGCGTACGCCAGCGCGCCGAGATAGATCACGCCCCAGATCGAGAAGGCGTAGGGCGCCGGCACAATCTGCGAGGGCGTGCCGGACAGCAAGCGCGGGTGGCCGCCCTGCGCGAACGGATTCACGAACGCGGGAAACACCGCCTGCTGCAGGGCGGCCAGAAGAACGAGGGTGCGTGCGAACTTCGCCATGACCGTTCTACGGCCGAGCGGCGATTTGGTTCACCGCTTGAATGCGCCTCGTCCGCCTTTCCGCAAGGTTTGACGCGGATCAACACCAGGCTTGCAACCAGAGGCGATGCTCCGCGCGGATTGACGGAGCACGCCCATGGCATGGCGCGATATTCTGGTGTTCGCCGACGGTTCGGAGGAGGCGGTGGTGCGGGCGCGTCTGGCGCTCGACCTCGCGCACAAGCACGGCGCGCATTGCGAAACACGCGTCATCACCGAAGCGCCGCCGAGCCCTGACCTGATCGGCACGCCGGCGCTTGAGGAGGCGTATCAGGCGCTTTTGAAGCGCGCGCGAGAGAAGGGCGCGGCGGCGCTGGAGAAACTGCGCAAGCTGGCGCGGCCGGGTTCGGGCTTTTCGTTGCACCAGCAGGAGACGCCGATCGTGCAGGTGGACCGGCAAGCGGCGATCGCGGCGCGCTGGTCCGATCTCGTGGTGCTCGGCCAGCCCTGCGACGATCGCGAAGGCGACGTCGATCGCGCTGTGCTTGAAGGCGCGCTGTTCGGCGGCGGCGCACCCTGTCTGATCTTGCCGCGCTGGATCAAGCCGCACGAATTCGGCAAGCGCGTCGTCGTCGCCTGGAAAGGGACGCCGCAGGCGGCGCGCGCCGCGCGGGCGGCGCTGCCCTTGTTGCGCGAGGCGCAGAGCGTGCGCCTCCTGGTGGTCGATCCGCGCGGCGAAGACGACGGCGAGGACCGCGCCGCGCTGATGCGTCTGGCGACGCATTTCGCGCGCCATGGCGTGAAGCTCGAAGAGCCGGTGACAACGCAATCCGATCTCGGCGAAGCCGGCGATGCGATCGCGCACGAACTGGAAGAATTCAACGCCGACATGCTGGTGATGGGCGCTTACGGGCACGCGCGCGCCAGTGAATTCATCTTCGGCGGCGTCAGCCGGCAAATGATCCGCAACGCCAATGTCGCCCTTGTGATGGCGCATTGAGGAGCAAATCCAATGAGCTTTCTCGACATCCTCGTTCCAGTGATCTCGGTGACGGAGGACGAGCCGGCGCTGCTGGCGGCGGAGACCGTCGCGAGCTTCGCCAAGGGCGGCGTGACCGCGCTTCTGCTCGAAGTGCAGCCCGATCCGACCTACACCTACGAAGCCGCCACTATCGGCACGATGTGGGAGGAAATCCTCAATCGCGCGCAAAGCCAGTTCGCGGAGGATAAGGCGCTGCTCGACAAGCGCGCGGCGACGCATCCGATGACGACGCGCGAACTCTCCATTCTTCCGGGGGCGCTCGAACGCGAACTCGCCGCCGAAGCGCGGCGCGCCGATCTCACCGTGCTGGTGCGCCCGGGCGGCAGCTTCGTCGAGGGCATGCGGCAGACGATGTACGAAGGCGCGCTGTTCGGTTCAGGAAGGCCGGTCCTGGTCGTGCCGCCGACCTGGAAGCCTGGGCAGTTGGGACGCAATGTCGTGGTCGCCTGGAACGGCAAGCGCGAAGCGGCGCGCGCGCTGGCGGACGCCGCGCCCTTCCTTGAACGCGCCGACGCGGTGACGGTGGTGACGGTCGGCGCGGTCGAACCGCGCGATGCGATCACCGATGTGGTGGCGCATCTGGCGCGACGCGGAATCAAAGCGCAGGCGCGCTTGATTGATGACGCGGGCGCCGGTGAAGCCGACGCGCTGATGGTGGAGGCGGCGGCGCTCAATGCGGATTTGGTGGTGATGGGCGGCTATGGACGTTCGCGCTTCCGCGAATTCGTGTTCGGCGGGGTGACGCGCGAAGCGATCACCTCAGCGCCGCTGCCGCTGCTCATGTCGCACTAAAGACTGCGCAGCACTTTGATCAGCGCGTCCATGTCCGGCGGCAGCGGACTCTGGAAGCGCAGGTCTTCGCCGGTGATCGGGTGTTTGAAACCAAGCACCGCCGCGTGCAGCGCCTGGCGGGGAAAATCGCGGACGGCGGCGTCGGCTTCGGCGGCGTGTGGGCCGGTCGCTTTCAGCGCGCGCTGCTTGCCGTAAAGCGGATCGCCGATCAGAGGCGCGCCGATATGCGCGAGATGCGCGCGGATCTGGTGCGTGCGGCCGGTCTTCAGCCGGCATTCCACGAGCGCGGCGGCCGGATGTCCCGCGGAAGCGCCTTCAAGCTGGCCGTAGGTTTCGATGGTCCAGTATTGCGTGATGGCTTGCTTGCCGGCTTCGCTTTCGGGATCGCGCACGACGACGAATTTGCGGCGGTCTTCGTTGGAGCGCACGAGACGATTGTCGATCGTGCTGACGCGTTCGCGCGGCGCGCCGCGGGTCAGCGCGTAATAGACGCGTTCGAGATCGTGCCTCGCAAACAGTTTGGCGAGCCCCTGATGGGCGGCGTCGGATTTGGCGACGACGATGAGCCCGGTCGTGTCCTTGTCGATGCGGTGGACGATGCCGGGACGTGCGACGCCGCCGATGCCGGAGAGCGAGTCCGCGCAATGCGCGAGCAGCGCGTTGACCAGCGTGCCCTTCATCGAACCGGGCGCGGGATGCACGGCCATGCCGGCTTGCTTGTCGATGACGATGAGGTGGGCGTCTTCATAGACGATCCTGAGCGGGATCGCTTCGGGCTCGGGGGCGGCCGGCTCCGGCGGCGGCAGTTCGAGCGCGTAGCGCGCGCCGGCGCGAACTTTGTCCTTCGCGGCGGGGACAGGCGCACCGTCGATCGAGAGCTTGCCTGCGCCGATCAGCCCCTGAATGCGCGCACGCGAGAGGTCGGGCCAGGCGCGCGTCAGCCACACGTCGACGCGCTCGCCCGCGGCCTCGGCCGGCGCAAGCGCGGCGCGGGTCTCGCCGCTTTCGTCCTGGTCTTCGTCGCCGTTCATCGCGTCCATGTGGCAAGGTTTGCCGCAAACACCAATCCCCGAATGGAAGTGATTGCACTCAATGAGAGCGTGCGAAACAATGCGTGCGGGGAGGCGGCCATGGCGGGGATTGCGGCGGCTCTGGGGATTTCGGCGGCGGACGCGGACGATCTGGCGCTGCTGGCGGGATTGTATGCAGCGGCGGTGGCGTTCCTGCTGCTCGCCTATGTGCTGGCCGGCTATGTGTGGGTCGAGCGCCATTCGGTGCGCTACACGACCGCCAAGGGCGAACAGCGCATGTCGGGCTTCTGGGGTGAGTTCGTGCTCGTCACCGCCTGCGCGCTGGTGGTCGCCGTGGCGCTCATCTTCACCAGCGTCGATCTCACCGATCTCGTGGCCGCGCACCGAATGGCGATCGGGGTCGGATTCGTGGCGACGTTTCTCATCTATCTGATTTACGCCTTCAGCGTTGTCAGCGACGCCAAGAAGGACGGCAAGGACGCGGCGTATCTCGCGCATCTGCGCAACGCTTACATCAGCTACGCATGCTACGCGGTGATCTTCTTCGCCTGCGGCGCGGTCGTGGTCGCGCTGCTCGGTTTCGAGTTCGTCGCCGACCGCGCGGATTTCGACGCGCAGGCGCGCGTCGTGCTGCACACGCTCGATCAGGCGCAGGCCGCCGCGCTCGATCCCGCACGCGACGCGGCAGGGCGCGTGAACGCGTCGCTCGCCTATGTGGAGGATGCGAATGGCGGCGTGGCGATGGCCACCAACCTGCTGCAGGACCAGATGAACCCGACCTTCCTGTTCGCGGCCTGTGTGTTCTTCGTCAACATCCTGATCGTAGCGACGCCGATCAAATACGCCTTCCTCAACAACGCGACGACGATCACGCACGTGACGACGGGCGTGGCGATCGCCGGCATCCTGCTGATCGGGCTCCTGATCTATTTCGGTTCGTATTCCGTGCTGATCGAGCATGCGCTTGCGGCGCTGAGGCCGCTCAGGCCCAATCCGGCGCTGGGCGAGTGGGAAGCGACGCAGCGTTATAACGAGATCGTCGTGGAGCTTTCGGCGCGACGCAATCTCCTGGGCTTCGCCGGCGCCATGGGCGGCGCGGGGTCAGGGCTTGCATTGTTTGCCGCCGCAATCCAGTTCGGCGTCGACCGCGCGACGAAGTCGGATAAGTGAAGCGCGCGGCGAAGATCGGCGCCGGGCTCGCTCTTGCTCTCGCGCTCTATGGGGGAGCGTATCTGGTGGCGAATGGCTCGGTGTCGGCGCGTACGGACGATATCGAGCGCGTGACGCGGGCCGGTCTGGCGCCGGCGGGCGATACGCTGAGCATTTTGACCTGGAATTTGGGTTATGCCGGCCTGGGCGCGGGCAGCGATTTCGTCGCCGATGGCGGAACGCATTATTTTCCACCGTCGCGTGAGGCCGCGCGGGCCAACGCCGACGCGATCGCCCGTTTTCTTGGCGGGCAGGACGCCGACATCATCTTGCTCGAAGAACTCGCCCATGGCGGGCCGGTCAATTATTGGGTGAACTTGAAACAGCGCGTCGATGCGGCGCTGCTGGATCGCGACGCGCTCTTCTTCGCCGATTTCAAGACGCGTCTTGCGCCTTGGCCGTTGGCGATGAGCCACGGGCAGGGCATTTATGCGCGTCGCGCCATCGAGAGCGCCGACGTGGTCCCGCTGCCGGCGGAGAATAGCGGCATCATGGGCGTGAAACGCCGCTATGCGTCGGTCGTGTCGCGCCTGGCGAACGGCTGGACGGTGGCGAGCGTGCATCTGGCGGCGTTCGATGACGATGCCGCCGTGCGCACGCGGCAATTGCGCGCGCTGATGGTTTGGGCGGACCGCGAATATCAGAGCGGCCGGCGCGTCGTCATCGGCGGGGATTGGAATTTGCAGCTCGCGGAAACGCATTTCGCCAACACGACAGAGCCGCGCTTCCTGTTCTGGATCTTTCCGTTTCCGCAGGACGCGCTGCCGGAGGGTTGGCGCATCGCCGCGGATGCCGCGACGCCATCCGTCCGCACCAATGAGCGCCCGTACCGCCGCGGCGAAAATTACACGACCGTGATCGACGGCTTCATCCTGTCTCCCAACGTCAGCGTGGAGGAAGTGCGGGGAATCGATCTCGATTTTCAGCACAGCGACCACAATCCGGTGCTGGTGCGGCTCAAGGCGCGGTGACGCGAAGCGCGACGCAGGCTAAGACGCGGGTCCCGGGAGGACGCGAGACCAATGACCAAAGGCGGATGGACGCGGCGCGGCGCATTGGGCGGACTGGCGGCGGGCGCGGCGGCATGCTCCCCCAAAGTTCAGGCCCCGCCCTATGAGGGAAATGCGACATTCGCGCATGGCGTGGCCAGCGGCGATCCGGGCCCCGACCGCGTCATCATCTGGACGCGCGTCACGCCGCAGCAAACCGGGGCCGCGCCCGTGCGCTGGGTGCTCGCGCGCAACCGCGAACTCACCGACATCGTCCGCACCGGCGTCACGCAAACCGACGAGACGCGCGATTATACGGTGAAGGTGGACGTAGAGGGCCTGCGCCCCGGCGCGCCCTACTTCTACGGCTTCCTGGTCGGCGATCAGAAATCGCCGGTCGGCAAGACGCGCACGCTGCCGCAAGGCCGGCTCGATCAATTGAAGATCGCCGTGGTTTCCTGCGCGTCTTATCCGCACGGCTTCTTCAACGCGTATGAAGCGATCGGCAAACGCGACGATGTCGATCTCGTCGTGCATCTGGGCGATTACATCTACGAGTATGGCGTCAATGGCTATGGCGGCGACGAAGGCGTGAAGCTCGGGCGCGTGCCGAGTCCGGAAGTCGAATGCCTGTCGCTGTCGGATTATCGCTTGCGGCATGCGCAGGCGAAGGCCGAGGGCGAGTTGCAATTGGCGCATGCGCGCGCGCCTTGGATCGTGGTGTGGGACGATCACGAAGTCGCCGACAATGACTGGATGGGCGGCGCCGTGAACCATCAGCCGAATGAAGGCGATTGGGCGACGCGCAAGCGCGCTGCGCTGCAGGCTTATTACGAATGGATGCCGATCCGCGAGCCGGAGCCCGGCAAGGCGTTCGAGGCGATCAATCGCTCGTTCCAGTTCGGCGACCTGATGACGCTCTGCATGGTGGAGACGCGGCTTCTGGCCCGCAGCAAGCAGGTGGATGAGGAAGAGCGGCCGATCCTGATGCAGGCGTGGGATTTCTCCAATCCGAATGCGCCGCTGCCGCTG
>DASZSK010000096.1:0-2744 GCA_035548735.1 Caulobacterales bacterium | reverse complement strand
CTTCTCGGCGGATGAGGCGATCGACGCCGCGGCGAAACTCGGCGGGCCGGTCTGGGTGGTGAAGAGCCAGATCCATGCGGGCGGGCGCGGCAAAGGCACGTTCAAGGAAGCCGAGGCGGGCGAGAAGGGCGGGGTCCGGCTGGCGCGCGAACCGGAGGAAGTCGGCCTCTACGCCAAGCAGATGCTTGGGCACACTTTGGTGACGAAGCAGACCGGCCCGGCCGGGCGCGTGGTGAAACGCATTTATGTCGAAGGCGGCGCCGACATCGCGCGGGAGCTTTATCTCTCGGCGCTGGTCGATCGCGGCGCGGGCCGCGTCGCGTTCGTGGCGTCGGAAGCCGGCGGCATGAATATCGAAGAAGTCGCGCACGATACGCCGGAAAAGATCACCACCGTCGACATCGATCCGGGCGCCGGCCCGTCGCAAGCCAATATCGACGCCGTCGCCAAGGCGCTTGGGCTCACCGGCGATCTCGTCGCGCAGTGCGGCGATCTTCTGAACAAGCTCTACGCGGCGTTCGTGAAGAGCGACATGAGCCTTCTCGAAATCAATCCGCTGATCGTCACCAAGGACAACAAGCTCGTCTGCCTCGACGCGAAGGTGAGCTTCGATTCCAACGCCGGCTTCCGCCATCCCGAATGGGAGCAGATGCGCGATCTCGGCGAAGAAGACGAGCGCGAGATCGAAGCCTCGAAATACGATCTGTCCTACGTCGCGCTCGATGGCGATATCGGCTGCCTCGTTAATGGCGCGGGCCTCGCCATGGCGACCATGGACATCATCAAGCTGTTCGGCGCCGAGCCCGCCAACTTCCTCGATGTCGGCGGCGGTGCGGACAAGGCCAAGGTCGAAGCCGCGTTCAAGATCATCCTCGCCGATCCGAACGTGAAGGGCATCCTCGTCAACATCTTCGGCGGCATCGCCCGCTGCGATGTGATCGCCGAAGGCGTCATCGCGGCCGTGCGCGCAGTGGGCTTGACGGTGCCGCTGGTGGTTCGCCTCGAAGGCACCAACGTCAACGAAGGCAAGCAAATCCTGCGCGACAGCGGCCTGAACGTGACGCCGGCCGACGATCTGGAAGACGCCGCGCGGAAAATCGTGGCGGCGGTTAAGGCTTGAAGTCGATCCTCATCGGGCTGGCAGCGTGCATAGCGTTCGTCACGGGCGCGTTGGCGGAGAGTCGACCTGAACCCATGCAATGCATGATCGGGCCGATTCAGCATACCTTCGGCAGCTCCAATTGGCTTCTGTACAGTTGCAGTGACGGAAAATCGCTTGTCGTCATCTCCGACACGGGAAACCCGGCATCACCTCAATACTTTGTCTTCTCGCCTCATGGAGATGCGTACGTGCTCAGTGGCGAAGGAAACGGTGATCAGCATGTGTCGGATGCTGCTTTCCAAGAGCTGCGATCCCTAACGCCTGCCCAAATCGTAGAACTTGTGCAGCAAACTAAGGACGCCCAAGCGACGCTCGCGGCTCCGAACAACTAGCGCTTCTGCTCCATCGCCCGCTCGATGCGTTTGTCCGGCACCAGCCAGATCAGCGCGACGGCGACATAAAGCGTCCACGAAATCGGCGGCGCGAAGAAAGCCATCCCGATCCCGACCGCGTACAAGACGGGCGAGAGCTTGCCTTTCCAGTCGCGCCCGATGGCGACAGCGCGTGCGAGCGTGCTGTCCGGCCCATCAGCGCGCACGAGCAGCGTCTGCAGCAGCAAATACGCGAATGCCGGCAAGATCAGCGAAACGCCATAGATCGCCGTGGGCAGCGCCGCGCCTTCGGTCTCGCCCATCCACGCGGTCGTGAACGGCACCAGCGAGAGGCAGAACAACAGCCCCATATTCGCCCACAGGATCGCGCCATTCACGCCCTTGGCGACGTAGAGCATGTGGTGGTGATTGTTCCAGTAGATGGCGACATAGACGAAGCTCAGCACGTAGCTGAGGAAGATCGGCGCGAGTTCGCTGAGCGCTTCCCATGTCGGCGCGTGCGGCGGACGCAATTCCAGCACCATAATGGTGATGATGATGGCGATGACGCCGTCGCTGAAGGCCGCCAGCCGATCCTTTTCCATTTCGCCCTCCGCCCACCCGAGAGGCCGCGCATAGCACGTCCGCGCGAGACGGGGAGGGGCGTGCAGGGATTACTCGCCGTGCGGCGGGGTGGAATCGTAGCCCATGCCGATCGTCGCGCGCTCCACGCGTGAGCGCACGCGGATCTCATTATTCACGTAGATGACGCCGGGCACGCGCCGCGCCACGCGCTCAGCTTCGCGCGCTTCTTCGGCATAGTTCACGACGCCTTCGAGCGTCGCTTCATTGGCATGCACGCTGACATGGATTTCGGCGGCGTCGAAGAATTCGTCCTGATCGAGCCGATGTTCGATCTCGCGCCGCAACTCGGCGTCCTCATCATAATCGCCGCGACGCTCGTAGCGCGCGCGTTCGCGCTCGCGGACATGGTCCCAGCGACGGCGTTGCTGGGCGTGTTCGTCGCCAAACCAGGACGCAACCTCGTCGCCGGTCTTGTCGACCCAATTGCGATTGCCGCGCTGGTCGATATGGCCCGGAGAGCCGTAGCCGGAGCCGTAAGCGCCGTAGCCGGGCTCGCGCCATTCGCGTTCGTCTCGATCGCCTTTGCGTTGCATCGGAAGCCTCCGTTGCGAATCCAACAGGGGCCCGTGGGTGATCGTTCCGGACGCGTCTGTTGTTCTTGATTTGTTTCGCCGGCATGCTAGGGC
>DASZSK010000095.1:0-4765 GCA_035548735.1 Caulobacterales bacterium | reverse complement strand
ATCCTGCTGGAGAACACGCGCTTCCACGAAGGTGAAGAAAAGAACGATCCGGCTTTGGTCGCCGAAATGGCGAAGCTCGGCGATCTCTATGTGAACGACGCCTTCTCCGCCGCGCACCGCGCGCACGCTTCGACCGAAGGGTTGGCGCGCGCCCTGCCCGCTTACGCCGGCAAGCAGATGGAGCAGGAGCTCGACGCGCTGAACGCGGCGCTCGGAACGCCGAAGCGTCCGGTCATGGGCATTGTCGGCGGCGCCAAGGTTTCGACCAAGCTCGATCTGTTGAAGAACCTCGTCGGCAAGCTCGACAAGCTCGCCATTGGCGGCGGCATGGCCAACACCTTCCTCTATGCGCAAGGCGCCGAGATCGGCTCCTCGCTATGCGAGAAGGACATGGCCGACACCGCGCGCGAAATCATGAAGCTTGCCGCGGAGCAGAAATGCGAATTGCTGCTGCCGGTGGATGTGGTCACTGCGGCGGAAGTGAAGCCGGGCGCGGCGGCTTCGACGCGCGCGCTCGATGCGGTCGGCGCCGACGAAAAGATTCTCGACGCCGGCCCGCAATCCGTCGTCAAGCTGATCGCGGCGATGGATCAGAGCGCGACTTTGATCTGGAACGGCCCGCTTGGCGTGTTCGAAATTCCGCCCTTCGACGCCGCCACCAACGCCGCCGCCAAACACGCCGCAGACCTGGCGAAAACCGGGCGCATCATCGCTGTCGCCGGCGGCGGCGACACCGTCGCCGCGCTTAACCATGCCGGCGTCGCCCATGACTTCACCTTCGTCTCGACCGCCGGCGGCGCGTTCCTGGAATGGATGGAAGGCAAGGCCCTGCCCGGCGTGGAAGCGCTGAAGGTCTGACCACTTCGCGGCGCGTGCGCACAATGACAGCGCAGTCATGTCTCCGGACGCGCAAAAGCGCGGGGTTTCCGCATCACGGAGCGCGAATGCGCTTTGCTTGACGCTCTTGATTGCGCATGAAAGCGCGACATTTTCATTCGCGCTTTCGGAGACCACATGGCGCGCATCACTCTGCGGCAATTGCTCGATCACGCAGCCGAGCACAGCTACGCGATCCCGGCGTTCAACATCAACAATATGGAGCAAGGGCTCGCCATCCTGGAGGCGGCGGATCAGGTGAACGCGCCGGTCATCATCCAGGCCAGCCGCGGGGCGCGCTCCTATGCCGGCGACGTCATCCTCAAGCATCTGATCGACGGGCTGGTCGAGATGTATCCCGACATCCCGATCTGCATGCACCAGGATCACGGCAACAGCGAAGCCACCTGCGCGACCGCGCTGCAATACGGCTTCACCAGCGTGATGATGGACGGTTCGCTTGAGGCCGACGCCAAGACGCCGGCGAGCTACGACTATAATGTGCGCGTCACCCGCAGCGTGGTGAACATGGCGCACTGGATCGGCGCCTCCGTCGAAGGCGAAATCGGCGTGCTGGGTTCGCTCGAAAGCGGCATGGGCGAGAAGGAAGACGGCCACGGCTTCGAAGGCAAGCTCGGCCATGATCAGTTGCTCACCGATCCGGATCAGGCGGTCGCGTTCGTCGAAGCGACGCATGTCGATGCGCTGGCCATCGCCATGGGCACCAGCCACGGCGCTTATAAATTCACGCGCAAGCCGGACGGCGACATCCTCGCCATGCACGTGATCGAGGAAGTGCATAAGCGCCTGCCCAACACGCACATCGTCATGCACGGCTCCTCCTCAGTGCCGCAGGACTTGCAGGAGATCATCAACAATTACGGCGGCGATCTGCAGCAGACCTGGGGCGTACCGGTTGAGGAAATTCAGCGCGGCATCAAGTTCGGCGTGCGCAAGGTGAATGTCGACACCGACAACCGCCTCGCCATCACCGGCGCCATCCGCAAAGTGTTCTGGGAAAAGCGCGCCGAGTTCGATCCGCGCGCCTATCTGAAGCCGGCCAAGGAAGCGATGCGCAAAGTCTGCATCGAGCGCTTCCAGCAATTCGGCGCCGCCGGCTGGGCCGACAAGATCAAGCCGCTGCCGATGAGCGCGATGGCCAAGCGCTACGCCAAGGGCGAGCTTGATCCGAAGATCGGCGTGGCGGCCAAAGTGGCGGCGGAGTAAAGCGCATTTGCCGGCGGGGCGCCGGCGGTCCATAGAGCGCCCCATGAAGTCCCTTTTTGACACGTGGCAGGCGTGGGCCGTGCTGTCGGCGCTGTTCGCGGCGATGACGGCGATCCTCGGCAAGATTGGCGTGGCGCGGATCGACGCGGATTTCGCCACGCTGATCCGCGTCGTCGTGATCCTGGTGGTGATCTCCTTGCTGGTGGCGGTGCGCGGTGTGGCGCAACCGCTGTCGTCGATCCCTGCACAGGCGCTCACCTTCCTGACGCTGTCTGGCCTTGCGACCGGCGCCTCCTGGCTCTGCTATTACCGCGCGCTGAAGCTCGGCCCCGCCTCGCATGTCGCGCCCATCGACAAGCTCTCGGTCGTGCTGGTCGCCCTGCTCGGCGTGGCGTTTCTCGGCGAAAGCATGAGTGCGAAGAACTGGCTGGGCGTTGCGCTGATCGCGGGCGGCGCCGTTCTCGTCGGACTGAAGAGCTGACGATGCGACGCGCCCGGCTCTATCTCCTCACACCGCCCCGATTTGAGCCGGCGTTCGCCGAGGCGCTGCGCGCCGCGCTCGCGGGCGGAGACGTCGCGGCCGTGCAATTGCGCCTGAAAGATGTGGGTGACGCAGACGTGCTGGCGGCGGCGAAAGTGCTGAAGCCGATCGCGCAGCAGGCCGGCGCCGCCTTCATCATCAACGACCGGCCCGATCTGGCGGCCAAGGCGGATGCGGACGGCGTTCATATCGGCCAGCTTGACGCCAGCTATGCCGAGGCGCGACGCCTGCTCGGCAAGGACAAGATCGTCGGCGTGACAGCCCACAATTCACGCCACCTGGCCATGGAGGCCGCCGAAGCTGGCGCGGACTATGTGGCGTTCGGCGCCTTCTACCCGACCGAAACCAAAACGCCCGGGCACTGGGCGGAACCCGAAATCCTAGAAATCTGGCAGGAGACGATGGAGACGCCCTGCGTCGCCATTGGCGGGATCACGGTGAGCAACGCTGAGCCGCTGGTGCGGGCGGGCGCCGACTTCCTTGCCGTCGCCAACGGCGTGTGGAAGCACCTGGAGGGACCTGCGGCGGCGGTTAAGGCGTTCAATGACCTCTTCGATCGCCTTGAAAAAGATGACGGTTCTCAGCACACGTGAAGGCATGAGTTCCAAGCGCGCGCTTGAATCGCTCGGCAAGGTCAGCGTCTTCAAGCGCCTGGGCCCCGGCCTCATTACCGGCGCCGCCGACGACGACCCCAGCGGCATCGCCACCTACTCCCAGGCCGGCGCGCAATTCGGCGTCAACATGTTGTGGACTGTCGTGCTGACCTATCCGCTGATGGCGGCGGTGCAGTCGGTGAGCGCGCGCATCGGCCGCGTCACCGGCCATGGCCTCGCCTCCAACATGGGGCGCATCTTCCCGAAGCCCCTTGTCGGCATGCTGGTGGGTTTGCTGTTCATCGCCAACACCATCAATGTCGGCGCCGATCTCGCCGCCATGGGCGCGGCCGGCAAGCTGATGACCGGTTGGGATCAGCACGCACTGACGGTCGGCTTCGCGCTCGTTTCGCTCGGCCTGCAAGTGCTCGCGCCGTACCACCTCTATGTGCGCTTCCTGAAATGGCTGACGCTGGCGCTGTTTGCTTATGTCGGCGTTGTGTTTGCGGTGAAGATCGATTGGGGCGAAGTGCTGGCCCGGACGTTTGCGCCGCACGTCGCCCTCAACTCGGACACGCTGACCATGGTGGTTGCGCTGTTCGGCACGACCATCAGCCCTTACCTGTTTTTCTGGCAGGCGTCGGAGGAAGTGGAAGACGAAGAGGCCGATCCCGACAAGGCGCCGCTGATCGAGAAGCCGGAGCAGGCGCCGGAAGAACTCTCGCGCATCCGCTGGGACACCTATCTCGGCATGGCCTTCTCCAATCTGATCGCTTTCTTCATCATCCTGACGACGGCGGTGACGCTGTTCGACGCCGGCCTGCACGACATCCAAACCTCCGCGGAGGCGGCGAGCGCGCTGCGGCCAATTGCGGGCGATTTCGCCTTCATCCTGTTTTCGCTCGGGATCATCGGCACGGGGCTGCTTGCTGTGCCCGTGCTCGCGGGGTCGGCGGCCTATGCGCTGAGCGAAGCGTCGGGCTGGACCTCGGGGCTGGAGAAGAAGTGGCGTGAAGCGCCCGCCTTCTATTCCGTCATCATCCTTTCCATCCTGATCGGGCTCGGCATCGATTACGCGCCGATCGATCCGATCAAAGCGCTGTTCTGGAGCGCCGTGCTAAACGGCGTCATTGCCGTGCCGATCATGATCGCAACGATGATCGTCGCCTCGCGCCGGCATGAAATGGGCGAGTTCGTCGCCACGCGATCGCAGCGTTGGTTCGGCTGGGCCGCGACGGCGGTGATGCTGGCGGCGACGCTCGCCATGCTATTCGTCCACTGAGCGCCAAGGGCGCTGCAGCGGAACAACGCAGGCGAGACGCTGGTTCACATCGCGAACCCTCACCTGGAGATGCGTCATGCCGGAGCAAAGACTGGCCGGCCGCAAGGTCGCGGTGCTGGCGACGGATGGATTTGAAGAAACCGAGCTGACCGAACCGCTGCGCGCGTTGAAGGAAGCCGGCGCGCAGGCCGAAGTGATCTCGCCCCGCGCCGGCGACATCCAAGGCGTTAAGCACAGTGAGAAGAC
>DASZSK010000094.1:0-14251 GCA_035548735.1 Caulobacterales bacterium | reverse complement strand
ACATCTGCGCGTGATGACGGCGTTGCCCGACGCGGTGAACGCCAACGTCTTCACGCCGCCTATTCCCATCGCGCCAGGAAGACCGATCGGCTTGCGCGTCGAGGTGGATTTCGAGCGCCTGCGCTTCGCTTACCAGGTCGGCGACGAGGATTGGCGGACGTTGCCGCAAATCTTCGACGCCAGCATCCTCTCGGACGAGGCCAGTCATCCTGGCTTGCCGAATTTCACCGGCGCCTTCGTCGGCATGGCGTGCCAGGACATGAGCGGCGCAGGACTCCACGCCGACTTCGATTGGTTCGACTATCGCGAGCGCGAGGGCGCCGTTTAGAACTTGAAGCGCAGCGCGACGTTCAGGCTGTGACGGGTGATCTCGTCGCCGAACTCGCCTTCATAGGCGACCGTCACCGTCGTGTAGCCATTGGTGGCGTCAAGCCCAAGCCCGATCAGCGGCGCGCCGCTGCCGGTCGTCTCATCCGTCAGCGTGAACGGCGAGCCGCCCGAGACGAAGCGCACGGTGCGATCGGCGGCGTTGTCGAGCACATTCGCGCGATAGCCCAGGCTCAGATGCGGCGTCACGATCGTATCGGCGCCCATCACGAAGCGGGTCCCGAATTCAACCGCGGCGTCCGCCCACAGGCGCTGCGTCAGCGTGCCGTCGACCTTGTAGTCGATCGCCGTGCCGCCGCCCTCTTCCGTGTAGCCGCTTTCATCCAGCGCCACGTAAGAGAGCTGCACCTGCGGCGTAACCGTGAAGGCGCCGCTGCGCATCGGGGCCGAAGCGCGCACGATGCCGTGACCTTCGTAAGCCCACCACTCAGCCTTGGCGACACGCTCGAAATCGGAGCCGATGTCCACGAAACGGCGCGAGCGCATCTTGCCGACGCCGAGGCCGCCGACGAAATCGAGGTCGATCGGCCCCATCGACGTGCCGTAATAGGCGCCGACCTGGCCGAACGTTGCGGCGAGTTCACCGTCCTTGCGGATCGGTTCTTCGACTTCCGAAGAAATGAAGGACGCGCTCAAGCCGAACAGGCCGCCATTGTCGAGCGGACCGTCGATGCCGGTGGCGAAACCGAAGCCCGAGCCACGATAGCGCAGACCGAACGTCTGCGGCTCGCGCTCAAGCCCGTAGCCGATTTCCTGCGCCCAAACCGACACGTTGCGCGCATTCGAAAGGCGCGTCGCCGCCAGGCGATTGGTGCTGGCGCTCTGGCCCTGCTGGATCGCCGTCGTCGCAAGCTCGGCCGCGCCCGCCGCATAATTCGGCATCAGGTTGGCGTATGCTTCAAAAAATTCGTTCGACGTGTGCAAACCGGCGAACGCGGCGCTGGCGGCGCTATCCGTGCGCAAAGCCGAGATCAGCGGATTGAAGGCGGCCGTCTGATTGGCGTTGAGGCCGAGCTGCGCCGCCGTCTTCAGCGTGTAATTGACTTCAAGTGAATTGCCGTCGCCAGGGACCGTCTGAATCGCCGCGTTGTAGACGAACGGCGCGGAGCTTCCGGTCAATGTCCGCGTGACGTTGGTTTCCGTGCCGCCGAAACCGCCGTCGGCGGTGAGGAACGTAATCGCGCCCGACGCCGGCAAGCCGGTCGGCAGGATCGGCTCGATCACAGCGCCGCTGGCGAACGAGACCGCGCCGGTCGCATGGATGAACGTGTTTTCGGACGCCGTCTCCGACAGGGTGACGCCCAGGACGCCCTGCGCCCCGAAGGTTGCGCTGGTGATGTTGGATGTGCCGCCCAAGACGTTGAGCGCGCCATTGGCGACGTTGATCAAAAGCGTGCCGCCATTGGCGATGCGACCGTAGAAGGCCGCGCCATTGTTGACGGAGAACGCGTTGGCGCCGGCGCCGAACGAGACATCCCCGACCATCTGGCCCGCGCCGAGCGAAAGCGTGTCCGCGCCTGAACCAAACAAGATCGAGCCGAAGATTTGCGGCAGCGGCGGCGTCACATCGTCGGTGGTGTCGTCGTCATTGCCGTCGCGCAGCGGATTGTTGGCGTCGGACACCTGATTGACGGTGACGCCGATGGAGGAGGTGTGCACGTCGATGGCGATTGCCGAGCCCGTCACTGGCGGGGCCGGGATATTGTCGGTCACATCGCTGTCGGTAGCGATCACAGCGGCTTGGATAAGGCCGCTGTTGGTGATGGTCGCAAGCTTGTTGGAGGTGTCGGCTATAGCGATGGCGTTGCCCGTCTCGCCGAGCACTTGCGCCGTGATGGTGCCGGAATTGTTGAACCCGGTCGTGTTGGCGGTCGAGCCGAGGAACACGCCGTAAGCGTTGAAGGCGCCTTCCGAAGTCGAGCGGCTGCCGATCGTGCCGCGCGTCACGACCATCGGCACATCGGTCAAGTTGCCGAGATAGATGCCGTAGGTGTTGGCCTCGAACGCCGAGGCCGAAAGCGTGCCGTCGTTCAGCAGACCGCCATAGAGCGAAACCGATGCGCCGCCGGCGCCTTCGATGCGCAGAGCCGTGGCGCTGAACCCGGTCGTACCGCCCGGCGTCGTCAGCTGATAGACGCCGTTGGCCGCGACTGAGCCGCGATTGACGAAGCCGTAGCCGCGGCCGGTATTGCCCAGCGTAATGGACGCAGGCGTCGACGCATCCGGTGTGATCCAGATCGCCGGCGCCGACGTCGCCACGCTGATCGACGTCGTGGCGTTGTCGTTGGTGTCGCCGGCGGCCTCCGTGACGCCGTCGCCGTCGTCGTCGGTGTCGTTCTCGATGCCGATGCCCTGCAGCGTCATGCCGCCGAGCACATCGTAGTGCACGACGATGGCCGAGCCACTGACCTGCAAATCATCGGCGTCCAGCGCGCTGATTACAGAGGCGGTGGTCGGGTGCGTTGTTGAATGGAAGCCGGTGACGCTCCACGCGCCGTTGATGTTGAGCGCGCCTGAGATCGGCGCATCGACCAACAGCCCGACGCTGTTTTGACCGGTGACCGATACGCCGCCGGTGACGCTGACATTGCCGGCGCCGGCGCCGCTGACGCCGCCGGTCGCGCCACCATTGATGGCGACGCCATATGAATTGTCGCCGGTGACGGAAATGCCGCCCGAGATCGCCACGTTGCCGACAACACTTCCATCAAGCCGAACGCCGCTCGACTGACCGCCTTCAATGCCGATCACGCCTGAACTGTTGATGTTGCCGGTGAAGACCGATCCCGATTGCAGCAAGATGCCGGTGCGGTTGCTCGTCGCGTTCAGCTGCCATGCGCCATCGAGGTCGCCGTCGCTGTCAGAGTCGCTCAGCGTGTAATCCTCGACGAGGCTGATCGAGCCGACATTGTTGACCGTGCCGGTGTGCGTGCCGGTGATGAGCACGCCCGTGACGGTGTCGACATTGTTGGATTTGATGGCGCCGAGATTGGTGACGGAGTTGGGAGAGTCCAGCGTCACCGCTGTCTGCCCAGCCGTAATGGTGATCGAGCCGGCGGTGTCGACCGTCACGTTGCCCGGCGTGCCGCCGCTCGCCGCGGACGTCGTGACGGGCGTGGTCGTGGCCGTGGAGATGGTCAGATCATTCGCCAACGCGTCCTTGGCCGCAGCCCCCGCCAAGACCACCGCCAATCCGGCGAGTTGAACACCCCTGATGCGCATGCCGGCTCCGATCCCTTTTTCGGCGGAACGGGGCGCGTCGCTTGCCCGACGCGGACGGCGCCTTGGCGCTCAGCCTTCGCCGGCGCTTGAATAGGCCGCTGACCCCGCTCGCACGCCGCCTCCCTGACGACGATGCCCCGATGGCATGCCGGCTTTACCGAATTTTGTCCATAGGCGGGCGCATTGCGAAAAAACCCGCCTGCGGACAAGTCGCTGGCCGCGCGACAAGCGGGCGAAAATAAGGCGATCGCGCACGTTCATTTCGGCGACGAACGCGCGCGGATGCCACGCGCCCTGGCTATTTCTTAGCCGTGCTCGCCGGCGCCTTCTTGTCGTCCTTCTTCGGTTTGCGCTTCTCTTTGTTGGAGCGCATCTGACCCTTTGCCATGGCCGACGTTCCTTCCGTTGCGCCCGGATTGGGCGGCGACAAGAATCACGGCGTTTCAGCACATTCGCAAGGGCTTTGCTTTCAGGCGCGGACTTCGTTGGCGGCGATGCGCCCGAGCGCCATCAGCGCGGCGCCGGCGATCGCGTCTGCGTCGAGCCCAGCCTGGGCGTACATAAGCTCAGGCTTGTCCTGATCCTGGAACGCATCCGGCAGAGTGAGCGTGCGCACCTTGAGCCCGCGGTCGAGCACGCCTGAGCGCGACAGGTCGTGCAGGACGAAGGCGCCGAACCCGCCAACCGCACCCTCTTCCACCGTGATCAGCACTTCGTGCTCGCGCGCGAGGCGACGGATCAGGTCTTCATCGAGCGGCTTGGCGAAGCGCGCATCGGCGACGGTGGTGGAAATGCCCATGGCGGCGAGCTTGTCGGCGGCCTTGAGCGTTTCGCCGAGCCGCGCGCCGAGCGACAGGATCGCGACCGTCGTTCCCTCACGCACGACGCGGCCTTTGCCGATGTCCAGCGGCGTCGCGGCGTCCGCCCCGAGCACGCCGGCGGCTTCGCCGCGCGGGTATCGCACGCCCGACGGCGCATCGTCGATACGCGCACACGTCGCCACCATGCGCGAGAGTTCGTTGGCGTCCGCCGCCGCCATCAGCACGAAGCCCGGCAGTGCGCCGAGATAGCCGACATCGAACGAGCCGGCATGCGTAGGCCCGTCCGCGCCGACAAGCCCCGCGCGATCGATCGCGAAGCGCACCGGCAATTTCTGGATGGCGACGTCATGCACGACCTGATCGTAGCCGCGCTGCAGGAAGGTCGAGTAGATCGCGGCGAACGGTTTCATGCCGTCGGCCGCCAAGCCCGCCGCGAACGTCACCGCATGTTGCTCGGCGATGCCGACGTCAAACGCGCGATCCGGAAAGCGCCTGGCGAACGCATCGACGCCGGTGCCCGAGGGCATCGCCGCGGTGATGGCGACAATTTTCTCGTCGCGTTCCGCTTCGCGCACGAGGCTCTCGGCGAACACTTGCGTGAAGCTTGGATGCGCCGCACCCGGCGCCTGTTCGCCGGTGACGACATTGAACTTCGCCACGCCGTGATATTTGTCGGCGGCGTTCTCCGCCGGCTCGTAGCCCTTACCCTTCTTGGTGACGACGTGGATCAGCACCGGCCGGTCGGTGAATTCCTTGGCGTTACTGAAGATCGGCACCAGCGTGTCGAGATCGTGCCCGTCGAACGGGCCGAGATAGTGGAAACCGAGTTCCTCGAAGAACGTGCCGCCGGTGAACCAGGTGCGCGCGTATTCCTCGGCGCGCTTGGTGAGATCGTGCACGGCGTGGCCGAGATGCTCGGTGATGCCCTTCGCCGTCTTGCGAATGCGCCGATACGTTTTCGACGCCGCGAGGCGGCCGAGATAGGAACTCATACCGCCGACGGGCGGCGCTATCGACATGTCGTTGTCGTTGAGAATGACGATCAGCCGCTTCGTGGTCTCGGCGGCGTTGTTCATCGCCTCGTACGCCATGCCCGCCGACATCGATCCGTCGCCGATCACGGCGATGACGTTGTTGTCCCGTCCGGCGCGATCGCGCGCAGCGCAGAAACCCAGCGCCGCCGAGATCGATGTCGATGCATGCGCGGCGCCGAACGGATCGTACTCGCTCTCGGCGCGCTTGGTGAAACCGGAAAGCCCGCCGCCTTGGCGAAGCGTGCGGATGCGGTCGCGGCGGCCGGTGAGAATCTTGTGCGGATAGGCTTGATGGCCGACGTCCCAGATCAGCACGTCCTTCGGCGTGTCGAACACGTAGTGCAGTGCGACGGTGAGTTCCACGACGCCGAGGCCCGCGCCCAGATGGCCGCCCGTAACCGAGACCGCGCTGATGGTTTCCTCGCGCAATTCATCGGCGAGCTGCTGCAATTGTTCTTGAGGAAGCGCACGCAGGTCGGCCGGCAGGCGAACCGTATCCAACAGCGGGGTCTTTGGCGCCATGCGCGAACGTCCTTCGGACAACGTGGATCAATCAGTAGCGGCGATCCACGATGAAATCGACGGCATCGAGCAAAATTCGGGCGCGCGGCCCGAACATCGCAAGGTGACGCTTCGCTTGTGCGGCCAAGAGGCGCACCCGCTCTCGTGTCTGTTCCACGCCGAGCACGGTGACGAAATTCACTTTGCCGCGACCGGCGTCCTTGCGCACGGCTTTGCCGGTGTCGCGCACCACGCCTTCGGCGTCCAGCAGGTCGTCGACCATCTGGAACGCCAGCCCCACATCATGTGCGTAACGATTGAGCGCGGTGCGCGCGTCCTCGCGGGCGACGCCGATCGTCGCCGCCGCATCAATCGAATAATTGATGAGGCAGCCCGTCTTCATGCGGTTCATGCGGGTGACGGCGATGAGATCGCTGCCGATCTGCTCCCCCGCCATGTCCGCCGCCTGCCCAGCCACCATGCCAGCCGCGCCCGCGGCCTTGGCTAAGCCCGAGATCAGCAGGCAGCGCATTTGCGGATCGGGATGCGTGGCCGGATCGGCCAGTATCTCGAAGGCGAACGTCAACAAGGCGTCTCCGGCCAAAAGCGCCGTGGCTTCGTCAAATTGTCTGTGCACGGTGGGCTGGCCGCGACGCAGGTCGTCGTCGTCCATGCAAGGCAGATCGTCATGGATGAGGGAGTACGTATGCACGCACTCGATCGCCACGGCAGCGCGCAACAGCGCGCTTTCCTCGGCTTCCAGAAGCGCCCCCGCTTCCAGAGTGAAAAACGGGCGCAACCGCTTGCCGCCGCCCAAGGCGGCGTAGCGGATCGCCGCCATCAGGCGCGCTTCGGAGCCTTGTTCACGTGGGAGCAAAGCGTCGAGCGCCACATTGGTGCGTTCGGCGGCTTCCTTGAGCCGATCTTCGAGGAGGGACATTGAGACCCGTTAGCAGAGCGCCCAATTCGCGCAAGCGCCTTCGGGCGCGCCCTCACAGGGGCAAAAGCCGCCCGACTGGCGTGCGGCCTTCCCTTAGCGGGCGCTTCCGGGGCATTGTCGGGCCGCGGGAGCGGAAGGACGAGGCTCGTATCGCCCTTTTAAGGGCCTCTGGGCTATATCAAGCACAACATGGCGAATGAGGATTAAGCGATGGCGTCTGTCGTGATCGTGCACGCGGCCGAGGATACGCCGCCGGCGCGCGCGCTGGCCGAAAAGCTCCGGCAAATGGGGGTCCAGCCCATCGTCGAACAGGCGGGGGACGCCCTGCGCGCCGCCATGCAGAGCGCCAACGCCATGGTCGCCCTCTGGTCCCCGCGCTCCTCCACCTCGGCCGAACTTGTCGACGAGGTGAAGTTCGCCAAAGGCGTGGGCCCGGTCATCCACGCGCGCATGCAAAACGCCCCCACGCCAGCCGACTTCTCGGGCGACGCCTCCATCGATCTGACCGGCTGGCGCGGCGAGGATGGGTTCCCGGCCTGGCGCGCACTTGCAGCGGCGGTTGCGGAGAAAGCCGGCGTGCCGTTCCCGCCGCCGGCGGCGCCGCGGCAGCCTTCGCCCTTCTTCCAGCCTGGCGCGCCCGCAGCTGCGCCGGCCGCCGCACCGATCATGACGCGCCCGGCGCCCGCCGCCCAGGCGCCGCGTCCGGTTCCGCCGCCGCCTCCCCGTCCCGCACCGCCGCCGCGCACCGCCTTCGATGACGAAGAAGAACGCCGGGGCGGAAACAGCGGCCGGCTCGCGCTGATCGGCTTGGTCACGTTCATCGTGGTCGCCGCTCTCGGCGGCGGCGGTTATTTCGCCTGGTCGCAGATGCAGGGGTCGCAGGCCTCAGCCACGGCCTGGGAGCACCTCGACAAGTCGAGCCCGGCGCAGCTCCGCGCCTTCCTGCAGGACAATCCGGGCGCCTATCGCGATCAGGCCCAGGGCGTGCTGACCGAGCTTGAGCAACATCGCTGGGCCGCGGCGCGGTCCGCCGACACGGTCGATGCGCTCAACGCCTTCATCACCGACTTCCCGCACAGCGATCACGCGCTCGAGGCGCGCGGCCGCATTGCCGAGCTTCAGTCCGCACCCCCGGCCACGACGACAATTCCGGACTCCCTGGCGCCGACGCCCACCGACCCCGATCTCGTGCCGCCGGGCTCGACCGGCGCGCCCGCGACCACCACGCCGCCGCCATCGACCTCCGGCGGCCCCGTGACACTCACCCCGCCGCCGGCGGAAGAGCCTCAGCCCGCGCAGCCCACGCCGATTCCCAACAATTGATCGATCGAACACCGGTCGGCTGACAACGCTGGAACTTTTACCCGCGCTAATGACAAGCATTGGCAATTTTTGACATAAGCGTCTTGCACGCCGGCTGATGCGCGCCTCAAGCTCAACTTCGAAACGGGGAGACGGGCGGTCCGTCCGAAACAGCCCCGACGGGGGAAGCGATGCACGCCACGATGGGGGCGACAGAAATCTTTCTGATCGCGATGCTGATCATCTTCACGCTGCCGTACCTGTTCTGGCGCGTGCTCCGGACCGATTATTTCGCGCCCCTCGTCGTCGTGCAGATCATCGGCGGCATCCTGCTCGGCCCGGGCGTGCTCGGCGCGGTGTTTCCCGACTACTACCACTTCATCTTCACGCCGCAGGTGATCGGCTCGCTCAATGGCATCGCCTGGTGGGCGGTGATGATCTTCGTCTTCGTCGCCGGCATCGAACTCGACATCAAGAAAGCGTGGAAGCACCGTTCGGAAACCGGCGTCACCGCCGGCCTCGCGCTTGGCACGCCGCTCTTGTTCGGCTGCGTCGCGGCGATTGGATTGCTCACGGTCAGCAACGCGTCCGGCGCTGGCGTCGCCAATTGGATCGGGCCGCGCGGTCAAACCTGGCAGTTCATTCTCGGCATCGGCATGGCCTGCGCCGTCACGGCGCTGCCCATTCTCGTCCTGCTGATGGAGAAGCTGGGCATTCTCCGCGCGCCGCTTGGACAGCGCGCGTTGCGTTACGCGAGCCTCGACGACATCGCCATCTGGGGCGTGCTTGCGCTCATCTTGCTGGACTGGGAGCGCGTCGGGCGCCAGGCGGGCTTCCTGGTCGCGTTCGGCGTGGTCGCCATGCTGGTGCGCCGGATCATGCGCGCAATCCCCGAGCGCGATCGCTGGTACGTCGCGCTGATCTGGCTGGCGGCCTGCGGCTTCGCGGCGGATTGGTCCGGCTTGCACTTCATGGTCGGCGCCTTCCTCGCGGGCGCCGTGATCGACAGCGACATGTTCGATCAGAAGCAGATGGATTTCTTCCGCAACAACATCCTGCTCGCGATCATGCCGGTGTTTTTCCTCTCGACAGGCTTGCGCACCAGCTGGGAGATGGGCGGCGTCGCCGTGTTCGCGGCGGCGGCCGTGCTGTTGGTTGCATCCGTCAGCGGCAAGCTCGCCGGCATTCACATCGCCGGCAAGATTCTCAAATGGCAGAAGGGCGAAGCCTCGATCATCGGCTGGCTGCTGCAAACCAAAGCGCTGATCATGATCATCTTCGTCAACGTGCTGTTGGACAAGCAGATCATCACCAGCCAAACCTTCACCGCGACGTTATTGATGGCGATCGCCAGCACGATGCTGACCGTGCCGATGGTCGCGCCCAAGCTGGCCAAGATGCGCGCGCTCATCTTCAAGGAAGCCGCCGCCGATCCCGAACAAGCTCCCGAGGGCGCGCCGACGCTGGCGCGCGCTCAAGGCGAAGGAGCCTGAACGCTCTCCCGCGTTCAGGCTTCCCTCCTCCGCCCGCGTCGATCACCCCGATGCGGGCGGTTTTGTTTTCAGGCGGTCGCCGGCTTGTCGTCCGGGGCCGGCGCCAGGATGCGGTGGAACAGGAATGCGCAGAGCGCGAGCACCACGCCGGCGCCGCCGACTATGGCGGCGTGCATGGTCCAGAACGCCTGTCCGCTCATCGTGTCGATGAGGCCAGCGATTTTTCCCGTGGAAAAATTGCAGAGCATCAGGTGCAGATAATAGACGCCGATGAAGAGCCCGCTGACCGCCGGCGGGGCGACGCGCGAGTAAAGCGCGAGCCCAACCGGAAACACCATGGCGAAGCCGATGTCATTGAGCGTGTGAAAGCCGAGCCCCCAAATCAGCGACGCCTTTTCATGCGTCGCGGCTTCGTGCGCGCTCGCCGCGGCGAGGATCAGCGGCCCGCACGCGCTGATCAGCGTGCCGATGGCCATCTTCACGATCTCATCGGGTTCCTTCCTGATCTTGCCGTAGGCGCGCCAGAACGCGATCACGGCGATCATGGTGACGGTTGAGATGATCGCGTCGAACGACACCAGCCAGGATGTCGGCAGCGTCTTGCCCGATATGCTGTCCACCCAAGGAATCCAAGACGGCAGGACGGGGACGGTCAGATCGTAGTGCTTGTCGCCCCACAGCAGGTAGGCATTGAATATCTCCTGGTTGCCGAGCGCGCTCGCCGCGAGCACAGGAAGCAAACCAACGAGCACCGCGATGCTTACCCAGTCGCGCGACGTGAGTTTGGGGCGCGCGTTCTTTTCAGCGCCGGCGCCAATGCGATCCTGCGGCAGATGTTTGCGGCCGAGCAGATAGATCGCTAGTCCGAGCGCCATGCCGACGCCAGCCGCGCCGAAACCGTAGTGCCAAGCGATGCCTTCCCCCAATCCCCCCGTGACGATGGGCGCAAAGATCACGGCGAGCTGAATGCCGAGAAAATAGATTTGAAAACCGTCGGCGCGACGAAGATCGTTGATGGCGTAGAGTTCTCCCACCTGGCTCGCGATGTTGCCTTTGAAGCACCCCACGCCGACGAACAGACAAAGGATCGCGAGCACGAATGAAACGTCGAACGCCATCAGAAAGTGGCCGAGCACCATCAGGCTCGCACCGAGCGTGACGGTTTTCGTGCGTCCGAGCACGTTGTCGGCGAGCCAACCGCCGGCGAGCGGCGTGAGATAGACGCCCGCAGAATAAACCCCCGTGATGGCCGCAGCTGTCGCCACCGGCGTCGCGAGACTGCCATACAGGCCCTGCAACGCGCCTTTCAGAATGCTGAAGCCCCAAATGCCTTCGACGTGGCCGGGCTGCAGCAGATAGTGCGTGAGATAGAGCACCAAGAGCGCCTGCATCCCATAATAGGAAAAGCGCTCCCAGAATTCCGCGAACGACAAATACCAGAGCCCACGCGGATGGCCGAATACGTCTTTGCCGGCCGGCGCAGCCGCCGCCCCTGCTGTTGCTTCCGCCGTCATGTCCCCTCCCGGACGAATGGATGATCTGTAGCTGCGACTATCACAGCGTTGCGGCGCGGGCGGCAAGCGAATGCAGCGTGCGGGAACTTCACACCCGCGAAAAGAAACCGCCCGCACACGGTCGTCGGGGAGCCAAAGCCGACGGGAGTGCGGGCGGAGATTTGGGCGCGGGAGGTCATTGCGCCCTTCGGGAGAGCTTGGGGATCAGACGATCTGCGCGGCCTGATGCAGGGTGGCGTAGGCGACCGGAGCAAACATGGCGGCGGCGAGAGCGATGGTGGCGAGGCGGGCGAAGAGGGTCATGGGTTGGCTCCGGTTAGGTTTTGAACGCGTGTCGCCGTGCGGCGATGAGCCAACCTACGCGCGGCCTCCCCTTGTTGCTGTGACCTCGGTTACCCACCGCATTCCGAGGGCTGCGTCGTCCGCATTTGTCTGCGCGATCGGGCGGATTCTATGCGAATGCGCGCGAGCGCTTTTCGCGGTGTTTGCGCGCAAACTGCGACGAACCGTGAGTCAGTTACCGTACCGAAAGATATCATCGAACCTTCGTTGACGCGCATCGGCGGCTGCCGTTTCTATCAAGCGTTGAAGTGATCCGCGAACACGCGTGGACGCTATGGGGGTCGGCATGCCGCAGCCAGTGTTTTTCAGCGACGAAATACCGTTGGACGCCGTCAATGGCGCTCAGCTCGTGGCCTTGGCAAACGGCAATCTGGTCGCGATCTGGGATGACGGCGATGTGCACGGGCAAGTGCTGGGCGCCGACGGCGCGCTGATCGGCAGCGCCTTCACCGTCAACAGCGTCACCGCCGGCGATCAGGGCTGGGACGAAGGCCGAATCGTCGCGCCTTTGGCCAATGGCGGATTCGTCGTGGTTTGGAGCGACCCTTTTTCGTTCGACAGCGTGGCGACCGTGAAGGCGCAAATGTTCGATGCGACGGGCGCGGCGACCGGCGGTGAAATCATCGTCAGCAGCAGCGACGTGCTCTACCAGGATTTTTCGGTGATCGGCCTCGCCAATGGCGGCTTTGTGGTGAGCTGGGACGTTCAGATCAATTTGAACTCTCCAGGCTATGCGACGGATGTCAGCGCGCGCATTTTCGACGCCAGCGGCGTCCCGGTCGGCGCAGGCATCCCGATCGCCGGCTCCGCAGACGCCGATGAATCGTTCCCCGTGCTCGCCCAACTCACCGACGGTCACATCGTCGTCGGGGTCTCCGACGACGCCTCTTTCACAACCGCTCTTCTGGACGGCGCGGGCGCCGTCGTGGCCGGCAGCCAAACCACGATCCAGTCGACGAGCGGCGACTTCGCGTATCTCGACGACATCGCCGCGCTTCCAAACGGCGGCTTCGTCGCCGTCTATGGCGACTACACCTTTAACCCGGTCACCTTTGACGAAAGCGGCGTTGTCCGCGTGCAGATGTTCAACGCCAATGGCGCGGCTGTCGGCGATCCCATTCTCGTATCGACGGCGGCAGTCGATCCCGGCGACGCCCGCATCGTTGCGCTCGCCGATGGCGGCTTTTTCGTGCTCTGGGATGACTACACGGATGGCGAAGCTGGCGAGACAGTTTTTGGCGCACGCTTCACCAGCGCCGGCGTCGCCGACGGCGGACAATTTCAGATAAGCGCGCCCGGCGATAACTATCTGGATGCGCGATCTCTTGTCGTCACCGCGGACGGTCGCCTCGTCGGCAGCTGGGACACCGAAGACAGCCAAACATTCGCCGACGGCACGACAGTGCGCTTCCTCGATCCCAGGGAAAGCGGGGTCACGTTAAACGGAGGCGCGGGCGCCGATCATTGGTTCGGCTCTGCCTACGCCGACGCGCTGAACGGTATGGACGGCGCCGACGTCATTTCTGCTGGCGCCGGGATGGACACGCTCCACGGCGGGGCGGGCGCCGACACGCTCCACGGCGGCGCCGGCTCGGACACGCTTCTGGGCGACGAAGGCGACGACGTCCTTCTCGAATCACCGAATTCGGCCAGTTTTGATCACGACTCGTTGGATGGCGGCGCGGGCAATGATTATCTCGGCGGCGTCTATTCAGGCGACACCGCGCGCGGCGGCGATGGCGACGACGTCATCCAGGATATTGGCGGCGGCGACGTGATCGACGGCGGCGCCGGTTTTGATACGGTCGAGCACGGATACTTCCAATCGTATCAAACCGTGATCAGCATCGAGGCGCTCCGGTTCGTCACTGACCTTGCGATCCCGTGGACGCACAATTCCGCATTCATCGACACTACCCAGTTGGGCGCCGGATTCTCGACCAGCTTGCAGGTCACCGGCTCAAGCATCCCCGATTCCTTGAGTGTCTTCGTAGCGGACAGTGTCGGATCGCCAGATCTCGACATATCCGGCTTTGTTTTCACCAACTGGAGCGCCAACGACACCATCTATCTGGGCGGCGACTCTCGCGCCAATCACATCATCGGCGGAGATATGGACGAAACGCTCGCGGGTAGTCCGGATGTGTATTTTCCCGATCGGATCGACACCTTGGCGGGCGGCGGCGGGAACGACACGTACATTCTGTACGACGATCTCGACGTTATTGTTGAGAACGCAAACGGGGGCGTCGATACAATCCGAACTTATTACACCGCTGGACCGACCATCCTCCCCGACAACGTCGAGAACTTGGTCATTCCTAACGATTACTCAGTCGCGGTTCACGGGATTGGCAATGCGCTCGACAATCTCATGATCGGCAGTTCGAACTTGTTGTTGGCCGGCGCGGCCGCCAACTTTCTCGAAGGTCTCGGCGGCGCGGACACGCTCGTCGGCGGCGCAGGCAATGACACGCTCGACGGCGGTCTTGGCGCCGACAGCATGAGCGGCGGCACGGAGGACGATCTCTATTACGTCGACAATGCGGGCGACGTGGTGACGGAGAATCTGAACGAAGGAACCGACACCATCCGCTCCACCATCGGCATCGCCGCGCTCGCCGCCAATGTGGAAAATCTCGAACTGCTGAATGCGGTCGCCACCGGCAATGGCAACGGGCTCGACAACAAGATC
>DASZSK010000093.1:0-9515 GCA_035548735.1 Caulobacterales bacterium | reverse complement strand
TCGACCGCATCGCGCAGGTGGCGACGCCGCTCGGGCGCTACGCCGAGGCGATGGATGTCGCGCGCATGATCGATACGCTGTTGACCGATCCCGCGCCGATCACCGGCGCGGCGCTGACGATCGATGGCGGCTATACGCTTTGAGGTTAGTCAGTCGTCAGTGGTGAGTAGTCAGTAGGACGCCAGCGGTCGCCCTCTAATGACCACTGACCACTCACTACTGACTACTGACTACTGACGCCCGCTCCCCCGCTGCGCTACTGTTCCATTGATTCGCGGACGGAGCGGGCTGATGCCGGAAATCGTGAAGCGCTTCTTCGGGTTCGACACGCTTCTGGGCGTGTGGCTGGTGAAGGTCGTCTATTTCATGGGCCTGGCCGGCATCGCCGGGGGCGTCGTCATCGGCTTCTTCATGCTGATCATGACGGTGGCCGGCGGCAATCTGGTCGGCGCGCTGGTGCAGCTGATCGCGGTGCCGGTGGTGGCGGCGGTGGCGCTCGTCTATTGGCGCTTCCTCTGCGAAATTTTCATGGTGCAGTTCGAAAACCACGACCGGCTGATCGAGATCCGCGAGCGGCTCGGCAATTGGCAATTCTAGGCGAACAGCCACGCCGGTAGCGCGGCGACGACCGCCGCCGTCATCAGTGTCGCGAGAAAGCCGGGCAGCAAAGCTTTCCAGGCGAGCGCGAGGATTTCGCTGCGGCGCTCCGGCATCAGCACGGTCATGCCGCCGGTCATGATGCCAACCGAGGCGACATTGGCGAAGCCGCAGATCGCGTAGGTGAGGATCATGCGCGTGCGGTCGCTCATGGCCTCCTTCGGAATGGCGCCGAGATCGATGTAAGCGATGAATTCGGTGAGAAAGAGCTTCGTGCCGAGAATGCCGCCGGCCGCGTGCGCTTCGCGCCACGGCACGCCGATCGCCCAAGCCACCGGCGCGAACACGTAGCCGAACAGGCTCTGCAGCGTGATCGGCTGGCCGTCGAGTTTGGGACCGAGCGCCAAGAGATTGTTGATGATCCAGACGAAGGCCACGAACACCATCAGGAACGCGGCGACGTTCACCACCACCATGACGCCGTCCTGCACGCCCCGGGTGATCGCATCCATCGAGCTCTCATATTTGAGCGCCGACGCGTAATCGTAGCCGACGCCCTTGCCGCGCTCCTCCGGGATCATGATGCGCGCCAGGAGGATGCCGGCGGGCGCCGAGATGATCGACGCGACCAGTACGTGTCCGGCCGCGTTGGGCAAGACCGGCGCGAGGATCAGCGCATACGCCACCATGGTCGAGCCGGCGACGGTGGCGAGCCCCACCACCATCATCAGGAAGAGTTCGGAGCGCGTGAGCTTGTCGAGATAGGCGCGGATGACGATCGGGCTTTCCACCATGCCCATGAAGATGTTGGCGGCGACCGCCAGCGCGGATGCGCCGCCCAGCCCCATCGTCTTCTCGAACAGAAGCCCGAACAGACGCGTGATCCATTTGAGCACCTGCCAATGCCAGAGCAGCGCCGACAGCGCGGAGATCACCAGAATGAGCGGCAGCACGCGAAAGCCGAAGATGAAGGGCAAAGGCGCGCCGGGCTGCGCCATGTATGGTTGGTCTCCCCCGCCCAGGAAGCCGAACACGAATTGCGTGCCGTGATCGGTGGCGCTGGCGAGCCCGTCGACGGCGGCGTTGACGCCCTCAAGCACGGCGCGCGAATTGGGAACGGCGAACAGCGCCAGCACCAAGCCCGCCTGCACGGCGAGCGCGCCGATGGTGAGCAAGAACGGAAAGCGGCGCTTGTTCTCTGAGAAGAGCCAACACACCAGCAGGATGAGCGCGAGCCCAAGCAAGCTGCGCGCGTTTTCAAGCGTATAGACCATGCCGCCCCCAAAGCGCGCAACGTTGCCCGCGCAACACTACACTTTTGTGACTAGCCGTATTCCCGTGTGCGCGGGCCGGCGTTCGGTTCGCGCCAACGAATGATGCACAAGCAGCAATTCGCGTCGCCAGCCTATGCTTGACGTCGTAGCTACAGTCCTGCTGTCTTGCTGGACTGAGCGGTGAAAGGGGTTGGGGGGCTCCCCCAAGGCTGGGTGATTGATGCGCCTTCTCGCAGCCATCTTGCTTGGCTTATTGTTGGGATGCACGCCCGCTCCGCCGCAGCCCCAGACTCTCCCCGGTACGGAACTCGCGCAGCAGCAAGCTGGACCGCGCATCGCACTTATCATCGGCGTCAGCGGCTACTCCGGCGAAATCCCTGCTTTGCCCAATCCGACGCGCGATGCGGACCTTGTCGCCGCGGCGCTACAGGGCACAGGATTTCAGGTCACGGTGCTCAAAGACCCGAACCGGCGCCAGCTTGTCGACGCCTTGACGAGCTTCGCATCCAACGCCGCTCAGGCCGGCGCCCACACGACCGGCCTCATTTATTTTGCCGGACACGGCCTGCAAGTGAACGGCGTGAATTATTTGCTGCCCGCCGACGCTCACGTGCCCGCCGGCCTTTCTCCCGATCTCCCGACCGCGCTGCTTGAAACGACGCTCGACGACGCCTTTGTCAAAGCGCAGGATTTCATCGCCGCCTTGCCGCAAAGCGACGGCAGCGCGGGCATCCTCGTGCTCGATGCATGTCGCGACAATCCGGTGTCGCGGTCGATCTCGGGCCTGTCGCGCGGAGCGCTTGGCGCGGGGCGCGGCTTGGCGGAGATGCAGGCACCTTCCGGCATCCTTATCTCCTACGCAACGGGTCCCGGCGAAGTGTCTTATGACGGCGACGGAGAAAATAGCCCGTTCGCCATCGCGTTCGCGGCGGAGATACGCCGCCCGGGACAAGCGACGGACGTGTTCAGCCGCATCCGGGTGAGGGTACGCGAAGCAACCGGCGGGCGACAGATCCCGCTCGAACTTTATCGGCTGGAGCGGCCGTTTTGTTTCAGCACCTGCGCCGCCGCCGATGTCGCCGCTCCGGAGGCGGGCGGAACCAATATCGGCGTGAGCCGCCACGTCGCCTCGGAAGACGTCGACAGCGTCCACCAAGAGCTTGCGGGCCTCTCCGAAGACGACCTCAAGGCGGAGCGCATAGGGCCCGACACGCTGTTGGCGGGGATCGTCCAAAGCATAAGCAAGGGCCAGGCGCCAAATAGCGTTCAGTCGGCGACATTCTTCATGGCGTTGGGCGGAGGTGGCGCACTCAGCAATTGCGATCGAGACGCTGAATGCGAAAGCACATTTGAAAACGCCGGTGCGGTCGTAGAGGAAGTCGCCCGGCAAGGCGACGCACGCGCGCAATGGCTGATGGGACGGCTACTTGTCGAGGGGCAGAGCATCGCCAAGAATGAACCGCGCGGCGTCGCGTGGCTCCAGCAATCGGCGGATCAGCAATTCGCCCCAGCGCAAGCCTATCTTGCCGCCATTTACAGCGATGGACTACCGACTGCGCCGCGCAACGATGCGCGCGCCGCGCAGCTCGCGGAGCGCGCCGTCGAACAAGACGACGTGTTGGGGCAGGTCGTGCTGGGCATGTTGTACTCTCGCGGCCGGGGCGGACTGCGAACCGACCAGGTTGAAGCCGTGCGGTTATTCCGCCTCGCCGCCGATCGCGGGCAGCCCGGCGCGAAGGCTCAATTGGGCTGGTACTACATGAATGGGCGCGGCGGCCTGCCGCAAAACGATCAGGAAGCCGTGCGCCTTTTTCAGGCCGCTGGCACGATCCCCATGGCGGAGAGGTGGCTTGGCTTCATGTACGAGAAGGGCCGCGGCGGTCTTGTCGCGGACAGGACGCATGCCGTGCAACTCTATCGCGACGCCGCGCGGCGCGGCGATCAGGAAGCGCAGGGCGAGATGCGACGCCTCGGAGAGGTTTGGTAGCCCGAAGCATATGTCAGCCCGACGGAGCGCCGAAGAGCGCGGCAATCTCCGCCGGCACACGCTTGATGCGGCGCGTCTGCGCATCCAACAGGCACCAACTCGACTTGATTTGCGCGGCCGGCTTCTGAGCCGGTTTGCCGATCTCGATGAAGCGATCCCACAGCGCCCCGTGCGGCGTATCCGCCACCCAGGTGCGCGCCTCGGCTTCGTCGCCGAGCGCGAGCGACGCGCGGTAATCCACTTCGTGACGCGTCACCACCCAGATGTAGGCACGGAGCATCTCCTCGCTCGCGCGTGCGCGCCAATGCGCGACGGCGACATCCTGCGCCCAGCGCAGATAGACGGTGTTGTTGACGTGCCCGAGTTCGTCGATGTCGGCCGGCGCAATGACGATGGGCTGGGTGAAGACTTCAACCATGCTCGAATGCGTCGAGGGCGGAAAGCGCTTCGGTCAAGGCGGTATGCACGTCGCCAAGCGCGGCAGCGACGTCGCCTTCGGGAACGAAGGCGCCCTCCGCCGTCTCGCAGGCATCCGCGAGCACCCACAAGCCAATGCCGCGCGCCGAACCTTTCAGCGTGTGCAAGGCCGCGCGGCAAGCGCCGCGCTCCGTCTCCGGCGCCAAGACACTCGCCCAGCTCGCCACTTGCGCACGGAACATGCCGAGCACTTCGATCTGTAGCGCTCTGTCGCCCCCGGTCATGTGACTGAAATGCTCGCGATCGAACACGATCATGGGCCGCACTCACCGAAACGCCGGGACGCCGATCAGCGCCCCGTGGAAATAGCCCACCGCCGCGAACGCGATCATAGCCGCAAACGCGCGCCACCAGAACTCACCGATCCGCAAGCTGTTGCGACCTTGGAAAATGGCCGCGAAGGGCACGTTGGAGGTGACGGCGGCAAAGCGCGCCCAATGCTCCGGATCGCGCGCCTGACGCTTGCGGTCGATCGAGCGCGTCCCCATCAGCGCCATGAAGCCGAGCGCCCCGAACAGCATGACAGCGAAGCGCTCGCCATTGATCAGCAAGTGCCCGGCCGCCCACAGCGCCACGCCCCAGAGGAAAGGATGGCGGGTGATGCGCAGCACGCCTTTGGCGGGCTCGGCCTTTTTCAGCGCGCTTTCAAAGCCCGCGGTCGTCGGCCCCGGCGTCAGCAATCCCGACACGCCGAGCACAAAACCCAGGAAGACGAAGACGTAAGTTGCGTAACGCAAGGTCTCGGGCGGCGACCAGAAGTGCGTGTTGAGCGGATCGGCGGGATCGCGGCGCATAGCGCCGTACGCGACAATGAGCCAGACGAGCAGCGCGAGCGAGGCAAGCGAGAAGAGGCCGCGATAGGGCCCCTCGCCGATGCGCTTCACCACCAGGGCGCGCAGCCCTGTGGCGGAAACGCCGATATGAAGCAGAACGAACGCGGCCAGCGCCAGGGTGAATCCGGACATCAACGCCCCTTGTTGGTCGGCCGAATGCTGGCGCGCATCGGGCGTGAAGGCAATTGAGGGATTGGATGTTGGGGAATGAGAATTACGGATCGCGAATGCGCTGCGCCGGAAAACGCCTGGCTGAGCCTGTCGAAGCCGGCGCCGCGCGACGCTTCACCGCGCTCCCTTCGACAAGCTCAGGGAAGCGCTCTGCGAGCGACTAATCCCTCATCCCCAATCCCAAATCCCGCGCTCACGTTATTGACAGAGGACCTTATCAGTCTAACTGATGATCTTGAATGCCGCCTCTGGATTCCCCGGCCCTGCTCGCGGACGCGATCGCCAGCCTCTCCGGCAAGCTGAAGCGCAAGCTCCGGGAGCACGCGACGCTCGGAGACCTCACCCCCTCGCAAATCGCAGTGCTGACGCGGCTTGAGCGCGAGGGCCCGGCGACGGCGGCCAAGCTCGCCCAGGCCGAGGGCATGCGTCCGCAATCGATGAGCGCGATCATCCAGGCTTTGCAGGCCGAAGGATTTCTCGAGTCGGCGCCGGACCCGGACGACGGACGTCAGCTCATTCTCTCGCTCACGGCCGCTTGCCGCAAACGCATCGCCGCCAATCGTGCGGCGCGCCGCGATTGGCTGTCGCAAGCCATCCGCGCCAAGCTCTCACCTGCCGAGCAGAAGCAGCTCGCCGCCGGCATCGAACTCATCAACCGCCTGACAGAGACGTGAGTCCATGACGATCAGCGTCCTCGATCCGCAAACCGCGCTCGTCCTGATCGATCTGCAAAAAGGCATCGTCTCGCGACAGACCGTCCACCCGATCCCCGGCGTGATGGCGAACGCGGTCGCGCTGGCGAAAGCCTTTCGCGCGCGCGGCCTGCCAGTGGTGCTGGTGAATGTCGCCGGCCTCGCGCCCGGGCGCACCGAAGCGCCGCGCATGTCCGGCGCGTTTCCGCCGGATTGGATGGAACTCGCGCCGGACCTCGACGAGCAGCCGACGGATCTCAAAGTGACGAAGCGCACCTGGGGCGCGTTTCACAACACTGAACTGGAAAAGCTTCTGCGCGAACGCGGCGTCTCGCAAATTGTGCTGGGCGGCGTCTCCACCAGCGCGGGCGTTGAATCGACGGCGCGCCAAGCGCACGAGCGCGGCTTCAACGTCGCGCTCGCCGTCGACGCCATGACCGACATGAGCCCGGAAGCGCACGAAAACAGCGTCACGCGCATCTTCCCGCGCCTCGGCGAAACCGGAACGGCGCAAGAGATCATCGCCAAGCTCGGAGAGACGCGCGCGTGAGCGGCACGTTCCGCTCCCTCGCGATCCACAATTACCGCACCTGGGCCGCGGGAGCGATCGTCTCCAATATCGGCACCTGGATGCAGCGCACGGCGCAGGACTGGCTGGTTCTCGCTGAACTGACCAATCACAACGCGACCGCCGTCGGCATCGTCACCGGCCTGCAATTCGGGCCGCAATTGCTGCTCTTGCCGGTGACGGGCCATGTCGCCGATCATTTCGACCGGCGGCGCCTTCTCTTCATCACGCAAGCGTCGATGGGCGTATTGGCGTTAGGGCTGGGGTTGCTCACTGTCCTTGGCGTAGCGCAGCTCTGGCACGTCTATGTGTTCGCATTCCTGCTCGGATGCGCTGCGGCGTTCGATGCGCCGGCGCGGCAGAGCTTCGTCTCAGAGCTCGTGCACGAGGCGCATCTCTCCAACGCGGTGGCGCTCAATTCCGCGTCCTTCAACGCCGCGCGCATGGTGGGACCGGCGCTCGCCGGCGTGCTGATCGCCGGCATGGGCGTCGGCTGGGTGTTCATCCTCAATGCGATCTCGTTCGCCGCCGTGCTGATGTCGCTCAGCCGCCTGCGGCTCGACGAACTGCATCCGCGCACGCATGCGCCGCAGGGCGCGCGCAACCTGATCGCCGGCTTTCAATACGTGCTGAAGCGCCCAGACCTATTGCTGGTGCTGTTCGTCTTGTTCGTGGTCGGAACCTTCGCCATCAACTTCCCGATCTTCATCTCGACGATGGCTGTCAGCGTGTTTCGCGTCGGCGCCAGCCAGTTCGGCTTGCTGACGTCGATGATGGCGATCGGCTCGGTCGCAGGCGCGCTGCTCGCCGCGCGGCGCGAACATCCGAGCCTCAACATCATCATCGCTGGCGCGGGCGCGATGGGCTTTGGTCTCGCCCTCGCAGCGATTGCGCCGACTTATATCCTGTTCGGCCTCGCGCTCGTCATCGTCGGGCTCGCGGCGCAGACGCTGACCGCGACCTCGCTCGGTAAAGTGCAGCTTTCGACCGATGCGTTCATGCGCGGACGCGTGATGGCGATCCTGATGGCGGTGACGCTGGGCGGCACGCCGATCGGCGCGCCCATCATGGGCTGGATCGCCGACGCGTTCGGGCCGCGCTGGGCCGTCGCCGCGGGCGCGGGCTCGTGTTTCATCGCCGCCGGCGCCGCAGTGCTTTTCCTGAGCCGCAGGTCCGCCGCAACCGCCGCGCAACCGCGTTAGGCGCTGCGGAACGGATCACGCTCAAGCCGCTAAGCCTATGTTTTTTCGAAACATAAGAGCGGAGACGCGTACGCGCGGCGCGCCTAGCGCGCAGACAGGCTGGCGCCGGCTGGACACCGCCGCGCGTTTTGCTGGACTCGGAGGAAAAATCGCCTTAGACGCCAACGCCTTCGCGACTGGTACGGGTGATTAGCTCAGTTGGTAGAGCAGCTGACTCTTAATCAGCGGGTCGAGGGTTCGAATCCCCCATCACCCACCACCGCCATCTTGCCTCAGACATACGCTCAGCGCCGGCCGCCGCCGACTTCGTCGATATGGCGCAGCATGTCGGCGGGATCGTCATAGACGCGCACGGCGCCGGAGAAGCGCAGCTCATCCACGCCATAGCCGCCGCTCAAGAGGCCAACGCCCAGCGCCCGACAGCGCGTGGCGGCCAACATGTCCCAGATGGAATCGCCGACCACCACCGAAGTTTCGATCTCCGCGCCCAGAGCCTCCGCCGCGGCGACGAAGAGATCGGGATCGGGCTTGGCGTATTTTACCATGTCGCGCGTGATGACGACGTTCTTCGCCGGATCGACGCCCAAAGCTTCGAGATTGAGTCTCGCCGTCTCCATGCGCCCGCTGGTGGCGATCGCCCATTTGACGCCGCTTTCCGTCAGCGACGCGAGAAGCTCCTTGGCGCCGGGCAGCGGCACGACGCTCTTGCCGTAGCGCAGATACGCTTCCGCATGCCCGCGGCGCAGACGATCCGTGCGCTCCGGCGTGATCTCGATATTGGTCTCGCGCAGTAGCTGGTTGGTGAAGAGCCCGCCCGACATGCCGATCTTGCGATGGATGCGCCAAACCGAAAGCGGAATGCCCTCCGCGTCGAGCGCCTCCTTCCAGGCCAGCACGTGCTGGTAGACGCTGTCGACCAAGGTGCCGTCGAGATCGAACAGGAAACTGGGCTCGATGCGCATGGGCGTCCGCCTTTCAGTTGTCCCAACTTAGGCCGGAACGGCCGTCCGGGCCATCGGCTTGACAAAATGCATTACCCGGGTAATTTGCCGGCCATGAGCATCGCCCAATCCAAACTAACGGCCCAGGGGCAGATTTCGGTTCCCGCCGAAGTGCGTAAGCGACTGGGCGTCGGGCCCGGCTCGACGCTGGAGTGGGAAGAGCGCGACGGCGAGTTCGTCGTCCGGCGCGCCGGCCGTCACACCTTCGCGGAGATGCACGCGGCTTTATTCAAGACCCCGCCGAAGCCGCGGAACGACGAAGCGCTCGACGAAGGCATCCGCAAGCACATGCGCAAGAAGCATGCGCGCCGTTGACACCAACATCCTGGTTCGGCTGATCACGCGCGACGACGCAAAGCAGGTCGCGGCGGCGGAGGCTTTCGTCGCCAGAGGCGCCTGGGCTTCGCACCTCGTGCTCGCGGAAACCATGTGGGTGCTGGAGTCGGTGTACGACTTCGAGACCAAGCAGATCGCGCTCACCGTTGAAATGCTTTTGAACCACGCGCAGCTTTCGCTGCAGGATGCGGACGTCGTTGCCGCCGCTTTGATCAGCTTTCGCAGGCGCCCGAGCTCAGGCTTCTCCGATCATCTGATCGTGGAGATCGCGCGCAAGAATGGCCACGCGCCGCTCGGCACGTTCGACAAAAATCTCGCCGCGATCGACGGTGTCGAGCGAATCTAGCCGCCAGCGCTTGACCTTGCGACAGAGCTCG
>DASZSK010000092.1:0-1646 GCA_035548735.1 Caulobacterales bacterium | reverse complement strand
GCGGCCTTCTCTTCGCGATAGCCGGCGCGCTCGGCTTGGGCGCGGATCGAGATCTCGACCTTGCCGATCATCGCCGCGACTTCGCCCTTGGCGTCCCACAGCGCCTTGCCCATTTCACGGCTGATCATTTCCGCGAACGTCTGCGCACGCGCTTCAACCGCTTTACCGAAGGCGCGCACGATGGCGATCCGCTCATCAAGCGGACGCCGCGACCATGCCGGGAACGCCATGCGCGCCGCAGCCATCGCCTCGCCGACATCGTCGGCGCTGGCGCTTGCGCCCTGCCACACCGTCTCGCCGTTGACTGGATTGGTCGAATAGAACACTGCGCCGGCGCCTGCGCGCCAAACGCCGTCGATGAACAATTCAGTTCGCATCGTCACACCACACCAGCGCCTCGGCGCCGGGCTCGAGCTTCAGGGCGTTCAGGGTCTCGCGCGAAACCCGCGCCTCGCCATCGGCGATGGCGGCGTGCGCGGAGACACAGCGATACGTGGCGATGTCGGGCCGCGCGATCAAGGCGCGCTTACCGGTCGAAACGGCGCCGACGACGAGCTTCAGCCGTCGCGCTTCGCGCGCCGTGCGGATGGTGTCGCGTGAGACGCTCAAAAGCGGCCCGCCATCGAAGATGTCGACGACATCCGAGAAAGTGAACCCCTCCCATTCGAGCAGACGTCGCGCCCCGGCGCCGTCGGGATGGCACTCGCCGATCACCGCGCGCGCCGTCTCCGGCAAGAGGTCGGCATAGATCGGATATTTCGGCATAAGGTCGAGAATGAATTGATTGTCCGTCGTCGCGCTCAGCCGGTCGGCTTCCTGGAAATCCATTTTGAAGAAGTGGCGCCCAAGCGCTTCCCAGAACGGCGACACGCCATCAGCGCCGACGACGCCACGGAGTTCCGACACGACGCGCTCGTGGAATCGCTGCGGCGCCGAAGCCATCAACAGATAGCGCGATTGCGCCAGCGCGCGGCCGATGCCGCCTGCCCGGTGCGCGGCGCGCACGAACAGCGAGCCAACCTCGGAGCAGCCGGTAAACTCGTTCACGAGGATCAAGACGCTCATATCGAAGCGCCGCTGCGCAGCGGCGGATGCCTGGGCGATGCGAAGCACGCGGAAATTGAAGAAAGGCGGGCTTGCGCCGATCGTCGCCTTCGCGCCGCAACAGCCCGCAACTTCGCCGCTCTCGATATGCTCGAGCACCAGTAAATAGCGTTCGCTGCCCGGCGCGCTGGTGGAGAGCGCGAACGCCGCTTGCGACGCTTCGAGCCGCTTCTTCAGCGCTGGATCATCGAGCATGAGGCTGGTGAACCCTGGCCCCGCTTCTCGCCGAAGCTCCTGAAACGCCGCGAAGTCGCCGGGGCCGGCGGCGCGTATGACGTAAGCTGGCGCGCTCATACTTTGAGGCTCGCGACATCAAACGCGCCGTCATTTACGCCGGCGAGCAAAAGGAGAGAGAGCTTGGCGCGTTCAGCGAAGCTGGAGATGCGCACGAATTCCTGATCGCTGTGCAGGCCGCCCCCGCATGGGCCCAGCGTGTCGATGTTCGGGCAGCCGGCGGCGGCGAGATTGTTGCCTTCGCAGACGCCGCCCGATGGCGCAAAGGTCGCGTCGATGCCGATCACCCTGCCCGCAGTCTTCACCCA
>DASZSK010000091.1:0-30864 GCA_035548735.1 Caulobacterales bacterium | reverse complement strand
AGCGGCGAAACGTAAACCTGCGCGACGTCTGCGCCGGCACGATCGCCCGTGTTGCGAACCGTGAAGCTTACCTGCAGCGCGTCGCCATTGAGCGCCGCGTTCAAGTCCGAATGCGCAAAGTGCGTGTAGGAGAGCCCATAGCCGAATGGATAGAGCGGTTCGAGACGCCGCGCGTCGAACCATTTGTATCCGACCGCAGCGCCTTCGCTGTAAGTCACGGTGAACTGCGTGTTGGGCGCGACGCCTTCGCCATCAAGGCGCGGATGCGGATATTGGTCGAGCGCAGTCGGGAACGTCACCGGCAGGCGCCCGGATGGATTGACGTCGCCGAACAGCACATTGGCGATGGCCTGACCGCCATTCGTTCCCGGAAACCAGGCTTCGACGATGCCGCGCACGTTTGCGTGCCATGGCAGCAAAACGGGGCCGCCGGTTTCGAGCACCACGATGGTGCGCGGGTTGGCGCGCGCGACGGCTGTCACCAGCGCGTCCTGATCGCCAAGCGAAATCGGGAAATCCTGTGATTCCGAGGTCCATTGCGTGACGAAGACAATCGCCACTTGCGCGCTGCGCGCGGCTTGCGCCGCCGCTTGTAGGTCCGCGCCGGGATCGAACGTCACGCGTGCATTTGGCGCGTGCGCGCGGATCGCCGCCAGCGGCGACGACGGATTGAAGATCACTGGCCCAGGCCAACTCGTCGGCTGGACGCCTGGAGCTGCGTTGCCGCCGCGCGGGTAAACCTGGCTCGAACCACCGCCCGTCAGCACGCCCGCATCCGCGTGGCCGCCGATTACAACGATGCTCGCGACGCCTGGCGAGAGCGGCAGGATGCGGCTCTGGTTCTTCAGCAGCACCATGCCTTGCTCGGCGGCTTGCTGCGAGACGCGCGCATGTGTGTCGAAATCGATCGGCTGATCGGCGCCTTCGATCGGATGTTCGAACAGACCGACCGCGAACATCGCGTGCAGAATGCGTCGCGCCATATCGTCAAGCCGCGCTTGCGGAACTTGGCCCGCTTGGATCGCGGCTGCGAGGTTCGCGCCGAAATGCAGCGAGTCCGCATGCATCGCGCCGTTTTCCTGATCGAGCCCATGGTTGGCGGCGTTTACGGTCGAGTGCGTGGCGCCCCAATCGGACATTACGTAGCCGGGAAAGCGCCAATCGCGCTTCAGCACCTGGTTGAGCAGAAAATCGTTCTCACAGGCGTAGTCGCCCAGAAAGCGGTTGTACGAGCACATCACCGATTGCGCTTGCGATTGCTCCAGCGCGATCTCGAACGCCAGAAGATCGGACTGGCGCGCCGCGGCCTCGTCGATGACGACGCTGTATTGATCACGCCCCGTCTCCTGATCGTTGAAGGCGTAATGCTTGATGGTGGAGATGATGTGGTTGGATTGAACGCCGCGGACGGCGGCGCCGGCCATCACGCCCGCGAGCAAGGGATCTTCGCCCGCATATTCGAAATTGCGCCCGTTGCGCGGTTCGCGCACCAGGTCGACGCCGCCTGCGAGTTGCACATTGAGGCCAGAGGCCCGTGCTTCCGCGCCGATCATGGCGCCGCCTTGGAAAGCGACGTCTGGATTCCAACTCGCCGCGACGGCCATGCCCGACGGCAGCGCCGTGCGTTCGAGCTTCACCTCGACCGAACCTTGCTGCGCCACGCCCATGCCGGCGTCGCTCTGCCATTGCGGCGGGATGCCCAGGCGATCGACGCCAGGAACGAAGCCGGCCGCGCCGTGCCGCGACAGCGCCGGCGCGTCCCATTGGCGCCATGGCGCGGGCGAGCCCCAATAGCCCGTGACCAGCGTGAGCTTTTCGGCCTGCGTCATCTGCGCCAGAAGCAGCTCGGCGCGTTGATCGGGTGTGAGCGTCGCATCCATCCAAGGCTGCGCAGCAGGCGCAGGCGCGGCGGTTTGCGCGTTCGACGGCGGGGGCGCAGTGGCGCAAGAAGCAGCGAGAACGATAAGCGCAAGCGAGGCCGCTGCGCACAGCGCGCGATGCATGAAGTCTCCCCAGAGCGTGGCGGGTCGCCGGCGCCGTTTGTTGACGCACACTAGGGAGGTCGTCCAGCGTTGTCACGCCGACAAAAACGCCGCGCCCGGTATGAGCGCGGCGTCTCAAGTCGCGAGGGTGGAACCCGTCAGTGCGGGTTTGCTGGCGGCGCCGGAGGTTCTGGCGCTTCTGGGGGTTCGGGCGGCGTCGGCGGCTCGGGGGGCGGATCGAACTTGATCCGGCCATCGCCATTGCCGTCAGCGGCGTCGAAGAAGCGGAGCTGCATGGCGCGGAATTCATCGCGCGACAGCGCGCCGTCGTGATTGCGGTCGAATTCGTCGTGGTTCATGAGCATCATCATGAACATCGGCGGGTGTGGCGGCATGGGCGGATGCGGGGGCGCCGGCAGGTCGTCGCCGTCGTCATGCGCATCGCCGTTTTCGGTACGCACTTCGCGCCGATAGATCATGACTTCGCGATCGCCGTGCCCGCCGGCGTCGGCGCCAGGAATGGCGTGCTCAGCGCGCCCTTCATGCGCGACGTGATCAGACGAATCGAGCTTGCCGTCGTGGTTGGCGTCGAGCATCGCGAAGATGCGATCCGCTTCCGCGCTCGCTTCATCGCGCGTGACCCAGCCGTCATGGTTGGCGTCGATCTGCGAGTCGATCATTGGCCCGTGCTCGCGGATGACGACGCGCCGTTCCTCGGTGCGGGTCTGTGTCTGCTCCGCCACCGCGACGGCGGCGCTGCCGGCGAGGACGAGCCCGACGATAAGCCAAGTTCGCATGCGTTAACTCCCTTTTCCCCTTGATGGGTGAGCGGCGCGCACCATGGGCAGGGTGTTTTGCGTGCGTACGACCGATTGCAACGACGTCTTTCAGTCTTGAAATAGTCCTGCAACATTGGCCGGCGCAAAAGGAACGCGACCCGCATGAGCCTGGAAGAGCCGCCCCGCGTGCTGATCGTCGATGATGACGGCGATATCTGCGACGGGCTCGTGGCCGTGTTCGAGCGCGCCGGTTTCTCGGCGCTGGCGGCGCGGGATGTCGCAGCGATGGAGCGGCTGCTGGCGGAAAAGGGCGCCGACCTGATCATTCTCGACCTCATGATGCCCGGCGAAGACGGGCTCTCCGCGTGCCGGCGCATGGCCGGCAAAGGTCCGCCGATCATCATGTTGTCGGCTCTGGGCGACGATGCCGACCGCATCGTCGGACTCGAGATCGGCGCCGACGATTATTTGGCCAAGCCCTGCAATCCGCGTGAGCTGGTGGCGCGCGCGCGCGCGGTGCTGCGCCGCGGGCGCGACAAGGAGGGCGGCTTGAGCGGCGTGGACACCGTGCGCTTCGCCGGCTTCCGGCTCGATCTCGCGCGCCGCGAATTGATCGATCCGGACAATGTCGTCATCCCGCTATCGACTGGAGAGTTTCGCCTGCTGCGTGCGTTCGTCGAACGGCCGCAGCGCGTGCTGTCGCGCGAGCAATTGCTCGACCTCGCTTTCGCCAACGATTCCGAAGTGTTCGATCGCGCCGTCGATGTGCAGGTCAGCCGCTTGCGCAAGAAGTTGGAACGCCACGGCGAGCCGGAACTGATCCGCACCGTGCGCGGCGAGGGGTATCTGTTCGCCGCCAAGCCGAGCCGCTGATGCGTGCGCGCTCAGACAAGCTGGCCGGTCTGCCCATCGCGGCGCACCTGGCGCTGCTGGTTACGCTCGCCTTCGCCGCGGCGTTCGCCGTCGTGCTCGCGCTGGTGATCTGGCTGCCGCCGCGCCCGCCGGACGTCGTGCGCGGCGACATGTTGCTCGATGCGTTCGCGCGTGGCTACGCGGAAACGAAAACGACCGGCCACGCGCCGGGCGATGGGTCGCTGCACTGGCGCATCGGCTCGGCGCCCAATCTCGAAGAGAACTCGCACATCAATCACATGCTGCGTCCACAACTGGCGGCGCGGCTTGGGATCGACGAGCGCTTCGTGCGCGTCGCCGCGCAGGCGGCGCGCGCGGAGATGTTCGTCTACCGCGTTCGCAGCGTCGATCATCGCGTGATCGATGAGCGCGCGCCGCCGCCGGAGCATCCGCCGTTTGGCGACATGCCGCCGCCACGCATTGCGCCGTTTGCGCCAGAGCCTCCGCCGCCGGAACGGCCAGCGCCGCCCATTCCGCCCGAGCCGCCGCTGTTCGCACCGCCGCCGGCTGGCGTCATTCTGCTTTCGGGCTTCGAGTTTGGCGCGCAACTGCCCGACGGCCGCTGGCTGGTCATGAGTCAGGGGCGCAACTGGGAAGTGCTCGGCTGGATCGGACGCGCGGCGCTTGTGAGCGGCGTCACGTTGGCGTTTCTGTCGCTGATTGCTCTGTTCGTGGCGCGCCGCATGGCGCAACCGATCCAGAGCTTCGCCCGCGCGGTTGAGGCCGTCGGCGTCGATCCGCAAAGCGCGCCGGCGCCGGAACGCGGTCCGCGAGAACTCCGCGCTGCGGCGCGCGCGGTGAACGCGATGCAGGCGCGCTTGCGCGCACTCGTTGCGGATCGCACGCAGACGCTGGCCACGGTCGCGCATGACATGCGCACGCCGCTGATGCGCCTGCGTCTCGCGGCCGAGGATGTCGATCCAGCGCAGCGCGATCGCATCGCCAAGGAGATCGGCGAAGTGGAGGCCTTGGTATCCTCCTTCATCGCCTTCGCCCGCGACGACCCCGCGCAAGAACCGCGTGTGCGGCTGGATCTAACGGCCTTGCTGCAGAGCTTGGTGGATGACCAAGCTGAGGCGGGGCGCGACATCAGCTTCGAGGGCGGCGAGCGGCTGTTGATCACGGGTCAGAGCCTCGGCTTGAAGCGGCTCTTCTCCAACCTGATCGACAACGCCTTGAAGTACGGCAGGGTCGCGCACGTACGCCTCGTACGCGAACAGGACGAGGCCGCCGTCGAGATCACGGACGAGGGGCCGGGCGTGCCGGAGGCGGCGCGAGAGACGGTATTCGGGCCGTTCGTGCGCTTGGATTCAAGCGTCGGCGGCGCCGGGCTCGGGCTGCCGGCTGCGCGCTCCATCGCCCGGGCGCATGGCGGCGACATCGTCTTTCTGGCGGCCGAGAAGGGCGCCCGCGTGCGCGTGACGCTGCCGCTCTAGGCGGCAATAGCGCAAATCACTTTCATATTTCCCCGGCCTTGCCTAAGGTCAGCCCTAATGCGGGCGTCAAGCCCCGCTCGGGAGGGGACATGAGCAACGCCAAGTCGGGGACGCTGGTCGCGTTCATCTACGTGACGACCCTGTTTTTCGCCTGGGGCTTCGTCACCTCGACGATCGATCCGCTGGTCGCGTCCGTGCGCGACGTGTTCAAGCTGAGCTTCGCCGAGGCGATGCTGACGCAGTTCGCGTGGTTCATCGCCTATGGCGTCGCCTCCCTGCCTGCGGCGGCGATCCTTTCAAAACTCGGCTATCCGAACGCCATCATCGCTGCGCTGGCGACGATGGTGGCTGGCTGCCTCATCATTCCGCTGGCGACGAGCATGGATTTTTACCCGGGCATTTTGCTCGGCTTGTTCGTGATCGCTTGCGGCGTGACGCTGCTGCAGGTCGCGGCGAACCCGCTCTCCGCCGCGCTCGGGTCGCCGGAGCGTTCGCACTTCCGCCTGACGCTGTCGCAGACATTCAACTCGTTCGGCACGTTCATCGGCCCCTTCATCGGCGCCTCCATCATGTTGCACGGCGGCGTTTTCAACGGCGCCGCCCCCGACGCAGCCGCCAGGGCGCAGTCGCTGCATAGCATCGACGTCAATTTTCTGATGGTCGGCGCCTTCTTCTTCGCCGTGGCGTTGTTCATCTGGAGTGCACGCAAACGTATCGACGCCGCAGCGCCGCCACACGAAAAAGCAGCTTCGCCGTTTCTGGCGTTCAAGTCCGGTTGGGCTGTGTTCGGCGCGTTCGCGATTTTCGTTTACGTGGGCTCGGAAGTCGCGATCGGCAGCCTTATGACGAACTTTCTGCACCAGAAAAACATCCTCGACATCCCGCTGCTGGAGGCGGGCAGAATGGTGTCGCTTTACTGGATGGGGGCCATGATCGGGCGCTTCCTCGGCAGCCTCGCCTTCTTCGTGAAAACGCCGGCGGGCGTGTTGCTGTCGATCGCCGCAATCATCGCCGCCGGCATGTGCCTGACCGTGAGCCAGAGCCAGGGCGTGGTCGCGGCTTATGTCGCGCTCTCGATCGGGTTCTTCAACTCGATCATGTTCCCGGCGATCTTCACGCTGACCCTGGAGCGCTCCACCGCACCGACGTCGGCGACGTCCGGTTTGTTGTGCATGGCGATCATCGGCGGGGCCGCGCTGCCCTTCATCGCCGGCAAGATCGTCGATAGCGCCGGCGTGTTCGGGCCAGCCTTCTTCGTACCGATGCTCGGCTATATCGGCGTCGCCGCTTTCGCGATCAGCGCCGCGCGCACCAAGCCGGTTGTCGGCGCTGATGCGCCGGTCGCCGCGGCCGCGGGCCACTGAGGCTCATGCCGCAGCAGATCAAGATCGGCGTCGATTTCGGCGGCACCAAGATCGAGGTGGCGGCGCTCGACGGGGAAGGCAACTTCCTGCATCGCGCGCGCGAGCCCAATCCTGGTTCGTACGAGGCGGCGATCAGTACGGTCTGCTCGCTGGTGCGCGGTGCTGAGCAGGCCGTTGGGGCGAGCGGCAGCATCGGCGTCGGCGCGCCCGGTTCGATCTCGCCGCGCACGGGCGTCATGCGCAACGCCAACTCGACCTGGCTGAACGGCAAGCCGTTTCGCGAGGATTTGAGCGCCGCGTTCGGCCGCGAAATCCGCTTGGCCAACGACGCCAATTGCCTGGCGCTCTCGGAGGCGGTCGACGGCGCAGGCGCCGATGCGCGCGTGGTGTTTGCGGTTATTCTCGGCACCGGTTGCGGCGGCGGCGTCGTCGTCAAGGGCGGCGTGCTGGAAGGCGCGAGCGGCGTGGCCGGCGAGTTCGGGCACATGCCGTTGCCATGGCTCAACCGGGACGAGTTTCCGGGGCCGCGTTGCTGGTGCGGGAAGCATGGCTGCTTGGAGACGTGGGTTTCAGGCAGCGGCTTTCAGCGCGACTTCGCCGAGCGCTTCGGACGTTCTCTGCATGCCGAGGCCATCGTTGCGGCCGCGCGCGACGGCGATCGCGAAGCGCAGGCCGCGCTCGAAGCGTACGTCGATCGGCTCGGGCGCGGCCTCGCCGCTGTGTGCAACATCATCGACCCGGACGTGTTCGTGCTCGGCGGCGGTATGTCCAACGTGCCTGAACTCTATCCGAGGCTTCCTGAACGTATTGGCGCTTACATCTTTTCCGATATCTGGGAGGGCGCAGTCAGGCCCGCGCGGTGGGGCGATTCCTCCGGCGTACGCGGCGCGGCTTGGCTATGGTGACCGGTATTGGCTTGACGAGGGGGCCGCCGCAGTAACGATGCGCATCATATGGGTATAGCCACCATCTTCGATGTCGCCAAAGCGGCGGGCGTGTCGATCAAGACCGTCTCGCTGGTGATGAACGGCCACGCCAACGTGCGCGAGGAGACGCGGGCGCGCGTGCTCAAGGCGGCGCAAGATCTCCACTACAGGCCAAATTATTCGGCGCGAAGCCTGGCCGGTTCGCGCTCCTTTCTGCTCGGGCTGCTCTACGACAACCCGATCGCGTCTTACGTTACGAACGTGCAGATGGGCGCCGTCTCGTATTGCCGTAAAAAGGGCTACCACGTGATGTGCGAACCGATCGACGCAAGCGTGGAGAACGTCGATCAGCACGTCTCGCAATTAATCACCACGCTTCGCCCCGACGGCCTTATCCTTACGCCTCTGGTGTCGGACAACGTAGCGGTGCTGGAGCGCGTCGAGGCGTTCGGAACGCCGTACGTGCGCATCGCCCCCGGCAGCGATCGCGATCGCTCACCGCACGTGCTCATGTCGGACGTGCAAGCGGCGGCGGCGATGACCAATCATTTGCTCGATCTCGGGCATCGCAAGATCGCCTTCATCAAGGGCCATCCCAAACACGGCGCGGCGCATTTGCGCTACGAAGGCTTTCTGAGCGCGATGCATGCTGCCGATGCTCCCGTGCGCGCGGAATACGTGTTGAACGGTGATTTTTCGTTCGAATGCGGCGTCGCCTGCGGGGAGGAGCTGCTGTCGCTGCCGGATCGCCCGACTGCCATTTTCGCGTGCAACGACGAGATGGCGGTTGGCGTGATGATGGCCGCGCATCGCCGCGGGCTTCATGTGCCGCACGAAGTCTCTCTGGCCGGTTTCGATGACGCGCCTTCGGCGAGCGTTGTGTGGCCGCAACTCACGACCATCCGTCAGCCCATCTTCGAGATGGCGGCGGTTGCGGCGGAGATGCTGGTGGAGGGCAGAGCCAATCGAGACGAGAGCGGCGCGGCGCCAGTCTCGGTGCTGCTCGACTTTGCAATGGTGCGTCGTGAGTCGACGGCGCCGCCGCCCTGACGGAGACAAAACGTGCTGAAGCTTGCGCGGCCGGGCGAACGCCGTTTGGCCTATGGATTCTGGCGCTATCAGGAACATGAAATCGAGACGGCGATCGCCATGCTCGAACTGGCGCGCGCAAGCGGCGTCGATCACATCGATACCGCCGATGTCTATGGCGCGCCGCACGGATTTGGCGGCGCCGAGCGGCTGCTGGGGGCCGTGCGTGCGCGCGCGCCTAGCCTGTTTGAGGGCGCCGTGCTCGCCACCAAGGGCGGCGTCGAACTTGGCGCGCCCTATAATTCGTCCCGCGCCTACATTCAGGCGGCTTGCGACGCGAGCCTGTCGCGCTTGGGCGTGGAGCGCATCGATCTTTACTACATCCATCGGCACGACTTGCTGATCGGCCCGGCCGAACTGGCCGACACGCTCGACGGCTTGGTCGCGGCGGGGAAGATCGCCGCCGTCGGCGTATCCAATTTCACCGCGACCCAAGTCGAAGCGCTGGTGCAGCACATGAAGGCGCCGCTTGCGGCGCACCAGATTGAGTTCTCTCCGGCCTGTGTCGATGCAATCTTCGACGGCAGGCTGGATTTGGCGATGCGCCGGTCTCAAGCGATCGCGGCGTGGTCGCCGCTCGCGGGCGGCCGCATCGGCGACAATGGCGCTGCGGAATTTTCTGACGTCACCGCCAAGCTTGATGAGATCGCCGCGCGCCGCGAGTGCTCGCGCGCCGCGATCGCGCTGGCCTTCTTGCAGCAGCATCCCTCGGGCGTGACGCCCATTGTCGGCACGAAGACCGCGCAGCGCTTCCGGGATTGCTTGCGGGCCAATTCATGCGTGCTCACGCGGCGCGAATGGTACGATATTCTTGAAGCCCGTCTCGGCGCGCGAATGCCCTAGCGTTCGGCTATCCCACCGGCGGGCGCTGCGGCGGCGATCCGAGATCGATGGTCCAGCGATATACGGCGCCGACGTCGGTTTGCAGGTCTTTGGCCGAATACACATAGAATTGCCGACCGACCTGCGCATCGTCGCGCCCGCTCACGTCGACGATGCTGACATATTGATAGCCGGTGCGAACCGCCGCGGCCGGCTGTCTCACGATATCGCCGAGCGGCGCCCAATTCACGCCGTCGCTCGATTCGTTGAGGCGGATCCAAGTGTCGCCGCCGCGCCAATTCATTCGGCTGGTGAGCAGATAGTATCTGTGGGTGTACGTGCTGTACGCGGCGTCGGTGTGAATGATGCCGTCGGCAAGGCGAATGGCGCTGCAGGCGCCGCCGAGCCCGGCCGAGGCCCAATCACCATGATAATATTTGCGCCACGGCGTCAGGCGTCCGTCCCGCGCGGCAGCGATCACTTCATTCAATGGCGCGCGCGCGACGGCGTTGTTGCCGCGTTCGCACTGGTCCTTGTAGTAGACGTAAAAGTATCCGCCGCGGATTAGATAGGGAACGCCTTGCACATTATACTCGGCGGGATCGCCGGACGGCGAAAGGATGTGTCCAAGATAGGCGAAGTGCTGGCCGTCGGCGGACCAAGCGAGCCCCACGCGGCCCCGCCCGGTCTTATAGGTGCGCCCTTGCATGTGGCCGTATTCGGTGTGGATGAAGGCGAGCAGGCCGCTTGGGTCTTGATACAGATTGGTGATCCAGAAGCGACCGCCGCTCCGCGTCGGGTCGCTGATCACTTGCGGCGTCGGCCGCGCCCAGAGCAGATGCTGGAACGGATGATCGAGACCGCCCCGATAGAGCGCTGTCTGCTGTGAGTTGGAATTGATCCAATACCGCACTCCGTCGTGCACGAAGGAGGTGAGCGGGGCGTCGACATAGCGGCGCCTGACGCCAAGAGGCGCGATGTAGCTGGCGTTGATCTGCTGGTTCGCGACAACCAGGCTTGGTGCGCTCGCCGTGAACTGGCCGGGCTTGCCGACAGGCATGGTGAGCGCCGCCAGCAACAAAGCCGCGAACCCGACCAGGAAAGGTGAAATCTTAGATAGTTTCGGCATCGTGTTCCGGACAAAACGAAGATCGCGCATATCCTAGAATACGGACGGGCAATTCATTTTGTTCCGGAACAAGTGCGCGTCGATTAAGCGCGGACCGTCCTCAGCACCGCGGCGTGGTCGCGGATAAGCCCGATGGTGCTGCGGTCGACGTCGAAGACCGAGTACCAGCCCTGGGGCTCGTGCGGCGGATCGCCGACATAAGAGCGGTCGCCGGTCTTCCAGTGCAAATCCGTGTGCTGCGCTCGACCGGCTCCGCCCCAGGCCCAGAAGTTCGAACCTGCCAGCGGCCCGTTCGCTTCCGCGCTCTCGATCACGTTGCGATAGATGAGCGCATAGAAGCGATCTTTGAGAGTCGTCGGCGAGCCCGCGGCGTACGAGAGGTCATCGCGGGGGAAACCGAATTCCTCGATCACCAGCGGCTTGTTGAGCTGGCGTGCAAAGCCGGCGTGCTGGTCGATATATTGCTGCGTGTTCGCTTCCGCGGTCGGATAGCTTTGCTCGAGCGCGTGGGTGTCGACCCAGGACCAGTTCTGCGGCCAGATATGCGCGGTGAGGTAATCGATCTCGGGCGCCTGATGCGCGCTCACCACGCATTGCGCCTGCTCCAGACAGCCTTTCAGGCCCTCGTTGCCAGTTGAAACCAGATGGTCGGGGTCGAGCGATTTGATCAGCTTGGCAGTGTCGCCGATCCACGCATAGAACGCCGGCAAGTTCTGCGTGCCGTAGGCATCGCTACCGCCGGGCCGCGGCTCGTTTGCAAGCTGCCACGCCATGATGGCGGGGTCATCCTTGTAGGCGCGGCCGGTGACGGAATTGGTGCGCCCGACGATGGCGCGGACATAGTCGTTGTAGAGCGCGACGGCCTCCGGCGAAGAATAGAAGTGCGCGGAGAAGTCCGGAAACTCCGGCCAGGGATGGGCCGGGTCGTTCATGTTGATGTAGCGCCCGCCATTGGTCCAGTAGAGGTAGGTGACCATGCCGCCCGACCATTCCCAGAAATTGGTGAGATAAAGCACGGCGCGCATGTCACGCTGACCCATCTCCGCCAGCAGGAAATCGAGCCCGCCGAGCAGCTGGTTGTTGTAGGCATTGCGGTCGCGGAATGCGGGGTTCAGCGAATTGCGCAGCGGCGAGATTTCGCCGGAGCCCAGCACGCGGATGTTGGAGACGCCCAGGTCCTTGAGGGCGTCGAGTTCACGGCGCAGACGATCACGGTCGCCGAGCGATGCGTCGGCGCCGAGATAGGCTCCGTACCACATGTTGGCGCCGACATAGCGATATGGCGCGCCATCGATCACGAAGCGCGGGCCGTCAACCCCGACAAAGCCGGCTCGCGTCCGGCGCGGCGTCGCGGCCACGCCCGGCGCGCCACAGGCTGCCGCGGCGCCCGCGGAAGCGAGCACCAAAGTGCGTCGCGTTAACATGGAAATCCTCCCCCGTTTTTCGCCATGCTTTAGCACGGCCCGGCGCGGGAAGGATACGGGGACGCGCCGAAATTAGCCGGCCAGCGCCGCGCGCGGCTTCTCGTTCTGGCGCAGCGCGCCGGCGAGCGCTTCGGCGAGCGCCTGCGGTTCGATTGGCTTGGCGAGGATCGGCGAAGCCGCATAGCGCGGCTCGACATGGTCGGCTTCGTAGCCTGTGACAAAAACGAGCGGCGCACCGCGCGCCGCCAGCTGATCCGCCAGCGGATAGACGTACTGACCCTCCAGATTCACATCGAGCACGGCGGCGTCGATGCTCTCACTGGCGAAACTCATGGCTTCCGAAAGGGTGGAGACGGGGCCGACGACCTGCGCTCCAAGGTCGCGCAGAATTTGCGCCATCATCATGGCGACCAACGGCTCGTCCTCGACCAGGAGGACGCGTTTGCCGGCGATGTCGGCGACGCCGTGCGCCGGCGCTTCTTCGCGGGCCGGCGTCGCCTTGGCCGCGGCGGTTGCCGGCGTGAAATGCTCGCTCGGCAGTCGCATGGTGCAGATGAGGCCGCTCTTGCGCCATTCGAAGTCGACATCGCCGCCGAGCTGCGTTGTAACGCCGGCGCGGATCACCTTTGCGCCAAAGCCGACCTTCGAGGGCTTCGTCACCGGCGGTCCGCCGCTTTCGGCCCAACGCACGAACAAGCTGTCGCCATCGAGTTTCCAATCCACTGTGACGCGCCCGTTTGGAGATGAAAGCGCGCCATACTTGGCGGCGTTTGTGGCGAGCTCGTGAATGGCGAGCGCGATGTTCTGCGCCACCGTGGGTTTGATCAGCACCACCGGTCCTGACACGCGCAGGCGGTCGAGCGCCGCGTAAGGTTCCAACTCCTCGTTGATGAGGCGCGTGAAGTCCGCGCCGTCCCAGCGCGATTGCGCCAGCAGCGAGTGTGCGCGCGCCATGGCGTGGATGCGGCCATGCACGGCCTGGGCGAAGTCGGCGCTCGTCTCGGCGCGCGTCAGCGTGACGATCGATTGAATAACTGCCAGCGCATTCTTGGCGCGGTGATCCACCTCGCGCGCGAGCAAGTCTTGCCGCGCGATCGCCGTTTCAAGTTCCTTGGTGCGCTCGATGACGCGCTTTTCGAGTTCATTATTGAGCCGCTCGAGCTGGCGGGTCTTGCGATACAGATCGACGAAGACGCGAACCTTGGCGCGGAGAATACCCGGTACGACGGGCACCGGCACGTAGTCGACGCCGCCCATTTCGTAGCCCTTGAGGCTGTCGATTTCGGTCAGATGAATAGCCGAGATGAAGATGATGGCGGTCTGCTGAAAGCGCGGATGTTCGCGGATCATCTGCGCAAGCTCGAAACCGTCGAGCTCCGGCATGCACACGTCGATAAGAATAACGGCGACATCGTTTTTGAGCAGGGTTTCGAGCGCTTCCTTGGCGGATGAAGCTTTCAGCAGGTTCTCGTTCAGCTCCCCCAGAATGATCTCGTAACTCATCAGCTTTGCGGGCTGATCGTCCACGAGCAGGATGTTGGCTTTTTCCTCGGGGCGCATGAGCTCAATCCCGTCCTAGCGATGCAGCCACATGCGAAGGGCTGACAGCAATTGGTCGGTATTGACCGGTTTGGCGAGATAATCCGATGCGCCTGCCTCGAGGCACTTCTCGCGGTCGCCTTTCATCGCTTTCGCCGTGAGCGCGATGATCGGCAGCCGACGATGCGCTGGATTCTGGCGGATCATTTGGATCGTCTCGTAGCCGTCCATTTCCGGCATCATGATGTCCATCAGCACAAGCGCAACTTCGGGCGTGGATTCGATGATGTCGATCGCTTCGCGCCCCGTGGTGGCGGCGAGCACGCGCATGCCGCGTCGTTCGAGCAAGCTCGATAGCGCAAAGATATTGCGCGCGTCATCGTCGACCAGCAGCACCGTGCGTCCGAGCAGATCCTCGTCCGATGAGTGCAAACGCTCAAGCATACGCTGCTTTTCGGGCGGCAGATCGGACACGAGGCGGTGGAGGAAGAGCGCGGTTTCGTCGAGCAGACGCTCGGGCGATTCCACGCCCTTCACGACGATGCTCCTCGCCATCGAATGGAGCCGTGCATCCTCTTCCGCCGACAATTCCTTGCCGGTGAAGACGATGACTGGGACGTCCTTCTTGTCGTCTTCCTCCCTGAGCTTTTCGAGCACATCGAAGCCGGACATATCGGGGAGCTTGAGGTCGAGCACGACGCAATCCCATTTGTCGTCGCGCAGCGTGCGCAAGGCCTCTTCGCCGGTTTGCGCCGAAGCGATCTCGACGTCGTCATGCGCAATAAGCTCGCGGATCGACTTTTGCTCGACCGGATCGTCTTCGACGACGAGCAGGCGGCGCTTGCGCGCCTTGGAAAAATCGATCACGCGGCCGAGCGCGCCGGTCAGTTCTTCCGCCGCCACCGGCTTGGAGATGAAGTCGAACGCGCCGCGCGCGAGTCCGTGCTGGCGATCCTCTTCGAGCGTCAGCATCTGCACCGGAATATGCCGCAGCGCCGGGTCCTGCTTCAGGCGGCTGAGCACCGTCCAGCCCAGCATATCCGGCAGGAAAACATCGAGCGACACTGCGGTCGGTTTGTACTCCTTGGCCAGCTCCAGTCCCTCGCCGCCGGTCATAGCCACGAGCACTTTGATGCCCTGATCGCGGGCGAGGCTCGCGACCACGCTCGCATAGTGCGGGTCGTCTTCGACCACGAGCAGCACTTGATCGCCGTCCTTGATCGTGTCGCGGTCATCCGCCACGCGCTCAACTGGCGTTGCGCGGATCGAGGTGAGTGTTGGCGTGTAGCCGGCGGGTTGTTGCTGGTTTGGCTGCGGCGGCCGCGTCACGGCGGCGGTGGCGGAGCCCACATAGGTGAGCGGCAGGTAGAGCGTAAAGGTGGAGCCTTCGCCCGGTATCGAGCGCAATTGGATTTCGCCGCCCAGCAGGCCGGCGAGTTCGCGGCTGATGGCGAGCCCAAGACCCGTGCCGCCGTAGCGCCGGCTCGTCGACGCATCGGCCTGCTGAAATGCTTCGAAGATGATGCGCTGTTTGTCGAGCGGGATGCCGATGCCGGAATCCGAAACCTCGAAGGCGACGACCGTTTGCGCTTGGCTCAGCACGGGGTGATCCGGCGACCAGCCGTCGCGCGCGGCGAACACTTTGAAGGCGACGCCGCCGGACTCGGTGAATTTGAAGGCGTTGGAGAGCAGGTTTTTGAGCACCTGCTGCAAGCGCTTGGAATCGGTCGTCAGGCTGCGACCCACCGCCTGATCGATGCCCACCTCGAAGGCGAGCTGCTTGTTCTCGGCTTCGTGACGGAACGGCAGTGCGACGCGGTCGACCAGATTCTGGAAGAAGATTTCTTCCGCGTCGACCGTGACCGTGCCCGATTCGATCTTGGAAAGATCGAGAATGTCGCTGATCAAGTTCAAGAGGTCGGTGCCGGCGCCGTGAATGGTGCGGGCGAAATCGACCTGCTTGGCGGTGAGGTTGCCTTCCGGATTCTCGCTGAGCTGCTGGCCGAGGATCAGGATGGAGTTCAGCGGCGTCCGCAGTTCGTGCGACATGTTCGCCAGGAATTCGGATTTGTACTTCGAGGTGAGCGCGAGTTCCGTGGCCTTCTCTTCGAGCGCGCGCCGCGCTTGCTCCAGCTCCTGGTTCTTGCGTTCGACTTCGACGTTCCGCTCGGCGAGCTGCTGGGCTTTCTGTTCGAGCTGTTCGTTGGTTTGCTGCAATTCGCGCTGCTGCGCCTGCAATTCGGCGGCGAGCTGTTGGCTCTGCTGCAGCAGACTTTCCGTCTGCATGGTCGCTTCGATCGAGTTCAGGACGATGCCGATCGAGGCGGTGAGCTGTTCAAGAAAAGTCGTCTGCAATTGCGTGAACGCGCCGATCGAGGCGAGTTCGATTACCGCTTTCACCTGACCTTCGAACAGCACCGGCAGCACGATGATGTTGCGCGGGGGCGTGCGCGTCAGCGCCGAGCGGATCGGTACGATATTGTCCGGGATCTCGCTGATCAGCATGCGGCGCTTGTCGACAACGCACTGCCCAACCAAGCCTTCGCCGATCCGCAAGCGCGGCGCGTGCGGCGCCTCGATGTCATCGGCGTAAGCCGAGAGCAGACGGAGCACGGATTCACTCTCGGTCGCGCCGGTCATCTGATAGATGACGCCCTGATGCGCATCGACGAGCGGCGCGAGTTCGGACAATAAGAGGCGGCCGACCGAGGCGAGATCGCGCTGGCCTTGCAGCATGTTGGTGAATTTGGCGAGGTTCGTCTTCAGCCAGTCCTGTTCGGTGTTGCGGTCGGTTGTCTGCCGCAGGTTTTCGATCATCGTGTTGATGTTGTCTTTGAGCTCGGCGACTTCGCCGCGCGCATCGACCTGGATGGATCGCGTCAAGTCGCCCTTGGTCACGGCGGTCGCGACTTCGGCGATGGCGCGCACCTGCGTGGTGAGGTTGGCGGCGAGCAAATTGACGTTGCCGGTCAAATCCTTCCACGTGCCGGCTGCGCCGGGCACGTTGGCTTGGCCGCCGAGCCGGCCTTCGACGCCGACTTCGCGCGCCACCGTCGTCACCTGATCGGCGAACGTCGCCAGCGTGCGCGTCATGTTGTTGATGGTTTCGGCGAGCGCGGCGACTTCGCCTTTCGATTTCACGGTGAGGTTTTGCGTCAGGTCGCCGTCGGCGACGGCGGTGACGACCTTGACGATGCCGCGCACCTGTTCGGTCAAGTTCGCCGCCATGACGTTGACGGTGTCGGTCAGGTCCTTCCACGTGCCGGCGACGCCGGGCACGGTGGCCTGACCGCCGAGCTTGCCCTCGGTGCCGACTTCGCGCGCGACGCGCGTCACCTCTGACGCAAAAGCGTTCAGCTGGTCCACCATCGTGTTGATGGTGTTCTTCAGCTCGAGGATTTCGCCCTTCACATCCACGGTGATCTTGCGGCTCAAGTCGCCGCGCGCCACGGCCGTGGTGACTTCGGCGATGTTGCGCACTTGGGTGGTGAGGTTCGCCGCGAGCAGGTTGACGTTGTCGGTCAAATCCTTCCACGTGCCGCCGACGCCGGGCACCACGGCTTGGCCGCCGAGACGCCCGTCCGTGCCGACCTCACGCGCGACGCGCGTCACTTCGCCGGCAAAGGCGTTCAACTGGTCGACCATGGTGTTCAGCGTTTCCTTCAAGAGAAGGATTTCGCCGCGCACGTCGACGGTGATCTTCTTCGACAGATCGCCGCCCGCGATGGCGGTTGCGACTTCGGCGATGTTGCGCACCTGAGCCGTCAGATTGCCGGCCATGAAGTTGACGTTGTCGGTCAGGTCCTTCCACGCGCCGGCGACGCCCGGAACCGCGGCCTGGCCGCCGAGCTTGCCTTCGGTGCCGACTTCGCGCGCGATCCGCGTCACTTCGGATGCGAACGAATTGAGCTGGTCCACCATCGTGTTGATGGTGTTCTTGAGTTCGAGGATTTCGCCCTTCACGTCGACGGTGATCTTGCGGCTCAAGTCGCCGCGCGCGACGGCGGTCGTCACTTCGGCGATGTTGCGGACCTGAGCGGTCAGATTGCCCGCCATCGAATTGACCGAGTCCGTCAAGTCCTTCCACGTGCCGGCGACGCCTGGCACCTGCGCCTGGCCGCCCAGCCGGCCTTCGGTGCCCACTTCGCGCGCCACCCGCGTCACCTCGCCGGCGAAGCGGTTGAGCTGGTCGACCATGGTGTTGAGCGTTTCCTTGAGCTGCAGGATTTCGCCACGCACGTCGACGGTGATCTTGCGGCTCAAGTCGCCATTGGCGATGGCGGTCGCGACTTCGGCGATGTTGCGCACCTGGCCGGTCAGATTGCCGGCCATCGAATTGACGCTGTCGGTCAAATCCTTCCATGTGCCCGCGACGCCTGGCACCTGCGCCTGGCCGCCGAGCTTGCCTTCGGTGCCGACTTCGCGCGCAACGCGCGTGACTTCCGCGGCGAAGGCGTTGAGCTGGTCGACCATGGTGTTGAGCGTCTCCTTCAACAGAAGGATCTCGCCCGACGCATCGACAGTGATCTTCTTTGACAAGTCGCCCTTGGCGACAGCGGTGGCGACTTCGGCGATGTTGCGGACCTGACCGGTGAGGTTCGAGGCCATCGAGTTCACGCTGTCGGTCAAGTCCTTCCACGTGCCGGCGACGCCGCGCACCATGGCTTGACCGCCGAGCTTGCCTTCGGTGCCGACTTCGCGCGCGACGCGCGTCACTTCCGAAGCAAAGCCGTTCAGCTGGTCGACCATCGTGTTGATGGTCTCCTTCAGTTGCAGGATTTCGCCCTTCACGTCGACGGTAATCTTCTTCGACAGGTCGCCATTGGCGATGGCGGTCGAGACTTCGGCGATGTTGCGCACCTGGCTCGTCAGGTTTGACGCCATCGAGTTCACGGAATCGGTCAAATCTTTCCATGTGCCGGCGACGCCGAGCACGTTGGCCTGCCCGCCAAGGCGACCTTCCGTGCCGACTTCGCGCGCCACGCGCGTCACTTCCGAAGCGAAGCCGTTGAGCTGGTCGACCATCGTGTTGATGGTCTCTTTCAGCTGCAGGATTTCGCCGGACACGTTGACGGTGATCTTTTTCGACAAGTCGCCGCTGGCGATCGCGGTCGAAACCTCGGCGATGTTCCGCACCTGCGCCGTCAGGTTCGAGGCCATGAAGTTGACGTTGTCGGTCAAGTCCTTCCAAGTGCCGGCGACGCCGGGCACTTGCGCCTGACCGCCGAGCTTGCCTTCGGTGCCGACTTCGCGCGCAACGCGCGTTACTTCCGAAGCGAACGCATTGAGCTGGTCCACCATCGTGTTGATGGTGTCTTTCAGTTCGAGAATTTCGCCACGCACGTCCACTGTGATCTTGCGGCTCAAATCGCCGCGCGCGACGGCCGTCGTCACTTGCGCGATGTTGCGGACCTGGTCGGTGAGGTTGCCGCACATGGCGTTCACCGAGTCGGTCAAGTCCTTCCAGGTGCCGGCGACGCCCGGCACGATGGCCTGGCCGCCGAGCTTGCCCTCGGTGCCGACTTCGCGCGCGACGCGCGTCACTTCGGAGGCGAACGAACGAAGCTGGTCGACCATCGTGTTGATGGCTTCCTTGAGTTGAAGGATCTCGCCGCGCACGTCGACCGTGATCTTCTTCGACAAGTCGCCATTGGCGACGGCGATGGTGACTTCGGCGATGTTGCGGACCTGGCTGGTCAGATTGTCGGCCATCGAGTTGACCGACTCGGTCAGCTCCTTCCAGACGCCGGTCACTTCACGCACCTGCGCCTGGCCGCCGAGCTTGCCTTCGGTGCCGACTTCGCGCGCCACCCGCGTCACTTCCGACGTGAACTCACGCAGCTGGCGGATCATGGTGTTGACGATCTTCGCCGAGCGCAGGAACTCGCCCTTCAGCGGGCGGCCGTCGATGTCGAGGCGCACGGTCTGCAGAAGGTCGCCTTGCGCCACGGCGGCGATGGCGCGCGTCACTTCGTTGGTTGGCCACAGTAGGTCGTCGATCAGCGTGTTGACCGAGCTTTCCATCTCGCCCCAGGCGCCGGCGCGATTGGCGAACTTGACCCGCTGGCGCGTGCGGCCTTCGCGGCCGACAGCTTCACCGACGCGCTCAAGTTCGCTGGCCATGCGCTGATTGGCCGAGACGATGTCGTTGAAGGCGTCGGCGATCTTGCCATAGATGCCGGTCTGGTCCCCCGGCAAGCGAACCGAGAAGTCGCCGACCTTCACCGCCTGGAGCGCGTAGAGCAGTTCGCGCAAATCCTGCGCGCTCACGTCTTGAGTGGATGAACCGGAATGGACGCCGTTTTCGCCATTGGCGCGGCGCGCATGCGCCGCCTGCGACTTGGTTTCCACGCCCACGCTCCCGCGCAATGTCCGGCGGCGCCTTGCATTCGAACCGTGGGCCGCGCGACCAAGCGCGAAACGCAAAATTCGATCGCGGGGTTGACCGCCCGCACCCCCGCTGATCCCTCCAACGCCGCCGCGGGGTTGCGGTTCCATGCCATTTCGCAGGAATTTCTTTTGTCGGGTTGCAATGCCCGAAAGAGCGCGGCAGGGAGGCGCGAGGAGGCGCTTCTGCGCCGTCGGACAAAGCGAACCGCCGACGTGCTCGATTCAGAATTACAGGCTTTCGTGGCGGGGCTAATCCGCTCGGTGTGGGCTTTGGAGGTGTTGCTGCTCTTGCGGCGCCGGTCTCCGGCCGCGCTCACGCCTGACGAGCTGACCCGCGAATTGCGCGCAACGCCAACGCTCGTAACCACCTGTCTGCAGCAATTGGAGACCGCTGGGCTGGTGGCTGGCGAAAATGGCGCTTGGACCTTTTCGCCGTCCTCGCCGCGTCTTGCCGAACTCGCCGGCATGCTCGAGCAGGCCTACCTGGAGCGCCCCGTCGCCGTGGTGGACGCCATTATGTCTAAGCCAGATTCACGGTTGAAGACCTTTGCCGACGCGTTTCGTTTTAAGGATAAGAATAAGGAGAAGGACGAATGACGCTTCCGACGCTCGTCTATGTCCTCTGCTTTGTAACGAGCGGCGTCTGCGCCGGGCTGCTGGTGCGCGCCTATCGCAAGACGCGCACGCAGCTTTTGCTTTGGAGCGCTCTCAGCTTCGTATTCTTGGCGGCCAACAATTTCTTCGTCGTCCTCGACCTCGTCGTTTTCCCCGACTTCTATCTCATACCGTTCCGGCTGATCTGCGCCTTCGCCGCCGTTTGCGTGCTGATTTACGGCTTCATCTGGGAGGTCGAATGATCTCCGACGCCATGCTCAATTTTTTGACCGGCGCGATCGCCATGGGCTTCGCCGTCGCGGCGGTATTTTTTCTGCGTTTCTGGCGACGCACCAAGGACGGCCTGTTCCTGGCCTTCGCCGTCGCGTTCCTGCTGCTTGCGCTGAATTCGACGCTCACCGTACTGATCGGCTCGTTCCTCGAGGAGCGGAGCTGGATTTACCTGCTTCGGCTGGCGGCCTTCTCCCTGCTGATCATCGCCATCCTCCGCAAAAACGCAGGGCGCTGAGCGGCGTTCGGAGGTTGCGCCCCCCAGACCCGCTCTGGCAAACAGGGCGGGGGTGGAGGGAGACATGCCGGGGACGGGCGCGCCGAGCGGGCAAGAGCAGAGCTTCGCCGAGGCTCATCGCGCCCTGCTGCAGGATCGCACCCTGCAATTTCACTTCGAAGACGCGAAACGTCCGGACCCGCCTGATCCGCATAGCTTCGATTGGCTTGAACATTTGCTCAACGCCGTGGGTCCCGTGCTGCAGGTCGTGTTTTGGGGCGGCGTGGCGGCTCTGGTCGGCCTCGTCTTGTTCATGATCGTACGCGAGATCATCGCCCGCCTGCCGGCGCGCATGCGCAAGAAGAACGCCGTAGAGGCCGCGCCCGTTGTTGAATTTCGCCCGACGCAAGCACGCGCCCGCGCGCTGTTGGAAGAGGCCGACCGGCTGGCGCGGGAAGGGCGGTACGGCGAGGCGGCGCGCGTCCTCCTGCATCGCAGCATCGACGATATGGAATCCTCGCTATCGATCCCGATCCGCCCGTCCATGACCAGCCGCGAGATCGCGGCGATCGATCGCTTGTCGCAGCGCGTGCGCGACGTTTTCTCGAAGATTGCGCTCGCTGTTGAACTCAGTTTGTTTGGCGGACGCGATCTCGACGCCGCGCAATATCAGGAATGCCGCGCTCTTTATGAAAGCTTCGCATTCGGGAGCGGCCGATGAGCGTGCTTGCGGCGCCCGCGCAACCGCCAAGAGCGCAGCTTTTCTCCATGAAGGTGGTGCTGGCGTTGCTGCTCGTCGGCGTATTTTCGTTTTCCGCCTTTCTCACTCTCTCGACCTTTGCGCCCGACCTCACCAGCGGAGAAGATGGCCGCGCGCATGCGCTCTCGCGTTCTTCGATCGGCTTTGCGGCGGCCGTGGAGCTGGCGCGGCTGCGCGGGGCGCCCGTCACCGTGAGCCGGACGCCGTTATCGGACGTCCATCGCACGGGGCTGTTCATCCTGTCGCCGGAGGAGCCGCTATCGGCCGAGGCGATTGCGCCGCTCGCGACCGATCGCGTGCTGGTGATCCTGCCAAAATGGGGGGCGCTGCCGAAGCCGGACCATCGGGGCTGGGTGTTGCGCGCGGAAGCGGCGCCGACGGAATTCGTCGCCGCGGTTGTAGCTTCGCTCGCGCCGAAATCCACCATCGCGCGCGCGCCTAACACCGCGGCGCAGACCGTGCGTTTCGCGCCGAAAGCGATGATTGGCCCCGAAGGGCAAGCGATCGTCTCCGGTCCGATCGCAAACTTGCAGACGATCGCCGGCCCGGGCCTGGAGCCCGTGATCGTGACGGAGGATGGCCGCATGGTCATGGCCCGCATCGGGCATCAGCCGATCTATATTCTCGCTGATCCGGACTTTCTCAACACGCAGGGGCTCGCCAACATCGACACGGCGCGCGTCGGCATGACCATGCTTGATAGCCTGCGCGACGCGGGCGAGCCGATCATCTTCGACGTGACGCTCAATGGCTTCGCCCGCGACCGCAGCATTCTGCGCCTCGCTTTCGAGCCGCCGTTCCTGGCTGCGACTTTGAGCCTCTTGGCGGTCGGCATGCTGCTGGCCTGGCGTTCGATCACGCGCGCGGGCCCGCAAATGCGCGAGCAGCGGGCGATTGCGCTGGGCAAGAAGACGCTTGCGGAAAATTCGGCCGCCCTCATTCGCCTCGCACGTCGCGAGCACCGGATGGGCAAAGGCTATGCAGCGCTCACTAAAGACGCGGTCGTCGACCTGCTCGGGCTGGCGCGCACCGACAACGCGGACATCGACGCGACGCTCGATCGCATCGGCGCGGCGCAGCACGTGTCATCGAGTTACACGGAACTGGCGAAAGATGCGGCGGCAGCGCAAACGCCGACGCAAATGCTGGCGGCCGCGCGCCGGCTCAATTTATGGAAAGAGGAGATGCTGCGTGCAACTCGCTGAAGTCCGCGTGCTCGCGGAACGAATCCGCGCCGAAGTCGGCAAGGCGGTGGTCGGCCAGGCAGACACCGTGAACCTGATGCTGACGGCGCTGTTTGCGGGCGGACATGTGCTGCTCGAAGGTCCGCCGGGCACCGCGAAGACGTTGCTGGCGCAATGCTTCGCGCATGCGCTCGATCTTCAGTTCGGCCGCATCCAGTTCACGCCCGACCTGATGCCGGGCGATATCCTCGGCTCCAATCTGTTCAATTTCCAGACCAACGCCTTCACGCTCACGAAAGGGCCGATTTTCTGCGATGTGCTGCTGGCGGATGAAATCAATCGCACGCCGCCCAAGACGCAGGCCGCTTTGCTGGAAGCCATGCAGGAGCGCGGCGTCACATTGGACGGCAAGCGCCACGCGCTCAGCGATCGCTTCATCGTCATCGCCACGCAGAACCCGATCGAACAGCAGGGCGCTTATCCGTTGCCGGAAGCGCAGCTCGACCGCTTTTTGTTCAAGCACATCCTGGCCTATCCGAGCGCGGAAGAAGAAAAGCGGATCGTTTCCCAGCACGGCATGCGCACGCGCGCGCCGGACCCCGCAAGCCTCGGTCTGCAGAAGGTCGCCAGCGGCGCCGAGTTGACGGCTGCGGCCGAAGCCGCCGCGCAGACGCGGCTCACCGAGGAGGTCGTGGATTATGTGGTGCGGATCGTCCGCGCCACGCGCGACGCGGCGGCGTTTGAGCTCGGCGCTTCGCCGCGGGCGGCTGCGATGCTGGCCGCCGGCGCGCGCGCCCGCGCCGCGCTCGAAGGACGCGACTACGTGATTCCGGATGACGTGAAGGCGCTCGCGCTGCCGGCGCTCCGCCACCGTGTCATTCTCTCTCCCGCCGCCGAGATCGAAGGGCGCACGACGGACGCCGCGCTCGTTTCGATCATCGAGCAGACGCAGGCGCCGCGGTGAGCGCCAGGCGATGATCGCGCCGACCGCCCGCGCCATCGTGCTGGCCGCCTTGGGCGCGCCGATCTCGCTGCTGCTTGCGGCGCTGGCGCCGCGCTTGTGGCCGCTCGGCGCGGCGTGGGCGATCACCATGCTTGCGCTCATCCTGGTGGATGCGGCGCTCGCCGTGTCCGGCGGACGTCTCAAGGTCGAAGCGCAAACGCCGCGTCTCGCCGGCGTCGGCGCGGGCGCGTTTCCGGCGAACATTCTGCTTGCTTTCGGCCGGCGCGGACCGCGCAACACGGAAGTGGTTCTGGAGACGAATGCGCTGATCGATGCTGCGCCGAACCGCCGTGTCGCGGCGACGGCGGGCGGGGAAGGCGCGACCGCGTTCGAGTTGGAGCCGAGGCGGCGCGGGGAAGCCAAGATTGAGCGCGCCTTTTTGCGTTGGCGCGGCCCCATGGGCCTTGCATGGCGCCAAAGGACGCAGCCGCTCGACACGCGGATCGCCGTCGCGCCCGATCTCGGCGCAATCGAGCGCGAAGCGCAGAAGCTTTTTTCTCGCACGATGGTGCACGGGCTGAAGCCGATGCGCGATCGTGGCGACGGTTCTGAATTCGACGCGCTGGCCGAGTTCCAACCCGGCATGGACAAGCGTCTGCTTGATTGGAAACAGAGCGCGCGCCACCGCAAGCTGCTCGCCAAGGAGGTGCGCGCCGAGCGCAATCACCAGATCGTTTTCGCAATCGACACCGGCCGGGTGATGTGCGAGCCCGTGCAGGGCGTCGCACGCGTCGACTGGGCGCTCAACGCCGCATTGATGCTGAGCTATGTGAGCTTGAAGCTCGGCGATCGCGTCAGCTTCTTCGGCTTTGACGCCCGGCCGCATTTGGCGACGGGGTTCGTCTCGGGCGCGGGCGCCTTCACGCAGCTCAAGGCGCTGACGGCCCGTCTCGACTACTCGACCGAAGAGACCAACTACACGCTGGGCTTGGCGACGCTGGCGGAGCGTCTACAGCGCCGCTCCATGATCGTCGTATTTACCGACTTCGCGGATACGATCAGCGCCGAGCTCATGCTGGAGAATATGCAGCGCCTGATGCGCCGGCACATGGTGGTGTTTGTCGCCTTCCGCGACGAGGAGCTGGAAAGCCTGCAGAACGCCGCGCCGGAAAGTTCCGACGACGTGACGCGCGCCGTGATTGCGCACCAGCTGCTGCGCGAGCGCAGCATCGTGCTGGCGCGGCTGAGGCGCATGGGCGCACACATCGTGACCGCGCCTGTGCAGCGCTTGGGGTCGGAACTGGTGCGCGCCTACGATCGGCTGCGCCGGGCGGAGCGGATCTGATGCCGGTTGACGATCGCCTGCGCAGTCTGCGCTTTCGCCAGGAGCGCGAAGAATCCTGGAAGCGGCTCGAAGCGCTTCTTAAGAAGGCCGAACGCGGATCGACGCGCGGCCTTTCCGACGAGGACATGGTTGCCATCCCGGCACTGTATCGTGCGGCGCTGTCTTCGCTTTCGGTGGCGCGCTCGACCTCGCTCGACGCGGCGCTGATCGAGTATCTCGAGGCGCTCTGCGCGCGCGCTTATTTCTTCGTGTATGGCGCGCGCTCGACCTTGCTGCAGCGCGTGGGCGGTTTCTTCACGCGCGACTGGCCGCTCGCCGTACAGGGGCTCTGGCGCGAGACGCTCGCCTCCGGCCTGCTCATGCTTGCGGGCGTCTTTGTCGCCTATTTTTTGGTTATGCACGATCCGGATTGGTTCTCGTCGTTCATCTCCAGCGACATGGCGCAGGGCAGAACGCCGGCGGCGACGACCGAAGCGCTGCGCGACGCGCTCTACACCAAGGTGGACGAGCGCGCGCACCTCAGTTTTTTCGCGACCTATCTGTTCACGCACAATGCCGGGGTCTCGCTTTTTTCCTTTGCGCTCGGCTTCGCCTTCTGCGTGCCGTCGGCGCTGCTCATTCTTTATAATGGGCTGTCGCTGGGCGCCTTATCGGCGGTGTTCATCTCGCACGGCCTTGGGTTCCAGTTTTACGGCTGGATTCTGATCCACGGCGTCACCGAGCTGTTCGCGATTACATTGTCCGGCGCGGCCGGCATCCGCCTCGGCTGGTCAATCGCCTTTCCAGGCGCGCTCTCGCGAGTGGCGGCGGCGACGCGCGCCGGGCGACAAGGCGGGGTGATCATGATCGGCGTCATCATCATGCTGATGTTCGCCGGATTGCTCGAGGGCTTCGGTCGACAGCTCATTTCCAGCGACATCGTGCGCTATGCGATCGCGGGCGCGACCGCCACGATGTGGGGGCTCTATTTCTATCTGCCGCGGAGGGCGAGCCGTGGCTGAGGGCGGCGTCGATACCCAGACCCGCCCGCTGATCACGCCGGAAGGCGTCGATCTTCGCGTGCGACTGGCGACCGTCGGCGAGCGCGCGGCGGCGCTGCTGATCGATCTCGCGATCATGCTCGCTTGTGTCATCGGCATGCTGCTCCTGACGCTCGGCGCTTTGTCGCAGCTTCATGGGGATCGCGGCGATGGACGCGAGACCGGCGAAATCGTCGCCATCATCTGGACCGTCTTCTTCTTCATCTTACGCAATTTCTATTTCACGCTGATGGAATGCTCGCCACGCGCGGCGACCTGGGGCAAGCGCGCCATGGGACTGCGCGTGGCCGCGCGTGATGGGGGCGCCTTGAGCGCCGACGCGGTCGTGACGCGCAACGCCATGCGCGAACTCGAACTCTATTTGCCGATCGTCGCTCTGTTCATGTCGATGTTCGCCGGCTCGGACGTCGGCGGCCTGATCGCGCTGGCGGCGATAGTCTGGTGCGCCATCTTCTTGCTATTTCCACTATTCAACCGCGACCGGCTGCGCGTTGGGGATCTCGTGGCCGGAACGTGGGTCATCAAGACGCCCAAGCAGAAGTTACTGCCGGACCTCGCGAGCGAGCGGAAAGTTGATCCACGTTTTGCATTCACCGACGCGCAGCTTGCGGTCTATGGCGTGAAGGAGCTGCAGGTCCTGGAATCCGTGCTCCGCGGCGACGATGGGGACGTGATGAATGCGGTGGCCGAGCGCATTCGCGCCAAGATCGAGTGGAAACGCACGCCGCTCGAAACCGATTCCGAGTTTCTGAATGCCTATTATGGCCAGCTGCGCCAGCGTCTCGAGCAGAAGCTGTTGTTCGGGGTCCGCAAGAAGGACAAATTCGACCGCGGTTAAAACGCCACGTGCAGTGTCGATTGCAGCGTTGTTTGTTTCTGGTCGGGGTCGAGGCCGACGCTTGCGCGCTGCGGACGGTCGCTCTCGACATGCAACGCCTCAAGCGCCAGGCTCAGCCGTTGCGACAGCGGCATGCGATAATCGGCGGTGAGCGCCCAGCCTTCTTCGTTATTGTTGTCGGTTCCGGTAAAGCTCTTGTCGTCGGTCTCGAAATAGTCCGCGCGCACCGCGACGGTATTGGAGCCGATATCGTGCGCGAGCAGCACATAGGCTGCGCCGAAATCCATATCGACCCAATAGCCGAAGGGCGTGCGGCGGCCGAGGATCGTCTGCCCGGTCATCGCCTGCGCGAGCAGGCGCGTGTCTTCACTGAAATCGAGCCGGAGGCCGATATTGGTGAAGCGCGTCTCCCACGCATACTGACCGTCGCTTTCACTGATGCGGTCCGCAGCGTTGTCATAATGCGTGACGTCAAGAGAGATGGGCCCGCTCCGCCAGCCGAGGCGGCCGTAGAAGCCAACACGCCCATCCAGTTCGCGCACCGGCTCTGTCACCAGCGCCTGATCGCTTTTCACCGCATACCAAGCCGGCGCTTGATGCGGCAGTTCAAGGCTGCCGAACGCCGTGTTGAGCACGTCGTGCATCGCCCAGCCGCGATAGGCGAGGATGGTGCCCGAAGTGTCGTTGAAGCCGAAGGCGCCAATGGTGGCGGAGAACTCCTGTCCGCCGAAGTCGCGCCGCGCTGTGCCTTCGACGCCGAGCACCTTCACTTCCTCGCCGATCCAGGTGTTGATCGCGGAGGGCGTAATCGTCTCCGTCGTGCTCCAGCCCAATCCTTCGTGTTCGAGCGAGACAGGCGGATACATGAGGCCGGCGCGTGCGCTCAGATGCGCGCCGTACACCGGCATCGGCCGATACGTGACGTACGCTTCGACGGCGTCCACCAGATGATCCTGTTCCGGGGCGGCGCGCAAATGCAGATAGCCGCGCACGCTCCATGTGAGATGCGGGCGCCAGATCAGCGAGCCGTCGATGAAGCCATGGCCGGCCCAGCCGTCCTCGGCGCCGCCAAAACGCGTCTTGCCGAAGCCGCCGTCGACCCAGGAATGCTCGCCGTCGCTCGCGCCGGCCTTGAAATCGAGAAAGCCGCGCAGATCGCCGCCTTGCTGCGCATCCGCGTGAGCCGCCGCGGGCGCCGCGACGGCGATGATCGCCGCGCTGCTCGCCAGCCAACGGTTCACACTCGCCCCCTGAAACTATGCCGTTCGTCGCGCAGCGTCGGCCAAAATGGTCAACAATTGGTCGATGGGCACGGGGCGGCCGACCAAATAGCCCTGCGCAATGTCGCACCCCATCGTGTTGAGAAGGGCGAGGGTCGCCGGCGTCTCGACTCCCTCGGCGGTCACTTTCATGCCGAGACCATGCGCGAGATCGATGGTCGAGCGCACCAGCAGCGCGTCGCGTTGGCTGTTGGCGAGGCTCTGGATAAACACCTTGTCAATCTTTAGCTCGTGCGCTGGCAATTGCTTGAGATACGCGAGCGAGGAGAGGCCAGAGCCGTAATCGTCGATCGAGATTTGCACATCGCCACGCGCAAACAGATCGATGTTTTCGAGGGCGATGTCCGGATTGTCGATAACGGCGGTTTCGGTGATCTCGAAACAGATCGGCGCTGCGGCGGCTTCGACCAGGCGCATCGCCGATTGCGCGAACTCGCGGTCGCTTAGAAGGCGCCCGGAAATGTTGACGGAGAAGGTGATGGCGCGGCCGGATTGCGCGAGCAGCTTTTGCTCTGCGATGGCGCGCGCCAGCACCCAATCGGTCAGGGCGCGGATGTGGCCGGTGTCCTCCGCCATCGGGATGAACACGTCGGGGCCGATCATCCCGCGCCGCGGATGCTTCCAGCGCACCAGCGATTCCACGCCCTCGATCACGTTGCTGCGCAGATTGAGCTTCGGCTGGTGCGCCAGGGTCATGTCGCCATTGGCGAGCGCGCGGCGCATCTCGCCCATCAGCGAGAGATTGCGCGTTGGATCGCCGTACGACGCTTCGTCAAAGAAGGCGATCTTGGTGCACGCCGCTCGCGCTTGGTCGAGCGCGATGCTGGCGCGCTGAATGAGTTGATTCGGCGCGTCGTCCTTGGGCTTTGCTTGCGCCACGCCGATGCTAACGGCGACATCGATCAATTGCCCATCGAGCGACAGCGTCTGCTCAAGCGCCAATTGCAGCTTGCGCAGTCGCCGCCGGCTTGCCGGTTCGTCTTCCGCGGTGAAGGCGACGATGAGGATGTCGCTGGAGATGCGCGCCATCGGCGCGTCATGCGCAAGCGCGACGATGCGCTGGCCAAGTTGGCGCATCAGAGCTTCGGCGTGTGCGTAGCCAATGGCGCCGCGCACGTGCGCGAAGCGGTCGACGCCGATCGCCGCCACATGCAGGCGCGCGCCGGCGTTCATGCTCGGCTGCAGCCGGCGTTCGATGGCGAGCCGGTTGGGGAGATCGGTCTCGGAATCGTGCAGGGCAAGACGCGTGATCTTCTGCTCGCGCTCCTGAATGGCCGCGGCCATGGCGTTGAAGCCTTCCGCGAGGTGGGCGATCTCGTCGCGCGTGCGCACTTCAACCGGCTCATAAGCGCCGGCCTGCAGACGCCGTGCGGCCAGTTCGAGTCTGGAAATCGGCTTGGTGATGCCGCTCGCCAACAGCCAGCTTCCGAAGCTCAGCAACACGATGGCGACAAAGCCGATAGCGATCAAGCTGTTGAACAGCGGCTGATAGGGCGCAAGCGCCGCCGCTATCGGATAGCGCAGCAGGAGCACGCTTTCGACGCCGTCCAGCGAGCGGAACGGTTTCACCAGCGCGATGGCGTCGCCCGTGCTCAGGTGCAGCATGTCCGGGCGGGTCTCACGCGAATGCAGCGCGCGCTCAACAAAGCCGCTTACCTTCTCTTGATCGCGCGGCTCGATCGCGGGTTCGAGCGCCGACCAGCCTTGCGCGCCCCGCACCAGAGCGCAGGCTTGCAGCGGAATCGCGGATAGCGCTTCCAGCCCGTGCATTTCACGGCGATCCAGGCGCTCCCCGACCACGACCCAGCCCAATAAGTCGGGCGCAAGCACAGGCGCGATCACCGCCTGGTGCGGCGCCTCCGCGAACATCAGCACGCCGCTTGGGGCGTTGTCCGCGTCCAGCTCTTCCTCGAGCGCCTGCCGTAAGCGCGGCGATGCTGCGATGGTCGTCGTCTCGCCGGCGTTGATGATGGCGCCTTGCGGCGTCACCAGGAAAACGAGGTCTGCGCTGAGACGGCGCCGCAAATTGGCGAGCGCGGAGGCGATGGTCGGCTCGTCGTTGCTGGCGATAGCTTGCCGAAAGCCGTAGTCGCTGGCGGAGATCGAAGCGCCTTCCTGCAAATGCTCGGCGCGCAATTGCCAGAGGCGATCGAACACAATGCCCGTGGTTTGCAACTCGTCGCGCACCATGCGCTGCGCATTGTTGGCGATAATGGCCCAGGCGGAGAAACCGATCAGCGACAGCGTCAGAAAAAAGAGACCGGCATAGAGCACCGTCAGCTTGAGACGCAGGCGCCGAAACATCAGTAGGCGCTTTGATGTTCGGGCGGCGCACGCAGCCGGATGCTGAAGCTCTGCACGCCTCCGTCCGCCGCGATCGTGATGGCGCGCGCCAAACGGTTGTCCGGGGCGCGCATGTAAGGATGCCACACCGTCAGGGTCGTTGCTCCGGCTGGCGCGTCGGGAATGATGGCGACGCCGTCCGGCCCGGTCTTGGCCGCGTAGGGCGTGTCGACGACATAGATGAACGCCGACATCTGGTCGTGGATGTTGCAGCCGATGGCGATGACGCCGACGTTG